>SCQP01000018.1 GCA_004299485.1 Acidobacteriota bacterium
CTAAGAAAGTGGCAGCCGGGCTGGGGCAAATGGGCCCCCGGCCCGGCCATAGCGGGCGGCTGAGCGAAGCTCTGCCGGGTGCCCGCGTTTAAGAGAGGCTGCCCGGCAGCTTCGCGCTCACCGGGAAATAGCTAGGAAACCAGTAGCTTCCGCAAGGCTGCGAGCGGTATGCCGGCCCAATCCGGCCGGCAGTTCCGCTCGTAGGCCAGTTCGTACACGGCTTTTTCGCACTCGAAAAATGAACAGGCGCGCGTAAACGCCGCGTCATCCTCCGGCACCAGCCGCACCGGCGCCAGGGCCAGGGCGCTGCGGTATCCGCCTAAGAACGCCTCCCGTGCTGGCCCTTCCCAGTCCGGCCGCGCCGCGGCGTGCGCCGCATAGCCGAACGAGCGCAGCATCCCCGCCACGTCCTGCATCACCGTCCCCTTGCGCCGCCGCTCCGCCAGCGGCCGTGCCGGCTCGCCTTCAAAATCGAACAGGTAGAAATCGCCCGCCGTCTTCAGGACCTGCCCGAGGTGATAATCGCCGTGGATGCGTATTGTCTGGCAGCCCAGGAGGCCCTCCAGGCCCGTCTCCCCGGCTCCCATCCGGGCACACCAGTGGCGCAGCAACGCCGCATCCTCCGGCGCGGCCGCCGCCGCTCCGACGAGTGCGCGCTCGCGCCAGCGCTCGAGATCCGCCGTGCTAATTGGTTCCGGCGTGAAGTCCGCCTCGGCGGCAATCGAGGCAAGGGCGGCATGCAGCTCGGCGGTGCGCCGGCCCAATAGTTCCAGATCGGCGAGCAGCGCCTCCGGGTTCTCGCCCGTGCGCAGCCGTTCGATCGCGTATTCCCAGCCATCGCCGTGGTTGGGAATGAAGTTTTGCAACACCGCCAGAGTTGCCACCTCGCCGCCCCAACTACGATAGGTTATGCGGCCGGCGGCTGCGGGCACGTTGCTGAAACCGGTGTGCGCGGCGAGCGCCCGGGGAATTTCGAAATCGGGATTCTCGCCTACCTGCACGCGCCGGAACAATTTCAGAATCCAGCGCGGCTCGTTCGCGGCGCCGGTGTAGAGGATCGAAGTATTGCTTTGCTCCGCGCGCGAAAGCCGGCTGGAAACAAACACCCCTAGCGGCATCAGCGCTTCAAAATCGAATCGGCCCTGCGCACCGGCAATGCGCGCGCCTTCCTCCAGCAAATGGAACCAGTGCTCGCGCGCCGCCTCTGCCAGTCCCGATCCGCCATCATACTCGGGCAGCGCATAGCGTACCGCGGGATGGCCCGCGGGCGTTATATCCACGAGCGCCAATTCCGGAATGCGATCCCCCAACTCGACGGCCGCAACGAGCGTATCTTTCGCCCCATACCAGCGTTGAGCCAGCAGCCACGCCGCGAATTCCGGATCGACCGGTGGCGCCATGCCTCTTATTCTGGCATGCTCAATTCAGCATGCGGTTTCAATTCGTCGCAGTTACTCTCCTTGCGTCTTTCGGCTTGGCGGCGAGCTTGGCGGCACAGGCCGTGTCGGTGCCCCCAATTCCGTTCAGCGAGTTCAAGCTGAACAATGGCATGCGGGTGATCCTGTCCGAAGACCACACTCTGCCGGTGGTGACCGAGAGCATGCTGTTCGCCGTTGGCGGACGCAATGAGCCCAGGGGGCAGTCGGGCTTTGCCCATCTGTTCGAGCACCTGATGTTCGAGGGTTCGGCGCACGCGCCTAAAGGCATGTTCGATCACCTGGTCGAAGGCTACGGCGGCACGGACAATGCGTCGACGCACGAGGACTACACCTTTTATTTCGAGAGCGTGCCCAGCAATGTACTCGAAACCGTGATGTGGCTTGACGCCGACCGGCTCTCGGCGCTCGATGTCACCCAGGCCGCAATGCAGAACCAGATCAAGGTGGTCGAAGAGGAAAAGCGCCTGCGCGTCAACAACTCCCCCTACGGTCCCCTGATGTACGTGGACCTGCAGCAGCAGGCCTTCGCAAACTGGCAGAACGCGCACCCAGTCATCGGCTCGTTCAAAGACCTGAATGCCGCCACGCTCGCACAAGTGCGGCAGTTCTTCGATGACTATTACGCGCCGCGCAATTGCATTCTGACGATTGTGGGCGACTTCGATAGCGCCCAGGTCAAGCCCATGGTGGAGAAGTACTTCGGCTGGATTCCCAACCGCGGCAAGCCGCTGGCCGTCAACACCAAAGAGCCGCAGCAAGCTCAGCCGCGCCGCCAAACCCTCCACGACGCTCTGGCGAAGCTGCCGGCGCTGACCATGAGCTGGCACGGTCCGGAGCGCGGCACCCGCGACTTCTACGCGCTGACAATGCTGGGCCAGCTCCTGTTCTCGGGCCAGGGTTCGCGCCTGTATCAGTCGCTGGTAAAGGATCACAAGGTCGCGCTGCAAGTGGATGGCGGCCTGGGCTTCCCCATGGGCAGCTACCGCGATTACCTGGCGCCGGGGCTATTTGCCGGCCTTGTGGTCTATAAGCCCAACGCCAACGCTCAGCAAATCGAAGGACTGGTGATGCAGCAGATTCACCAGATCGAAGCCACCGGCGTCTCCACGGAAACCCTGCATCGGCTGCAGACCAAATTCGCCTCCGACTGGATTCGAGTGCAGCAAACCACCCTCGGCCGCAATCAGTTGCTGGCGCTGGCGACGCTGTTCGACGGCCGCCCCGGCGACGCCAACACCGAACTGGCGAAGTTCATGGATATTAATTCCAACGATCTGGAGCGCGTGGCGCAGACCTATCTCACCAGCGCCCGCCTGAATCTGATCGTGGACCTGCCAGGCAAGCCCGCCGCCAAAACGGCTGCGCCGGGAGGTCAGCAATGATCCGGCGCCTTCTACTCCTGCTCGCACTGTTCGGTTTGGCGCTGGCGGCGCAAGCGCCCACCTTCATGGAGAAGCCGCCGCAGGTTCCTCCCGCCAAGGCCTACGCTCCGCCCACGAGTCAGGTCGATCAGCTCCCCAACGGCCTGCGCATCGTCGTGGTGCAGGACCAGCGCTTCCCGCTCATCACCGTGCATCTGGCGCTGCGGGCGGGCACCTCACGCCTGACGCCGTCCAACGCCGGCCTGGCCAGCGCCGAAGCCGACCTGCTCACTGCGGGCACACCCACGCGCACCGCCCTCCAGATCGCGCAGCAGCTCGATGCCATGGGCGGCGACTTAAGCGCCAGTGCGGATCAGGATTTTCTTTACGTCAACGCCTACGCCCTCGGCAGCCGCGCCCATCAGTTGTTCGAGCTGCTGGCGGACGTGGTGCTGCACCCCACCTTTCCGCAATCAGAAGTCGCGCTCGAGAAAGCCAATATGCTGCAGACGCTGCGGGCCAACCGCGCCGATGCGGGCTTTCTGGCGTCGGTGCAATTCAACAAGCTGCTGTTCGGTAATAATCCCTACGCCATCACCGCGCCCACGCCCGAGTCCATCGCGCAAATCAGCCGCCAGGCGCTGGTGTCGTTTCACCAGAACTATTTTCTACCGAACAACCAGGCCGAGATCGTGATCGTGGGCGATGTGCAGGCAGCACGCGCGCACAATCTCGCGCAGCAATATTTCGGAGGGAGCTGGCGGCTGGGCGCGCCCCTGCCGCCACCGGCGCCGCCCGTCGCCAATCCCAAAACCACGCGCATTTATCTGGTCGAGCGGCCCGGCTCGGCGCAATCTACCATCCTGCTTGGCAACCTCGGCTTGACGCGCACTTCGCCCGACTACTTCCCTTTTCACGTCGCCAACGAGGTGCTGGGCGGCAGCTTCAACTCCCGCCTCATCGCTGACCTGCGCGAAGCCAAAGGCTACACCTACGGCATTTACAGCTTCAACGCTCCCTACCGCGATCTCGGCGCCTGGATGATCTCGACCCAGGTGCGCACCTCGGTCACCGCGCCGGCGCTGAAGGCGATTCTGCAGCAATTGAATGCGCTCCGCTCGGCGCCAGTCAGCCCCCAGGAGCTGACGCGGGCGAAAAACTACCTCAACGGTTCGTTCGTGCTCGGTTTGCAAACTCAGCGCGAGCTCGCCGACGCCATGCTGACGCCCGGCCTCTACGGGGTAGGACCGGACTGGCTGGCCAACTATGTCGACAACGTGCGTTCGGTGACTGCAGCCGAGGCCCTGAATGCAACCAAGGATGTGATCCAGCCCCAGCACCTGGTGATCGTGGTCGTCGGCGATGTGAAGCAGATCGAGGCCGGCCTGGCCAATCTCATCCCCGGCGCCACCATGACCATTTTTGACGCCACCGGCAAGATGGTGGGCACCTATCCGCCGGAAGGCGCCGGCAAGACCAGGGTCATAAACCCGCAATAACCGCGGCCGTGAACGCCGCGGTGGAAGCCACCGGCGCACCCGACACCGCGAGATCCGCAGGCAGCGGCCCCCGCCGCAGCGCCGCATCGACGGCGGACTCGATGGCCGCGGCAGCCTCTTCGTGCGGAAACGAATGCCGCAGCATCATCGCCGCCGACAGGATCGCGCCGGCCGGATTGGCCCGGTCCTTTCCGGCCAGATCCGGTGCCGAACCATGCACTGGCTCATACAGCCCCACCGCGCCGCCCAGCGAGGCGGAGGGCAGCAAGCCCAGCGATCCCGCCAGCACTGCGGCTTCGTCGCTCAGGATGTCGCCAAACAAATTGCCGGTAGCGATCACATCAAAACTCCCCGGTCGCAGCATGAGTTGCATCGCCGCATTGTCCACGTAGAGATGATCCAGCCGCACATCCGGAAACTCCCGCGCGACCCGCACGAACACCGAGCGCCAGAGCTGGCTGACTTCGAGCACGTTGGCCTTGTCCACGCTGGTCAGGTGGTCGTTGCGCTCCCGTGCCAGCTTGAACGCAAAGCGCGCCAGCCGCTCGATCTCCCCGGCGCTATAGCGCATGGTGTTGTGCGCCTCGGTGTGATCAGGCGCGAACCCGCGTGGCTCGCCAAAATACAGGCCTCCGGTCAGCTCGCGCACCACCACCAGATCGGTCCGCGCCGCGATCTCCTCGCGCAGCGGGGTTGTGCCCGCGCCCGCGACACGCCGCACCGGCCGCACATTTGCCCAGCACCCCAGCAACTTGCGCAGCGCGAGCAAGCCGGTTTCCGGTTTCCGCTCCGGCGGTTCACCATCGAATGCCGGATCACCCACCGCGCCCAGCAACACCGCCTTGGCTTGGGTTACCGCGGCGCGCGTCGCCGCCGGCAACGGCTCACCGGTAGCGCGCAGCGCCGCGCCGCCAATGAGCTCCTCCTCGGCCTCAATGGTGAAATCAAACCGCCGCCCCGCCGCCTCCAGCACTGCCAGCGCGGCGCGCGTGACCTCCGGTCCAATCCCATCGCCCGGCAGGCAGATCAACTTCACGATGCTTTGCATGTTTGCCGGAGAAGGCCGTGCAGCGCGGCGTCAGAGACAATCTTGTCGCGATCGGCAAGCGCCAGAAACTCCGCGTAGGCCGCATTGAGCTGTCCGCGATCCAGACTATAGCCGAGCTGCCGCAACCGCTCGCCCAGCGCGTGCCGGCCACTGTGTTTGCCCAACACCAGCTCATGTCCGCCGCGGCCCACCGTGGAAGGCGTCATGATGGCGTAGGTCAGCGGCGACTTCAGCATCCCGTCCTGATGAATGCCCGCTTCGTGAGCAAAGGCGTTGGCCCCCACAATCGCCTTGTTCGGCTGCACGCCGATGCCGGTGATCCGGCTCAGTAGTGCGCTGCTGGGATGCAATTGTTCCAGCCGCAGCCCAGTGGCAAACGGCAGCGCGTCGCCGCGCACGTACAGCGCCATCACGAACTCCTCCAGCGCCGTATTGCCCGCCCGCTCGCCAATGCCATTCAGCGTACATTCTACCTGCCGCGCGCCCGCCGCGACCGCCGCCAGCGAATTTGCCACCGCCAGACCCAGATCGTCGTGGCAGTGTGCGCTCCAGACCACATCGCCGCCGCCGCGCACCTGCGTCCGCAGCCAGGTGATTAATGCGCCAAACTCCTGCGGCACCGTGTAGCCAACCGTGTCGGGAATATTGATCGTCCGCGCGCCCGCGGCAATCGCCGCTTCGCACACCGCGCCCAGAAATGCCCGGTCGCTCCGCGTTGCATCTTCGGGGGAAAATTCCACGTCGGCGGTGAACGTCCGCGCCAGTGTCACCGCTGCCGTCGTCGCCATCAGCACCTCCGCCCGCGTCTTGCGCAGCTTGTGCTCCAGATGGATGTCACTGGTCGCCAGAAACAGATGCAACCGCGGCCGCGCCGCCCCGGCGAGCGCCGCCGCCGCGCGCCGCACATCGACCTCCAGCGCCCGCGCCAGCGCCGCCACCGTCACCGTCCGGCACGCTTCGGCTACCGCCGCCACGCCGGCAAAATCGCCCTCGCTGGCGATGGGAAAGCCGGCCTCGATCACGTCCACCCCCAGGGCCGCAAGCTGCCGTGCCAGCGCCAGCTTTTCCTGCGGCGTCATACTGAAGCCCGGCGCCTGCTCGCCATCGCGCAGGGTCGTGTCAAAGATGCAGATCCGCTCCGCCATGCCTTGAGTTTCCCGGCGACACACGTCTAAGTCAAATGGATAATAATTGTCATAGTATAATCATTAATTATGGATCTTGCCGATCTCGAAACCCTGCTCACCGTCGCCCGGGAGCGCAGCTTCTCGCGCGCCGCAGAAAAACTGCACCGCACCCAGCCGGCGATTTCCCAGGCCGTGCAGCGCCTGGAGCACGATTGCGGCGAAATCCTCATTGATCGCGCCAGCCGCCGCGCCCGCCTCACCCCGGCTGGAGAACTGGTCGTCCAGCGCGCCGAGCAGATGCTGCGCGAGCGCCTCCGCCTGCAGCACGAGCTGAGCGAACTGCGCGGCCTGCATCGCGGCAAGGTCACCGTCGGTGCCAACGAGAGCACGGCGTTTTTTCTGCTGCCCATCGTCGCCGCCTATCGCGCCCGCTGGCCGGAGGTCAAAGTCGAAATCCGCCGCAGCCTTTCGCGCACCATCCCCGCCGAAGTGCTGGCCGGCAATCTCGACCTGGGCGTCATCGCCTACGATCCGGAATTGCGCGAGCTCAGCGCCGAGGTCGTCTACCATGACCGCCTGGCCTTCATCGTGTATCCGCGCCATCCCCTGGCCCAGGCAGCAAAACCGGTGCCGCTAAAGCGCCTGGCCTCCGAGTCCTTCATCGCCCACAACGTCGAATCCCCGTACCGCGACTTCACCGTCAGCACCTTCCGCCGCGGCCAGGTCCCGCTCAACATCGCCGTCGAGATGCCCACCATCGAAAGCATCAAGCACCTGGTCGCCCGCGGCCTGGGCGTCGCCTTCGTACCCCGCATTTCGGTCGAGCAGGAACTCCGCGCCGGCGCCCTGCGCGAAGTGTCGATTCGCCAGTTCAAGGTTGAGCGCCCGCTCCGCCTGGTCGCCCCGCGCCACGGCCGCCTCTCCCACGCCGCCGCCGCCTTTGCCTCCCTCGCGCGCAGAGCGCCCCCAAACCTTCCGTCCGCAAACTGTAAACTGTTAACTGTTAACTGTTAACTTTTTTCAATGATTCAACTCTCTGGCGCGGCCAAGCACTTTGGCGGGCGCACCCTCTTTCAGAACGTGGATTTGCTGATTCCGGACCGTACCCGCGCGGGCGTGGTGGGGCCGAACGGCAGTGGCAAAACCACGCTCATGCGCATCCTGACCGGGCTGGACTCGCTCGACGAAGGCAAGGTGGTGCAGAACCGCGATCAAACCGTCGGCTACCTGCCGCAGGACGGTCTCCACGCCGCCGGCCGCTCCCTGGTCGACGAATGCCGCTCGGTATTTGCCGATCTGATGGCCGTCGAGCGCGAGCTGTTGGAAATCGAGGGCCAGCTCGAGCACACCGACGATCTGTCGCTCTTCGAACGCTACGCCGACCTTCAGGAACGCTTCCAGCTTGGCGGCGGGCCGTCGCTGGAAGCCAAAATCGGCACCATCCTCAAAGGCCTGGCATTTACGCCTGCGGATATGGCTCGGCCCTGTGAGGACTTCTCCGGCGGCTGGCAAATGCGCATCGCGCTGGCCAAGCTGCTGCTCGCTGAACCGCAAGTCCTGCTGCTGGACGAGCCGACCAACCACCTGGATCTGGAAACCCGCAACTGGCTGGAGGATTACCTCAATCACTATCCGCACACCTGCCTGCTGGTTTCCCACGACCGCTACTTCCTCGATGCCGTGGTCGAGAAGGTCATCGAACTCGGTCAGCAAACGATCACTCTCTACACCGGCAATTACTCCAGTTTCCTGAAGCAGCGCGATGAGCGCCTGGAGCAGCTCCGCGCCGCCTACAAGAACCAGAAAGACCGCCGCGAGCAGCTCGAAGCCTTCATCAACAAGTTCCGCTATACCGCGACCAAGGCGGCGCAGGTGCAGAGCCGCATCAAGGAACTCGATCGCATGCCGGAAATCGAGATCCCGCCCGCGCAGGAAATCATTCACTTCTCCTTTCCCCAGCCCAAGCCCAGCGGCCGCCGCGTGCTCGAGCTGCGCCAGATTTCCAAAGCCTACGGCGACACCCGCGTGTTCGAGAAGCTTGACGTGGTGCTCGAGCGCGGTGACCGCATCGGTCTCATCGGCCAGAACGGCGCCGGCAAATCTACCCTGCTGCGCCTGCTCGCCGGCGTCGAGTCGCCCGATGCGGGCGAGCGCGTCGAAGGCCACCAGGTCACGCTCGACTTTTTCGCTCAGGACCAGTACAAAGCCCTCGATCCCACTGCCCGCATCCTGGATGATTTGACCTCGATCAGCCCGGCGCTTATGGTCCCGCAGTTGCGCACTTTGCTCGGCAGCTTTCTATTCCACGGCGACGACGTTTTTAAGCGCATCGGCGTGCTCTCGGGCGGCGAGCGCAACCGCTACGCCCTGGCGCGCATGTTGCTGCAGCCCTCGAATTGCTTACTGCTCGACGAACCCACCAACCACCTCGACCTCCAGGCCAAAGAAGTTTTGCTGGAGGCGCTCAAGAACTACAACGGCACGGTAATTTTCGTCTCTCACGACCGCGCTTTCATCGATGGCCTGGCCTCGAAGATCATCCACGTCACGCCCTTCGAACAGGGTGGCGGCGTGGAGATCTATCCCGGCGATTACGAACAATACCGTTGGCATCTGGACCAGGCGAACGCAGAGGCCAGGGGGCAGGGGCCAGGGACCAGCGAGGCTGCACGCACGCCCTCGGCCAGCCCGGGCAAGTCTCCGAAAGTAAAGCGCGTCAACCCGCAGCGCCAGGAGGCCTTGCGCAATTCCATTGCCGCGCTGGAAAAGGCCATTGCCGAGGCCGAAGCCGACGTGCAGCGCATGGAATCAGAAATGGGCAGCGAGCAAACCTTCCGCGACGGCACCCGCGCCGCCGCCCTCATGAAGGCCTACCAGGAGCGCCAAGCCGACCGCTCCCGCCTCTACGCCGAGTGGGAACAAAAAAGCGGCCAGCTCGCCGCCATCGTCGACTGACGCCATCGCCGGGGGCGGCACGCTCGCAAACCGCGCCAGTTGCCCTGCTCTTCCTCATGCACCTCGGCCACGCAACGAGGGCAGTCACCCTCGCCACCGATCTTGCCGTAAAATGTCCTGTGGCCGACGCTCCCCATCGCTCTGCGCTCGATGAGCTTTGCCCCTCCGGGCTTTATCCAGCGATTGCCGCTGCACATGCCGATTCCATCGCAGAAAAAACCATCCTAACCGAGCTGGTATCTGACAAGCTCAGTCTGCCGCCCGACTCGACCCTCGTTGCTTTCGGGTCACTAGCACGCGAAGAATGGTCCAGCGGCAGTGACCTCGATTGGGTGCTGCTAGTCGATGGGCAAGTCAGCCCCGCCCATTTTAGTGCCATGCTTAAAGCACAGCGTGAGCTCGAGCACCTTGCGCCGGGCGCAACCGGCACCTTCGGTGGCCTCGTCTTTAGCCATCAGCTCGTACACCTGATCGGTGGCCAGGATGACAGCAATCGCAACCTCACTCTGCGTATGCTCCTCCTCCTCGAATCGGTTGCCTTAGGCCAACCTCCAACGCAGGCCTACGACCGCGTGCTAAACGCGCTGCTGAGCCGCTACCTCATTGAGCCGAGCTCGTTTTCGCAAAAAAAACTGACGCCGAGATTTCTGTTGAACGATCTGATCCGCTATTGGCGAACGCTCGGCGTTGATTTCGCCGACAAATTTCACGACCAGGCCGGAAAAAAAGCAGTCCTGCGCAACGTGAAACTCCGCTTCTCGCGCAAACTGATCTACACCGCCGGCCTGTACTCCTGCCTGCGCTGGTACGAAACCCAGCCGCAGCCTAACGCAAGCGAAACGCTCGACCACTTCCGCCACCTCGCCACCACCCCACCGCTTGAGATCATCGCCCAGGCCTGCCTCGATCAGGATGCCTCACCCACGACAAGGGAGGCGATTTTCACCAACTACGAGATTTTCCTTTTAGCCTTGCGCGATAAGCGCGAAGAGCTCGAGCAGCTTCCTCCAGGCCAAGCTGCAGCAGATCCGCTGTTCAACCACTTACGCGATGCAAGCCACCCGTTCGAAAATGCACTGATGGACCTGCTCGCTGCTAAAAACCTCGGCTCGCAACTGGTTCGCTATGCCATCTTCTGAAAACACTATCGGCTTCTCCACAGGAGCCATCAGCAAAGGCGACTTCCGCACCGCGCTCGACCTCTTGCGGCCGCTCAACCTCTGCACCGTCGAGCTGTCCGCCCTCCGCCGCAGCGAGCTCCCCACGCTCCTTGCCGCCCTCCCCAGCCTCGATCTATCCGCTTACTCCTACGTCTCCCTCCACGCGCCCAGCCGCCTCGATCCCAGCGAAGAAGCCCTCGTAATCGAAGAACTCTCCCACATTCCCGATCAGATCAGATGGATCATCGTTCACCCTGATGTCATCGCCAATCCCATGCGCTGGCAACCGCTCCAGGCCCGGCTAGCGATTGAAAACTTGGATACACGCAAATCTGCCGGCCGCACGCCGGAAGAAATGCAGCCGCTCTTCGATCAACTGCCGCAGGCCAAACTATGCCTCGACCTCGCCCACGCGGAAAAAGTTGATCCCACAATGCTCGTGGCTCAGGCTATGATCCGCCAGTTCCGTGATCGTATAATTCAGGTTCACCTCAGCGAGATCACCACCGGCAGCGAGCATCGCTGTCTCAGCATTCAGGGCGTCGAAGCCGCCCGGCGCGTCGCCAAGCTCATCCCTGCCGACGCGCCCGTGATTCTCGAAACCCCCGCCAGCTCGCCAGAGAGCATGCTCCACCAGATCCACCTCGCCCAGCGGATCTTCCACCCCGCACTCGAGGACCTCAAGTCCGATATCGACTCCAAGCTCAACTCTCCCTACAATCGACAGGAAGTCGCCAACATTTTTCTGCGCTCCCTAAGCGGTGCGACGGACGCACGCGCCGGCATCTTCAACCTGCCCTACGGCGGAGCCATCGCCCGCGGCCAGGTCTTCGTATCCCCCAAGGACCTCTACAACTCACTCACCGCCGCCGAACGCAGCGAAATCGAGGACCACTATGCCCTTCGACTCCGCCAAGTGCTGGACGAATTCCCGACCCTAGCCGCACTGGTCGCGCCCGCCCAGACACGATAGTCAGAGCCTGCCTGACCCCATGCCCAGCAGTCCGCTCGGTGTGCTACCATCCCGGCGAGGCTTGGGATGGCATGAAACCGCTCTTCCGTTACGCTCTGGGCTTGACGATGCTGGCCATGGCGCTGGTGGCGGTGCGCGCGGCGCACGCCTTCAGCTATGTCGGTGCCCCGAATGGCACGTTCTGGGGCATTCAGGATGCGGCGCCGCCCGGCGTCGATACCGGCAGCATCTGGGGCACCCAGACCGGCGAGGGTGCGCGCGCTCCCTTCACCACCACGATCAACGGCTACGGCGGGCTGCGGGTACGCATCGATAGCTCGCCTGCGCCCCGCTTCAACGGCCAAATGCTGCGCGGCTTTGGCCTGCAGTTCGACGGCCATGAGCACTCCGTCAGCACCCGTGCCGTGGCCTTGGGCCCTGCCAACATCACCCGTTCCATCTGGATTAACCGGCAGGCCAACTGGGGACGCTGGCTCGATACCTTCACCAACACCTCCGCGCGCCCGCTCACGCTCGATGCCGCCTTCGGCGGCCAGACCGGTATTGGCGCCTCCGGACCGTATTCCAGTTATCTCGTGCGCACCTCCAGCGGTGGCACGCGCGTAAGTCCGCACGACGTCTGGATCGCCTATGCCACCCCGGCCGCCAAACAGGCCTCGCGGCTGGTGGGAGGCACGCAAATCACCGTTACCGGCCGGTTTTTCTTTGCCGGCGATTGGCTCAACGATCCCTTCCGGGACTCTCTCCGCTACCGTGGCTATCGGCGCAATTTCCCGGCCTTCGTCAATACGCTCCACATCCCCGCGGACCAGAGCCGCTCGCTGCTGCACTTTGTCGTGCTGGGTCCGCGCGTCAACGCCCAGACCTCGGCCGCTGCCCAGGCACGTGCCGAAGCCATGGCTGGGCAACTGGCCGCCCATCCCAATCTCGCCGGCCTCACGCCCGCCGAGATTTGCTCGGTGGCCAATTTCACCCTCACCTGCCCGGCCACCGCAGCGCGCCGTGTGCCGCAGCCGCCGCCCCCTGCGCCCCTGCCCACAACCACCTCCGTCGCCTATAACGTCGTAGGCAAGACCATCGATCAGTTGCAGGCCGCGATGGAGTCGGGCGAGACCACCTCGCAGGCCATTACCCAGGCGTACCTGAACCGCATCGCCGCCTACGACCGCGGTCAGTTCGGTTTTCATGCTTTCGAGATCGTCGCCGGGAACGCGCTAGCGCAGGCGAAGGCTACTGACGTCGCGCGCCGCGCTGGCCGGCGGGGCCGCCTGCTGGGCATTCCCGTCGCCATCAAAAATCTCTACGACACCTTCGACATGCCCACCACCAACGGCAGTCTGACCTTCGCCGGCTTCCGTCCCGCGCACGATGCCTTTCAGGTCGCACGGCTGCGCTCTGCCGGAGCCGTCATCATCGGCAAGGCCGCCATGGAGGAATACGCCACCAACGGCTTCTATTCCAATGATGCCTGGGGACAGGTCTGGAATGTATTCAGCCCCTCGCGCTCGGCGCTCGGCTCCAGCGGCGGCTCGGCCGTCGCCGTAGCCGCAAGCTTTGCCGCTGCCGCGTTGGGCACCCAGACAGGCGACTCGCTCTACGCACCCGCGAGCGCCGCCGGTCTGGTCACGCTCCGGCCCACCGACGGCATGGAGAGCAGCTCGGGCATCATGCCGCTTGTCTGGATGACCGATACCGGCGGCGTGCTCGCCCGCTCCGTCCCCGATCTGACGGATATGCTCAACGTGGTGACCGGCACCGACGCGAATGATCCTGCTACCGCCGAAGCGAATAAACATCGGCCCCACAACTGGCGCAGCGTGCTGGACCCCAATGCCCTCCGCGGCAAGCGCATCGGCATCATCGCCTCGGCCTGGCGGGATCCGTTCGGCACTCATGAAACCCTGGACGCCGAGAAAGCGGCGTTACGCTTCTTCACCGCCGCTGGCGCCACCCTGGTCCCCATGGGCGCCACCGTCGGCGGGCCCGACCGTCCGCCGCACCCCCGCGACACTGCCGGTGGCAATCTCGAAGCCGAGGGTTGGATGCGCTACCTTGACCGCCACCCCGAGCTGCTCGCGCAAGGCTTTCCGCTGCATAACTTTGTGCAGGTGGAGTGCTCGCAGAAAATGATCGCCTATTCCCGCCTCCCTCTCTCCGCGTGTGCCGAGCCGGAGCCGCCACGCATGAGTGCAGCGCAAATTGCCGCCCATCGTGCGTATCGCCACCTGCGTCAGGCCGGCGTCCGGGCCTGGCTTAACGCCGCCGGCGCCGATCATCGCGGCGTTGATGCGGTCGTCTATCCCGGTCTGTTAAGCGAAATCAGTCTCAACGACGGAGGGGGCGAGCGCCCCAGCTTTGGCCGCCGCGACACGCCCAGCGCCGCCAATGGCGTACCTACCGTGGTGTTTCCCGCCGGCCGTGACATCCTCGGCAATCCCGTGGATATTGAGCTCCTCGGCCGCGCCCGGGATGACGCCAAGCTGGTCGGCATGGCCTACGCCTTCGAGCTGCTTGCCAACCGCGCCGGTGACGGCCATGTTTCGCCATCCGCGGTTCCACCGCTGCGCTACGTGGGGCGGAAGCGATGAACTAGGCGGCTTTCGGGCGGCGGCGCGAGGTGGACTTGCCGCGCGCGAGGGTTTTCATTCCGGTGCGCGTCACGCGTGGCTTGGCCTTGGGCGAGCGCGCCTGCGTGCCCGTGCGGCTGCTGGCAGAGCGGGCGCGGATGGGCTGGATTTTCGCCCGTGCCGGCCGGCGCGTAGCCGGCCTGGCTTCCACGGTTTCCGGATAGACGAGCTTGTGGAAGCGGCTGCCGGGCTTGTCATCATAGACGAGTTCGAGGCCGCGCTCGTCGAAGACCCCGAAGAAGTCGTCCCAGGAGACGTCGGCCAGCTCGCCCGGAAGGTTGGCGGCAAACTCGAAGCGCAGCATCCCGCCGCTGCGGCTCACCACCGAAGGAGTGGCGTCGTGGTCTTCCGCCCAGCAGCGAATCTCATCGTGATCGCGGGTTGTATGGGAGGCCATCCCCGCTTGGATGCGCCTAGGACGAGGACTCGTTGCCCGCACGCTTCTGGGAAACGTGCTCTTCGATCGTGGCCCCGGTGTTGCCCGGCTGATGGCGGTAGGACTCGATCAGGTCGCGCTCGGAGTCGTGCAGCGCGGAGCGCAGACTGAGGCCAATCTTCTTGTCCCCCGGGCTGAGCTTGATGATCTTGAACTCGTATTCGTGGCCGATGATGGGCGGCCCACCATCGGTAATCGCCTGGTTAATCTCGGAGTTGTGGCACAGGCCCTCAATGCCACCCTCCAGCTCTACAAATGCCCCGAATGGCGCCAGGCGCAGCACCTTGCCAGGCAGCACTTCGCCCAACTGGCGGGTGGCGAAGAAGTTTTCCCAGGCATCGGGCTCAAGCTGGCGTATGCCCAGCGACAGGCGCCGGTTGTCCACATCGATGCTCAGGATCTTGGCCCGGACCTTATCGCCTTTCTTAACCACTTCCGAAGGGTGCTGGATGCGCTTGGTCCAGGAGAAGTCGCTGATGTGCACCAGCCCGTCAATGCCATCTTCGATTTCGACGAAGGCGCCAAAGTCGGTCAAGTTGCGGACCCGTCCCTCGACAATGCTGCCCGGCGCAAAGCGATCAGCCAGCGTTTCCCAGGGATTCGACTGCGCCTGCCGCAGCGAGAGCGACATCCGCCGCTCGCCCGGATTGACGTCCAGCACTACCGCCTCGAGCTGCTGCTCCATTTCCACAATCTTCGAGGGGTGCTTGGTGCGCTTCGACCAGGACATTTCCGAGATATGGATCAGCCCCTCAATGCCTTGTTCCAGCTCGACAAAGCAACCGTAGTCGGTGACGCTCACGACTTTGCCCTTCACCCGCGCGCCCACCGGATAGCGCTCCTTGGCGTCCGCCCAGGGATCGGGCAGCAATTGCTTGAAGCCCAGCGAGACGCGCATGCGCGCCTTGTCGAACTTGAGCACCTTGACGGTGATCTCGTCGTTGGGCTGCACCATTTCACTGGGATGGGCGACGCGGCCCCAGGACAGGTCGCTGACGTGCAGCAGACCATCGATGCCGCCCACATCCACAAACACCCCGTATTCGGTGACGTTCTTGACCACACCCGTCACGACCTGGCCCTCTTCCAGCGTTTCCAGGGTTTGGGTGCGCCGGGCGTCGAGCTCATCCTGCAGCACCGATTTGCGCGAGACCACAATATTGCCGCGCTTCTTGTTCAGCTTGATGATGCGGACGCGGACTTCCTGGCCGAGAAAGACGTCCAGATTATGCACGGGGCGTAAATCCAGTTGCGAACCGGGCAAAAACGCCTTCACCCCGATATCGCAGGCCACTCCGCCCTTGATGCGCTCGACGACGCGGCCCTGCATGATGGTGGCCTGCTCGTGGGCGTGCTCCAGCTCGTCCCACAGCCGCAGCCGCGCGGCGCGCTCGTGCGACAGGCGCAGCCCGCGCTCGCCGCCCTCATGCTCGATGACGACATCGATGATGTCGCCGGGATGGACCTGCGCTACGCCTTCGGCATCCACGAACTCGCGCAGCCGCACCACACCTTCGGATTTCTGTCCGATATCCACGACGACGTCTTCGCCGTCGATCTTGAGGACGGTGCCCTTAAGCACTTCGCCTTCACTGGCCTGGTTTTGCTGTTCAAATGTTTCGAGGAGCTGTTCGAAGTCTTCCATGAGGTTGCGAAATACGGACGGCAACGGCTATCACGCCCGCCGGTGGCCGTCCAAGGCGCCTGCTGAATTGAGCCGGATCTGCTTCGGAGCGCAGTAGTTATGATAGTCCCCAACCTCGGCAACTGTCAACGCGGGACTGGGGGAGCCGGCCAGCGGAAGGCCTGGGACGCGCAGCCCCGCGCCAGGGCGGCGCGAGCCGCTCAACGAACCACGGGGGCGGCGTAGGTACGCCGGAAATCGCTGCCGTGGAGAGCCACGAATACGCACATTTCATAGAGGCGCGAGCGCAGGCGCTCGCCGACGGCATCGAGCAGCGAGCCAGGATCGGGGCTGTCAGCGGCAGCCAGGCGCGAGCGCGGCTCGCGATCTTCCAGATTGGTGGTCACAATCGTGGCTCCGTTATTCATGTAGCGGTGGTTGAGGATATAGTGCAGCGTCTCCAGCGCCCAATCGGTCGCGCGCCCGACGCCCAGATCGTCCAGCACCAGCACCTCGGCTTCGAGCAGCGGCTGCACCACGCCCGCCTCCGTGGCCGGATTGGCGGGATCGAAGGTGGCCTGAATCTGCTTCAGCAGGGCGCGGTGATCCACAAAGCGGCAGCCAAACCCCCGCTCCAGCAGCTTGGCCGCAATCGCCACCGCCAGGTGGGTTTTCCCCGCACCCACACCGCCGTACAGCAGCAGGCCGCGCGGCCCGCGGTTGGTATCCGGAGGGAAATCACGTGCATAGGCAATTGCGGTCTGGTGCGCCAGGAACAGCTCGCGCGAACCCTCGGTGTGGAAATTATCCAGCGTGCAATGTTCATAACGCGGCGGAATATTGGCCGCGGCCAGCAACTCCGCGGCGCGCCGCGCAAAATGACAGTCGCATCGGGTCGCGCGCGCGGGCGCCCCGGCAGCTCCGGGCAACATCCTCCATCCCGTGCCGCCGCACACCGGACAGCTTTCCGCGGAAGCAGTCGCAGCCATGCCAGAAGCATAGCAGGCCCGTGCTAGACTTGGCGGACCATGAGCGCTATCGCGCTATCCGCCGATGCCGGTCTGGTCGCCCTTGCGCTGCTGACCGTCAATATCCTTCTCGGCCTGCTGATCTCGGTGCGCTACGATCCCCTGCGCTCCTGGCCGCACTGGCGCGGAGATATTTTCGATCTCCATAATTGGACCGGCTATGTCGCCCTGGCCGCGGCTGCCCTGCATCCCCTCCCGCTGCTGGTTTCGCAGCGAGTGCCGTTCACCTGGACCCAGATTCTCTGGCCCGCGCATGCCCCGCAGCAGCCAAACGCCAATCTGATCGGCGCCGTCAGCCTGTATCTGGTCGCCGTAGTGGTTCTAACCTCATACTTCCGCGTCACACTGGGCCGCCGCCGCTGGAAGCTGCTTCACTTCGCCTCCTACGGCGCGGCGGCGCTGTTTTTCCTGCACAGCCTGCTGCTCGACCCCGAGATGCTCAACCGGTCGATAGACTGGCTTGATGCCGAAAAAGTCTTCGTAGAAATCTGCTTTCTGATCGTGCTGGTAGCCACGCTGGCGCGCTGGCAATACGGCCAGCGCCACCCGCAACGGCTGCGCGTCACGCCCGCCAGCCGGTACATCCCCGGATTCAGCCGCCGCGGACACGATCTAGACTGAAGCGATGTCAGAAGTAGCCGCCAGGCGGATTGCGGATCGGTTGCGCGCAGCCGGATTTCAGGCGCTCTACGCCGGCGGAGCGGTGCGCGACCGGCTGCTCGGGCGCGCAGCTCAGGACTTCGACGTAGCCACTGACGCCTCGCCCGACCAAGTGATGGCGCTATTTCCCCGGCACTCGGCGGTCGGCGCGCAGTTTGGCGTGGTGCTGGCGCACGAGCCGGAGGCCAGCATCGAGGTCGCCACCTTCCGCACCGAGGCGAGCTATCACGATGGACGGCATCCGGAAGGCGTGCGCTACGCCACCACCGCGCGCGAAGACGTCCTGCGGCGTGATTTCACCATCAATGGCCTGCTGCTCGATCCGGCCACGGGCGCAATCCTTGATTATGTTGGCGGTCGCGCCGACCTCGACGCGGCCATCATCCGCGCCATTGGCGAACCCGAGCGCCGCTTTCAGGAAGACCGGCTGCGCATGCTGCGCGGGGTGCGCTTTGCGGCGCGGCTCGGTTTCACCATCGAACCTGCGACACTGGCGGCCATCCGGCAATATGCCGGAGAAATCGGCCAGATCAGCGCCGAGCGCATCCGCGATGAAATTCTGAAGATGCTGACCGAAGGCCACGCCCGCCGCGCCTTCGAGCTGCTCGACGCGACCGGCCTGCTCGTCCACATTCTGCCCGAAGTGGCCGCCATGCACGGCGTCGAACAGCCGCCCCAGTTCCATCCCGAGGGCGATGTTTGGATCCACACGCTGCTGCTCCTCGAAGCCCTGCCCCATCCGGTCTCGCCGGCTCTGGCGCTCGGCGCGCTGCTCCACGATGTCGGCAAACCAAAAACCTTCCGCCGCGCCCCCGACCGCATCCGCTTCGACCGGCACGCCTCCGTCGGCGCCGCCATGGCCGCCGCTATCGGCCAGCGCCTGCGCTTGTCGAAGGCCGATCGCGACGAGGTGGTGGCGCTGGTGGCCGAGCACATGCAATGGATCGAGCTGCCCAGGATGCGCGAAAGCACCCGCAAGCGCTTCCTCCGCCGCCCGGCGCTTCACGATCACTTGACGCTGCTCCGTCTGGATTGCTCGGCCAGCCACGGCGACCTCAGCCTCTACAACCTGGCGCGCCAGCAGCTAGCGGCCCTCAAGCCCGACGAGCTGCGCCCACCGCGTCTGCTGACCGGCGCGGACCTGATCGCCATGGGCTACCCCCCCGGCCCGCGCTTCAAGGAAATCCTCGACACCGTCGAAGACGCCCAACTCGAAGGCGTCCTCGCCGACCCCGCCGCCGCTCGCGCCTTCGTCTCCGACCACTTCCCCGCCCCCTGAGCCCGCCAACTGTAAGCTGTAAGCTGTAAACTGTAAGCTTTTCTTCCTCATGTTCCCCACCCACCGTCCCCGCCGCATTCGCCAAAACCCGGGCCTGCGCACCTTGGTGCGCGAAACCCGCCTGAGCCGCGACTGCATGGTGCAGCCGCTGTTTGCGGTGCCGGGCAGCGGTGTCCGCAAGGAAATCGCTTCCCTGCCCGGCCAGTACCATCTTTCAATCGATAAGCTGACCGAGGAGGCGCGCGCGGTGGCCGACGCGGGCGTGCCCGCAATTCTGCTGTTCGGTATTCCGGAGCACAAGGACAACGAAGGCAGCGGCGCCTGGATTCAGGACGGCATCGCCCAGCAAGCCACACGGGCGCTGAAAAAGCACGTGCCGGCTCTGCAGGTGATTACAGATCTCTGCCTGTGTGAGTACACCGCGCACGGCCATTGCGGCATCGTCGGAAAGCGTGGCCATTCCGTCGAGGTGCTTAACGACCCTACGCTGGAGCTGCTCGCCAAAACCGCGGTTTCGCAAGCGGAAGCCGGCAGCGACCTGATTGCGCCCAGTGACATGATGGATGGCCGCGTGCAGGCCATCCGCCGCGGCCTTGACGGCGCCGGCTTCATCGGGCTGCCCATCATGTCCTACGCCGCCAAATTTTGCTCGGCGTTTTATGGTCCCTTCCGCGAAGCCGCCGGCTCGGCGCCGCAGGAAGGCGACCGCTCCGGCTACCAGATGGATCCGGCCAATGGCCGCGAGGCGCTGCGCGAGATGGCGCTCGATCTGGCCGAGGGCGCCGACATCCTCATGGTCAAACCCGCGCTGCCTTATCTCGACGTGCTCCACGCCGCGCGCTCGAAGTTTGCCGTGCCGCTCGCCGCCTACCAGGTCTCGGGCGAGTACGCCCAAATCCTCGCGGCGGCGCGCGCCGGCTGGCTCGACCAGGAGCGCACCATGTGGGAGACCCTCACCGCCATCCGCCGCGCCGGCGCCGACCTCGTGATCACCTACTTCGCCCGCACCGCCGCCGCCAAGCTGTAAGAGGACGGTGCCGTCTGCTGCTCCACGCAAGTGGCCTAACTGTGCCACGTTTGCTCATAAGGCCTGTATTTGCAATGACGGGCGCGGCACACGTGTGCGGTGCTCCCCTTTTTTGGTCCAGTTCAGGTGAGACATTCAGCCGGTTGGGGGTCCCGTCCAGACCGCTGTGGCCAGGCGGTGATGACGCGCGCAGGTGCGGGACAGTGGCGAAC
Organism: Acidobacteriota bacterium; assembly: GCA_004299485.1. Taxonomy (NCBI): domain Bacteria; kingdom Pseudomonadati; phylum Acidobacteriota; species Acidobacteriota bacterium. The sequence continues at coordinate 20,456 of SCQP01000018.1, forward strand.
TCGTGAAGATTGAGACACTCGTCCCGCATGCGCCCGTTGCAGCTCTCGATGAAACCGTTCTGCATCGGCCGGCCCGCCAGACCGCCTTGGTGCCCGTCGGGTGGCCCTCCCGGCGCACTTTGCGTGCAGGTTCGCTTCACCCGCTATGCCGGAGTTCGCTGCCAGGCCAAGTTGCCACGCTCAGGAGCGGCGGGCGGGAGCGGCGGCGGCGGCGCGCGAGGAGGCGGGCGGAGCGGCGGGCTCGGTGGGTTCTGAGGAAGCCGAGGGGAGGAGGCCGAGGCGCTGGCGCATCTGCTGATCGAGTTTCTGGAAGATGTCGGGGTGTTCGGCGAGAAACTGCTTGGCGTTTTCGCGGCCCTGGCCGATGCGCTCGCCGGCGTAGGAGTACCAGGAGCCGGATTTTTCAACCACGTTGTGGGCGACGCCGAGATCGATCAGGTCGCCGGTGGCGCTGATGCCTTCGCCGTACATGATGTCGAACTCGGCTTCGCGGAACGGGGCGGCAACTTTGTTCTTGACGACTTTGGCGCGGGTGCGATTGCCAATGACGGCGTCACCGTCTTTGATGGCGGCGATGCGGCGGATATCTACCCGGACGGTGGAGTAGAACTTGAGGGCACGGCCGCCGGTGGTGGTTTCCGGGCTGCCGAACATGACGCCGATTTTTTCGCGGATCTGGTTGATGAAAACCATCGAGGTGCGCGACTTGGAGACCAGGCCGGTGAGCTTGCGCAGGGCCTGCGACATCAGGCGCGCCTGGAGGCCGACATGGGAGTCGCCCATTTCGCCATCGAGCTCGGCTTTGGGCACCAGCGCCGCGACGGAATCGACAACGAGCACATCGACGGCGCCGGAGCGGACGAGCGCTTCGGCGATTTCCAGCGCCTGCTCGCCGAAGTCGGGCTGCGAGACCAGCAAGTTGTCGATGTCCACACCCAGTTTTTTGGCATAGGCAGGGTCGAGAGCGTGTTCCGCGTCAATGAATGCAGCCATGCCGCCGGCTTTTTGCGCCTGTGCGATGACCTGGAGGGCGAGCGTGGTTTTGCCGGACGACTCAGGACCGAAGATCTCGATCACGCGGCCGCGGGGCATGCCGCCGACGCCGAGAGCCGCGTCGAGCGAGAGGGCGCCGGTGGAGATGACGGCAATGGGGCCGATGGCGTCATGCGAGCCCAGGCGCATGATGGAGCCTTTACCGAATTGCTTTTCAATTTGCGAGAGAGCGGCATCAAGGTTTCGGCTGCGTTCGTCTGACATGGGGGAATGGTAGCACGCGCCGAAGGCGAAGATAAAGCGAAATGTCCATGAAGGGGGAACCCGGATGGGGGTGGTGGAGGGTGAGGGGTGGGCGGTCGCGACTAGAACGGAAGTGGGGCACTGACGGTCTGGAAGCGGACGCGCCAGAGCAGCGAGCCGTTGTTGCGGGCGAGACCGATCATCCCCCCGCTGCCGTCCCAGAAGACCACGGCGGTGCGGGCGATGGCGGCGAGCGTATCGACTGGCTGGTCGGCGTGCCAGCGCTCGATACCGCTGACGGCGTTGTAGAGGAGTACGCCAGAATTCGTCTGCACCACGACAGCATCGGCGGAGGCGTGGAGGCGGGGGTTGCGGCCAGCGTCCGCGGAGACTTCGCGGGAATAGAGACGTTCGCCAGAGGCAAGGCTCCAGCCGAGTAGTTGGCTGGCGCCATCGTTTTTTGGCTCGAGCATAATTGCCGCCAGGTGGGTCAAGGCGAGTTGGGGCGCGGGAGCGCGGCGGGGAGCGTGCCACACCGCGCCGGCGTAGGTGCCGCCGCGGATCACGGGCTGATCGCCGGCCCAGTCGGTGAACAGGAAGCCACTGTCGTCGAGCTCGGCGAGGGGGAAGGTGTCCGCGCCGGCCTCCGCAGGCTGATGGCGGTCGAAGAGACGGCGGAAGGGGGCGGCAAGGAAGAATTCGTGGCGGGGCTTGGCGTAGAGCAGCAGGCCGCGGCCGTCGCCGCGGAAGGGATACACCTTGGCGGGCACGGTCACCGGCTGAAGCGCGGCGGCGCCGGGCTGATAGCGAAGCGCCTGCACCACGTTGCCGCGATGACGCTCCAGCATGAGGACACCAGTCGAAGGCAGGGGCATGAGACTGAGTTCGGAGTCCCGGTCCAGATCGAAGCCATGGTTGGGCTGACCATCGGAGGCATCAAGAATCTCGAGGCGGTTGGGCGTGTGGAGGTAGAGGAATCGGCCGGTGTTATCGACCACCCACTCGCGCACGGCGGCGTGATCATGGCACCACAGGCGATGGCCATCGCGGGTGCGCAGGCGGCAGATACGGGTGGTGTAGTGATGCAGGTGAGGAGCGATGGCGACGGTCCAGCCCAGCAGCAGCAGGCCGTGGCCGTCGGTGTAGGTCTGGCCGGTGTAACGCGGAAAGCGCCAGAGGACATGGCCGGTGTGGGCGTTGAGGGCGACGCCGTCGAGGGGCAGAAAGATCGTGTCCGGCGCGACCCGGTAGACGGGCTGCACCGCCCGCGCGGTTACGCCCAACACCAGCAACAACAGCAGTACAATTCCGAGACCGGTTCCCGCGCGCTGCATACTCAACCGCCGCCAGAGTACGCGCATCGAGAGCGGGATGCAAACCGGAGGAATTACCTAGACGAACCAATTTTCGAGACGGAGGCCGGGGACGCGGCTGAACTCGAGGGTGTTGCCGGTGACGAGAGTGCAGTCCAACCCGGCGGCAGGTATTGCGCAATCTGCGCCGCCACTGGCCCGCGAGGATCGCGAACGGCGCGGGAGGCACTATCGGTGTCGAGCCAACGGCCGTTCAAAAGTCCACCGGCTCGGGCGGGGGATCTTCGATTTCCGGGAACGGCTCGTCGATCGGGGGCTTCTGCGCCAGCCACTCGAGCAGGCCGAGTGGTTCTTCCAGCTCCAGTACCAGGCGGCCGCCTTTGGCGGCAGCTTGGAGGAGCCCTGAGCGCCGGCGGCCGGACCCTGCCGGGAATCGAAGCCCGCACTCCAAGCGACCAACGGGAGCGACCCGGGCAAAATGTGGCGAGCCACCCCGATGAATCGCAACTTCCGGACCCGGAAGCTCGAACTCCTTGGGGATGCGGACCGCTTGACTGCGGCCATTGCGGCGATTGAGGGAGCGTTAGTCCTTCCAGGCGCGCACGACCAAGTGGCCATAGACGAGCGTCGTGGGATCGCCTGCGGGAGCTATTTGACACGCATGAAACAGTGGGCCGCCCGCCTGCATTATGCCCTCCGCGAGCAGCCAGATTAAATGCAAGAGACCCTTAAGAGCCACCAGGTGAAAACGGTTCTGGAAAGTCCAGGTTTGGTCGAAAGTCTGGGGGCGCCCGGTCCTGCTCTTGCGGCGCACCCGGCGCAGGGTTCGCAATGGCCATTCGTGAAAAACTTCGTAAACCGCACGCGCCCACGGATGGAGTTGAACAGCGAAGATGTCCCAACGGGCGAAGCCGGCAGCCCGCAGCATCGCGTCCAGCGGCGCCCTGGTCTCGAAACGCGTCACGCCATCGCCCTTCGGAGGCGGGTAGTTCGGAAAACTGAAGAAGAGCATTCCGCCATTGCGGAGCGTGCGGCAGGCGTTGCGCAGGCCTTGTGCGGGGTCGGGAACGTATTCGAAAACATCGAGTCCGAAAACCAGGTCATAGTCGCGTAGCGAGCGTGGCCACTCCGTGCTCGCCAGATCCGCCACTTCGGCGTTGACGTTTGGCACAGACGCGAACCGCCGTTGCAGCTCCAGGATCAGGAGCGGCTTCACGTCCACGAGGGTGACCTGTTGCATCAGCGGCGCTAGTCTATAGCCCGTGTAGCCATTGCCGGGTCCGGCCTCGAGCACCTGCATACCGCATCGCAGGGGGCAAAATTGGAACAAAAGGTGATCGCGAACGGCCAGATCGTGCAGCGGCGCGGCCAGCAGGTCGCGCAAGCGCGAGGCCGGACGGCGGATTCCAGTCTCAAGTTCCGCAAGCGCTGGTGACAGCATGTGTCTCTCCGCGTCCGCCCATGCAATCCGTGTGCCAGCGGCGTGGCGGCTCGTGGAGCTGGCGTGCCCGGGCTTTCGGCGGAAAATCGAGGCTGCAGCCAACTTCACATTTTCTGCACGCCGGTGGTGCCACGAACGCACCGGCTCAGCTTTGCGCCCATGCCGCGCGGGTTGGGCGACTGGCCCATAAATTGCGGAGCGCTGGTTGGGAGCAAAGCACCGATTGACCCAATGGCGGACTTGGCAAGTTCAAGGAGATTTTGGGAGGAGAAGGCCAAAGAGAACCCGCTTTGGTACGTCTCGTCCTACGGCTCGTTTGCCCATCGCGATGAGGCCCAGTTCTGGGACTCCGGCGACCGTATCTGGAGGGAAATCAAGCGCGCGGTTGGATATCAACCGACCGCGACCGACACGGTAGTCGAACTTGGCTGCGGAGTAGGTCGTCTGACTCGGGCCATTGCAACAGAAGTCACTGTGTGCCACGCGTTCGATATATCGGAGACGATGTTGGCGAGGGCGCGCGAGGGAATCGGGCACGGGGTTGAGTTTCATCTGGCCGAGGGCGCTAGCCTGCGGCCGATGGGAGACGGTGTGGCCGATCTCGTGCTGGCCTACTGTGTCTTGCAGCATCTGCCGAGCGAAACCGTGCTCGCAGCGAATCTGTCGGAAATGGTGCGGGTGGTGAAACCAGGGGGACTGATCGTGTTCACCACGGCGCCGAGAGGCTGGAGGTCAAGGCTTTTACCTTTATCGAGATTCAAGAGCGTGCTGATGGCTGCTTTCCGGCGAACGGGGCCAAAGGGGACGTACAAAAAAGAGTGGGTGGGCATAAGGCCAAGCCGGGCGAGGGTCGAGCGGCTCTGCCCGGTGCCACTGGAGTTCCGCGCCCTGCCCGGCGAACGCTGGCTGTACTGGAGCCGGAAACCGGTCGCCATAGAGCGATCAGGAGAAACGGGTTGATCAGTACTTTTAGGGGCCATGGCCAGATTTGCGGTCAAGCCAGCCGGCGAGTACGGCGATTAGCGGTGGGGGCGCGGGCGAGCGTAGCGACACGACGTCGATTGGCGGCAGCTTGGAGGAGCCCTGAGCGCCAACGGGCGGACCCTGCCGGGAATCGAAGCCCGCACTCCAAGCGACCATCGGGAGCGACCGGGGCAAAAAGTGGCGAGCCACAAGACAACTAATACTTATAGAAGCCGCGGGCGGTTTTGCGGCCGAGCCAGCCGGCGGCGACCATGTTGCGCAGCAGCGGGCAGGGGCGGTATTTGGAGTCGCCGAGGCCGTCGTGGAGGACTTCCATAATGTGGAGGCAGACGTCGAGGCCGATGAAGTCGGCAAGGGTGAGCGGGCCCATGGGGTGGGCCATACCGAGCTTCATGATCTCGTCGATGGCCTCGGGGGTTGCGACGCCTTCCATGACGCAGTAGATCGCTTCGTTGATCATGGGCAGCAGGACGCGGTTGGCGATGAAGCCGGGATAATCGTGGACTTCGACCGGAGTTTTTTCCAGGCGCAGGGCAAGATCCTGCACCGCCTTGACGGTGGCGTCAGAGGTTTGCAGGCCGCGGATGACCTCGACCAGCTTCATCATCGGCACCGGATTCATGAAGTGCATGCCGACGAATTGCTCGGGGCGGCCGCTGGCGGAGGCGAGCTCGGTGATGGAGATGGAGCTCGTGTTGCTGGCGATCAGCGCCTCGGGGCTCAGGACTTTGTTGAGCTGGGCGAGCAGCGGCAGCTTGATGTCGCGAAGCTCGGGGACGGCTTCAATCGCGAGCTGCGCGCTCGCCGCGGCGGCGACGTCGGTGGCCAGGGTGATGCGCCGGCGGGCAGCCGCGGAGGCGGCTTCGTCGAGCTTGCCTTTGGAGACTTCGCGGGCGAGATTTTTCTCGATGGTGGTGAGAGCCTTTTGGCCGGCGCCGGCGTTGGCCTCAATCAGAGTGACATCCACGCCAAACTTGGCGAGCACATGGGCGATGCCATTGCCCATGGTGCCGCCGCCGATGACAGCAACCTTCGTAATTTCCATCCAATTTCCTTTTACAAACGTTCGATGGCCATGCCGACGGCGTTGCCGCCACCGAGGCAGAGGGCCGCGATGCCGCGCTTCGCCTGGCGGCGCTCGAGCTCGTACATGAGCGTGACCAGGATGCGGCAGCCGCTGGCGCCGATGGGATGACCGATGGCGACCGCGCCGCCGTTAACGTTGACGCGGGCGGCGTCGAGCTTAAGCTCGCGGATGAGCGCCACGCCCTGCACAGCGAAGGCTTCGTTCAACTCATACAGATCGACGTCCTCGGCCTTCCAGCCGGTTTTGGTCCAGAGCTTGCGGACGGCTTCGACCGGCGTCATCATCACCCACTTGGGTTCGAGGCCGCTAACCGCCTGAGCGACAATGCGGAACTTGGGTTTAAGGTTCAACTCTTTCGCTTTGGCCAGGGTGGTCACCACGACGGCGGCAGCGCCATCGTTGACGCCGGGGGCGTTGCCGGCGGTGACGGTACCGTCTTTTTTGAAGGCGGGCTTAAGCCTGCCGAGGGCTTCCATCGAAGTATCGGCGCGGGGGCCTTCGTCTTTGGAGATGATGACGGGCTCGCCTTTTTTCTGCGGAATCTCGACTGGGACGATCTGCGAATCGAGGTAGCCGGCTTGCATGGCGGCAATCGCCTTCTTGTGGCTGCCGAGAGCATATTCGTCCTGCTGCTGGCGGATGATCTTGTACGTATCGGAGACCAGCTCGGCGGTGTTGCCCATGTGGAAGTCTTCGTAGACGTCCCAGAGGCCGTCGTGGACCATGGAATCGACCACCTTCTGGTCTCCCATGCGATAGCCGGTGCGGGCGCCGGGCATAAGGTAGGGGCAGTTGGACATGGATTCCATGCCGCCAGCGACGACGATGCTGGTATCGCCCAGCAGCACGCCCTGAGCCGCCAGGCCCACTGCCTTGAGGCCGGAGCCGCAGACCTTGTTGATGGTCATGGCGGCGACGTGCGGCGCGAGACCTCCGTAAAGAGCCGCCTGGCGGGCAGGGTTCTGGCCGTTGCCCGCCTGCACCACATTGCCCATGATGCATTCATCGACCTGTTCGGGCTTGATACCGGCGCGCTGAACCACTTCGCGCACCACGATGGCGCCCAACTGCGTCGCTTTTAACGGCGCCAAACCTCCAAGGAAACGCCCCACGGGCGTGCGGACTCCGGTGATGATGACGGCTGAATCGCTCATAAAGACAGTTTACAGTTTACAGTTCACAGTTAACAGTTTTGGCAGAGTGGACCGAACGGTTGGGAGGTGGCGCGGAGGGGCAGGCAAAAAAATGGGCGCCCTTGCGGGCGCCCGGTTTTTTGCGGCCGAAACTGCGACTACGAACCGCTCGTGGCGAGGCTGTTTTTGAGGACTTTGATTTCGACAGTACCGCCGCGGGTCCGGCGCGTGGGAGCGGCTTCGCCCATTTGGGCGGAAACCGGAGCCGAGGCGTTGCCCATGCCCATAGTGAAAATCCGGTAGAGCGGGACGTTGTGCTGCAGGACTAAGTAGCGCACGACGGTGTTGGCGAGATCCGTGCTGGCAGTGTCGCCCGCACGGCCTCGGCGCGTGGAGTAGGCGGTTACTTCGACGACGTAGCCTTTTTCGGTGTCGAGGTTTTGCAGGAAGGTGTCGAGTTGCTGCTGGGCCGGAGTGCTCAGCTTGGCCGGGCCAGGCTTGAAGTGCAACACGGCTTGCTGCGCGATGCGGTATTGGTCGACACCCTGGACTTTGGTATTGACGCTGGCGACCTGTTGGTTGAGCTGATCGGCCTGGGAGGAAGTCTGTTGTACCTGCTGGGTGGCGGCATTGGCCTCGTCGTTCGCCTGCTGCGCCTGGGCGTTGGCTTTCGCCAAGGCGGCCTTGTTGGCGGCGGCGAGATCGGCGATGGACTTGTCGTTGTCAGCACTGAGACCGTCGAGCTCATTCAGGCGGTCGCGGATGGGCGCGACCTGATTCTGCACATACTTTTTGCGGGCGAAGGGATTGAGACGACCCCAAAAGCCCTGCCGGATTTGCGGGGTCAAGGGCGGCTTTTGGGTCGCAGTCGCCTGCGCCGGCTGCGATGCTTGCGCCTGGGTTTGCGTCGCCTGATTGGCTGGATTGTTCTGTTGTGCCGTCACCGGCAGCGAGCACATGCCGGCTAATGCCAGCATCACCACACTTGTGAAGATTTGCCGCTTGAGTGTCATGGAGATTCTCCTCCTACAAGCTTCTATACACGTTGGATGCCAAACCGAAACCGCACAAAACAAAGGGAGAAATGCGAGGACCAGGACTGCGCGGAGTGGAGAATTGGGTTGGCAGCAAGTAAAAATGGCGATATCCTTCGTAACGGAACAGGTAGTGCAAAGCGCGAAAGGGGAATAAAGCAGCCATGTTGATTTTGCTGTTTGTGCTGGGCGCCGTGGGGATGCGGTTTTTGCCCCACTGGTGGGACTTCACGCCGGTGATCGCCATGCTGCTGCTGGCGGGCTGCTATATGAAAGGCAAGCAGCTATGGGTGCCGCTGGTGGCGCTGATGGCGAGCGACTTTGCGCTGAACCTGTGGGTGTATCACGCCGCGGGCGGCCTCGATCAGTATTTCACCTGGGGCACGTACCTGCTGGTGCTGGGGCTGGCGCTGTGGCTGCTGAAGGGAAAGGTGAAGTTGCCGCGGCTGCTGGGCACGACGGTGGTCTGCTCGACGCTGTTTTTCCTGGTAACCAACTTTGGCGTTTGGGTCACTACCGAGATGTATCCGCATACCTGGGGCGGGCTGGCAACCTGCTACGCCATGGGCGTGCCGTTCTTCCGCACGGCAGCAATCGGCGACCTGGTGTACGCCGGCGCGCTGTTCGGGCTGTATGCGGCCTGCCAGGCGGGGATTGAGCATTGGCAGTCGGCGCGGGTGCGCATTCCCGCATAGGGTTCTGGCTCCCCCTCAAGCGCTTATCGTTTTTAATCCTGACGCGGGCCGGCGGCCGCAGTCGCGGCGGCGGCAACTGGACGCGCTGGTGCGCGCGCTCACCGGCCGGGGATGGCGCTGCGAAGTCAGCGTGGCTCGAGCGGAAGCAGAGGCCGCAAGCCGCTATGACGTGCTGATTGGCTGCGGCGGCGACGGCACGCTGCACGCGCTGGCGCAGATCGCCGCGGGCGGGCGTTGCCTGCTGGGCGTGGCGCCGCCGTTCGGAACTGCAAACATCCTCGCCCACGCGCTGCGCTGCCCGTCGCGGCCGGAGGCGGCCGCGGACTGGCTGGCGCGGGCGTGGCGGCTGGGTGGCAAAGAGCTGCCGCTGGGCGTGGCGGAAACGGCGACCGTAAGGCGATACTTCCTTGCGATTGCCAGCGTGGGCTATGATGCCGCGATCGTGGCTGCGATGGGCGCGGGCGCAAAGCGCCGCTGGGGCAAACTGGCGTTTGCGGCACGGGCGGCAGCCGCATGGCGGCGCTACTTCCCTGCTCCGCTGATCTGCGATCTCGCGCCGGCGCCTCTCGATGGGCTGCTGTTCAGCCTGACGCGATTTTATGGCGGGCGGCTGCGGCTGGGCACACCGGCCCCCGGGCAGCCGTTGCTCTTGGGGTTGCGCGGTGCGCCGTATCTGCTGCCGCTCCAGGCACTGGCGCTCGCGAGCGTGGGCCTGGTGCATGCGCCGGGCGTGACGCGGTTCCCGGGCCATGCGGTTGCGGTGGTGACGCCGGGTCGGCCGCTGCAGCTTGATGGCGAAGCCTACGGAGCAACGCCGGTGCGGTTGGGGCTGGAGGCAGGCGGGATCCGCTTTCTTGTGCCGCAGTAATTGTGTATGCTTCCGGCAATGCAGCCGACCAAGGGCACAGCCGTCGAATCGCAGCCGCACGGGCTGGTGCGGGGCATGGGGCTGTGGGACGTGGTGTTGTTCAACGTCGCCGCGGTGCTGGGGCCGCGCTGGGTGGCGACGGCGGCGCACACCGGACCCAGCTCGGTGAGCCTGTGGCTGGGCGCGGCGATTCTGTTTTTCATTCCCGAAGCGCTGGTGATCACCGAGCTGGCGACGCGATTCCCGCGCGTGGGCGGCATTTATGCCTGGACGAATGAGGCGTTCGGGCCCTTTCACGGCTTCGTTTCCGGCTGGGTGTACTGGACCTACAGCATCGTCTACTTCCCTGCCCTGCTGAACGCCAGCGTGGCCATGTCGGCGTACATGGGCGGGCCGAAGTTTGCGGCGCTGGCCACCAACAAGCTGTTCGTGATTGTGGGGGCGCTGATCATTCTGGGCATCGCCATCTGGCTGAATATCGTGGGCGTGCATATCGGCAAATGGCTGGAGAACGCCGGCGCCGCGGGAACGTATCTGCCGCTGCTGCTGCTGGTGCTGTTCGGGGCCTGGTTTGCCGCCAGCCATGGCCCGGTGACGGCATTTACGGCGCAAAGCATGAGCGTGCATTTCAGTTGGGGCACGATCAACTACTGGGCGCAGATTGCGTTTGCCTTCGCGGGCCTGGAGGTGGTGTGCTTCATGGGTGAGGAAGTGCGCGACCCGCAAAAGACGTTCAAGCACGGCATCCTCATCGCGGCGATCGCGATTGTGGCGGCGTATGTGCTGGGGACGATGGGGACGCTGGCGATTCTGCATCCCGGGCAGGTGGATCTGCGCGCCGGGGCGATTCAGGCGCTGACGTCGGCGGCGGGGCAGTTCGGGCTGGCGTGGATCGCGATCATCATGGCGACGCTGCTGTTCATCGGCAACATTGGCGGCGTGGGCACGACGGTGGCGGGCGTGGCGCGGGTGCCGTTTGCGGCGGGGATTGACCGTTACATGCCGCGCGCGTTCGGCAAAATTCACCCCAAATGGCGGACGCCCTGGGTGGCGATGCTGGTGCAGGGGGGCGCGGCGGCGCTGCTGCTCATTGTCAGCCAGATTGGCGGGGCCAGCGCGGCAAGCGCGTACCAGTTGCTGGTCGATGCGACCGACATCATGTACTTCATCGCCTTCGTGTACACGTTCGCGGCGGTGCTGGCGATGCGCAAGCGGCCCGACCGGGGGACGCAACCGGGACACGCGCTGATTCCGGGCGGCCAACTGGGAGTGTGGATCTGCGGCACGCTGGGGCTGCTGATCACGCTGCTGTCGATCATCATTTCGCTGATTCCGCCCGATGACCTGCAGGGTTCGCGGATGTGGTTTGAGATCAAGCTGGTGGGCATCTGCGGGGTGCTCATCTTCAGCGGTCTGATTCTGTACTGGCGGAAGAACAAGCGCGGAGACGAACCGCTGGCCACAACGGCATAACCGCCGCTGAGCCACAGAGCGCGTTAAAATTGGACATGGCGTTATTGGCGGAGTCCAAGTGCGATCTGGACAATTACCTGCGTTACCCGGACCACGAGCTGGACGGGCGGATTGCCGAACTGCGGGCCACGCTGGGGGGAAGGGTGCTGATTCTCGGGCACCACTACCAGCGCGACGAGGTCATCCGGTTTGCCGATTTCCAGGGTGACTCCCTGCGGCTGGCGCAGCAATGCACCCAGCACCCGGAGGCGGAATTCATCGTGTTCTGCGGGGTGCATTTCATGGCGGAAAGCGCCGACATCCTGCGGGCTGAGCACCAGCAGGTGATTCTGCCGGACCTGAACGCAGGCTGCTCGATGGCCGACATGGCCGAGTACCCGCAGGTGCTGGACGCCTGGGAACAGTTGCAGGAGCTGGGGCTGGTGGACGAGTTTCTGCCGATCACCTACATGAACTCGACTGCGCGCATCAAGGCATTCTGCGGCGAGCAGGGCGGGCTGGTGTGCACGTCCTCGAATGCGCCGGCGGCGTTCCGCTGGGCGTTCACACAGAAGCCGAAGATTTTGTTTTTGCCGGATCAGCACCTGGGGCGGAACACGGGCGTGAAGGTGGGCCTGGGGCTGGAGGAGATGCTGACCTGGGATCCGCGGCAGGATTACGGCGGGAACACGCCGGAGGCCGTGGCGAAGGCCAAGGTGCTGCTGTGGAAGGGCCACTGCTCGGTGCATCAACGCTTCCGGCCGGAGCAGATAGACGAGTGGCGGAAGAAGGAGCCGGGGATCAGGATTCTGGTGCACCCGGAATGCTGCCACGAAGTGGTGGCCAAGGCGGATTTGGTGGGCTCGACGGACTTCATCATCCGGCAACTGGCGCAGGCGGCGCCGGGGACGCGCTGGGCGATTGGCACCGAGTTGCATCTGGTCCACCGGCTGGCGGCGCGGCATGAGGACCAGTTGATTTCGCCGCTCGACAACGACGGCTGCCCGGTATGCTCGACCATGTTCCGAATCTCGCCGCAGCATCTGGCGTGGGTGCTGGATAATCTGGTGCAGGGCCAGGTGGTCAACCGGATTGCCGTGAAAGAGGAAGTCAAGCACTGGGCGCGGGTGGCGCTGAACCGGATGCTGGAGCTGACGCCGGCGGCCGCGAGCGCAAACGACGGAGCGGGGCGATGAGCAGCGATCGGACGTTCACGCTGGGAGAGGCGCAGGAGCTGCTGCCGCTGCTTGATGGCCTGTTGCACAACGCCATGCGGGCGCACCGGCGGGTGGAGGAGCTGGACGAGGAGATGCAGGGGGTCATCAGCCATATCCTGCTCGCCGGCGGGGTGCAGGTGGATCCGATCCACACCAGCGGCATGCGCAGTGAGCGCGAGCGTTGCGCGCAGCAACTCGAGGACGCCACGCGCGAAATTGCCGCCAGCGGCGCGCAGATCAAGGATCTCGAAGAAGGCTTACTGGACTTTCCCTGCCTGCTGCATGGGCGCGTGGTGCTGCTGTGCTGGAAACGGGGCGAGCAGGCCATCGAGCACTGGCATGGCACACAGGAAGGCTTCGCCAACCGCAAACCGCTGGATCCGTCGATGTATCAGGGCGGCGGATTTCATATTCATTAATCGCGGGCACCCACAGTGGAATGAGAGTCTTGCTGCAGCGGGTGAGCCGGGCGCGGGTGCGGGTGGGGGGCGAAATCACCGGCGAGATTGGGGCGGGGTATGTCGCCCTGATCGGGGTGGCGCGGGGCGATACGCAGGCGGATATGGACTATCTTTGCCGCAAGATCGCGGCGCTGCGGCTGTGGCCGGATGAGGCGGGGAAAATGAATCGTTCGCTGCTGGAGGCGGTGGCGGCGCCGGCGGTGCTGGCCATCTCGCAGTTCACGCTGCTGGCCGACACGCGGCGGGGATTGCGGCCGAGCTTTGATGCGGCGGCGCCGCCGGAAGAGGCGCGGCCCCTGTACGAAGGCCTGATTGCACAACTGCGGACCGCCGGGGTGAACGTGGCGACGGGCGTGTTCCAGGCGGATATGGATGTCGAGCTGGTCAACCAAGGGCCGGTAACAGTTCTGCTGGACTCGCGAGATGGCGTGGCGGAAAAGACACAAATCACCGGCCGCGTGTAGCATTTAAGTCACTGCAACAAAATGCCTTAGCTGTGACTCTGGGGGTATGTCAGGATAAAAAGACATGCCCAGCGAAGCCACGCTTGCCCACAGCGCCACAGCCACAGGCGTGGGATTGCATAGCGGCGCCAAAGCGCATTTGAAGCTGCTGGCGGCGCCCGCAGGGAGCGGGATTCACTTCCGGCGCACCGATCTGGACGACTTTGCCGTGGAGGCGCGGGCGGGCAACATTGCCAAAGTCAGCTACGCCACGAGCCTGATGAAGAAGGGCGTGTTTATCTCCACCACCGAGCACTTGCTGTCGGCGCTGATGGGCGCCGGGGTGGATAACATGGTCGTGGAGCTGGACAATCTGGAGGTGCCGATTCTGGATGGCAGCGCGCTGCCGTTCATGGAGATGATTGCGGCAGCGAAGCTGCGGCGGCAGAGACGGCGGCGGCGGGTGATGGAGATTCTGGAGCCGCTGGAGATGCGGGAGGGGGAGAAGTTCATCGGGGTGTATCCCTGCCGGGAATACCGGCTGCATTACCGGATTGATTTCCCTCATCCTGTGATCGGAAAGCAGGAATTCGCACTGACGCTGACGCCGGACAGCTACCGGCGGGAACTGGCGCCGGCGCGGACCTTCGGATTTCTTGCCGACTTTGCGGCGATGCGGCGGCAGGGACTGATCCGCGGGGGCAGCCTGGAGAACGCGGTGGTGCTGGATGACAAGCGGGTAGTGAACGGGGAGCTGCGCTTCCGGGACGAGTTTGTGCGCCACAAGATGTTGGACCTGATCGGGGATCTGGCGCTATTAGGCGCGCCGCTGCAAGCGGAAGTACGGGCCGACCGGGCGGGCCATGCGCTGCACACGGCGCTGGTGCAGCGGCTGCTGCGGGAGAAGCGGCATTGGCGCTGGCAGGACGGTACACAAGGAGCAGCGGCGGCGGATGCAGGCATCCTGGCGGCTACTTCTGTTGCGACCTTAGACGCATATACTGAGTAAAGGGTTTGATTTGATAGGAAATGGAGAGAGAATGAGCACCCTTACTGAAGAATTGAGTGTCGACGCCCAGGAAACCAATCCGGCGGCGGCGCAGGCCAGCCGGTTCAATATCGCGGCCAAAAAGCTGAACCTGAACGAAGGCATCGCCAAGATTCTGGCGCACCCCGCACGCGAGCTCACCGTGAATATTCCGGTGCAGATGGACGATGGCCGGATTGAAGTGTTCACCGGCTACCGCGTGCAGCACAGTGACGCGCGCGGACCGTGCAAGGGCGGCATCCGCTACGCGCCGGATGTATCGCTGGATGAGGTACGCGCGCTGGCGACCTGGATGACGTGGAAGTGCGCGGTCGTGAACATTCCCTTTGGCGGCGGTAAGGGCGGCATCATCGTGGATCCCCACATTCTGTCGCGCAACGAGCTGGAACGGCTGACGCGGCGCTACACCGCCGAGCTGACGCCTTTCATCGGGCCGGAGCGGGACGTACCGGCGCCGGACGTGAACACCAATGCGCAGATTATGGCGTGGGTGATGGACACCTACTCGATGCATCAGCGGCAGACGATGACGGCGGTGGTGACGGGCAAACCGCTGGCCCTGGGCGGCAGCGCGGGACGGCCGGCAGCGACCGGACGGGGCGTTAAGTTCGTCTGCGACCGCGCCACCGAAAAGCTGGGCATGAAGCGGAAAGACACGCGGGTGATCGTGCAGGGCTTCGGCAACGTGGGCAGCAATGCCGCCGAGCTGATGGCCGCGGACGGATACCAGGTGATCGGGATTGACGAATACGATGGCGGCGTGCTGAATCCGAAGGGACTCGACATTCCGGCGCTGATGGCGCACAAGGAGCAGAAGAAGACGCTGCAGGGGTTCGGCGGCGCCAAGATGCTGCCGCCGCGGGCGCTGCTCACCGAGGCCTGTGACATTCTGGTGCCCGCGGCCACGGAGAATCAGATCACCAGCCACAATGCGGCGCAAGTGAAGGCGAAGATTCTGTGCGAAGGCGCCAACGGACCGACGACGGCGGTGGCGGACGGCATCCTGCAGGAGAAGGGTGTATTCGTAATTCCCGACATCCTGGCCAATGCCGGCGGCGTGACGGTGAGCTACTTCGAGTGGGTGCAGGACCGGCAGGGCTACTTCTGGAAAGAGCCGATGGTCAACGAGCGGCTGCAGGAGGTCATGGACGACAGCTTCGCCGCGGTGATGTTGTACGCGGAAAAGCACAAGGTGAACAACCGCATCGGGGCTTACATGGTGGCGATTGACCGGGTGGCGACGGCGATTCAGTTGCGCGGGCTGTACGCCTGAAGAAGCCCGGGTCAGGGGCCAGGGACCACGGTCCAGCGGGGGCGCCGGAGCGGTATAGCGCCGTGGTCAATGACCGCGGCGCGGAGCGGGTGCGCGGCGGGCATCCCTGGATTTACGGCACTGATATTTTAGGCTGGGAGCCGGAGCCGCCGGCAGCGGCGGTCCTGACGGCGGGGGTGCGCGACCGGCGCGGGCATGAGCTGGGCACCGCCGATCGCAGCCCGCAATCCAAAATTCAGCTTCGGATGCTGACGCGCGAGGCGGGCGCGACGGTGGACCGCGCCTTTTTGCAGGCGCGGCTGGCGGAGGCACTGGCGTACCGGCAGAAGCTGGTGCACGACAGCGAGGCTTACCGGCTGGTGTCGTCGGAAGGCGATGGCCTGCCAGGGCTGATCGTGGACCGCTACGGCGATGCGCTGGCGTTGCAGACGCTGAGCTGGGCGATGGCGGCGCGGCAGGCCGAGATCGTCGAAGACCTGAAGGCGCTGGTGGCGCCGCGCACCATCGTCGAGCGCAATGAGGCGCGGGTGCGCCTGCAGGAGGGGCTGGAGCAGAGGGCGGGATTGATCGAGGGTGCGACCAGCACGGTCGAGGTGCAGGTGAACGGGTTGCGCCTCGAAATGGACTTGCTCGGCGGGCAGAAAACCGGAGGGTTTCTCGATCAGCGCGAGAACTGGAAAGCGGCTGCCGGCTATGCGCAGGCGCTGGGCTGCCGGAAGGCGCTCGATGTGTTTACGTATCAGGGCGGCTTTGCACTGCACCTGGCGCGGGCGGGCGCCGCGGTGCAGGCGGTGGACAGCTCGCGGACGGCGCTGGAAGTAGCGGAGCGCAATGGCGAGCGAAACGGCTTTCCGGCGATCGATTGGGTCGAGGCCAACGCGTTTGATCTGCTGCGCGATTATGACCAGCGCGGGGAGCGGTTCGACTGCCTTGTGCTCGATCCGCCGGCGTTCGCCAAATCGCGGGCAGCGCTGAAGACGGCGGCGGCGGGCTATAAGGAGATCAATTTGCGGGCGCTGAAGCTCGTGGCGCCGGGCGGGCTGCTGGTGACGTGCAGTTGCTCGCATCATCTGAGCGAGGCGCACCTGCTGGAGATTCTGGCGGATGCGGCCCGCGACGCCCGCCGCGAGGTGCGCGTGCTGGAGCGGCGCGGCCAGGCGGCGGATCATCCCGTGGTGCTGGGCTTTCCGGAGTCGGCGTACTTGAAGTGCATCGTAGCCGCGGTGCAGTAAAAGTGCTTGACTTTAGCTCCGGCATGTACTTGGATGTGCTCAGGAAAGTCGAGAACAGCAGCGCATGCGGATCCTTTCTCGCCTGACGGTACGAGGTGGCAGGGGGGGGGCGGATTGCAGCGGCTGTTGCCATTGTTGCGTTGGCAGCACTCGACGCGTCACTTCTGGTAAAGAATCGCAGCCTCAACCGCGAAATCGTCTCGGGCGAATTCTCACAGCAGCCCCCGATCGGCGACTTCATGCCGCCGTTGCGGGGCGTCAATCTGTCGGGCCGGTTTGAGACCGTGGCCTACAACGCTGGTCAGACGGCGACGTTCGTCTTCGTCTTTGCTGGAAGATGCGAGTTCTGCGGCCAGTCTTGGCCGTTGTGGCTGCGCCTGGTGAACGCGGCGGATCCACGCCGCTTCCGCTGCGTTTTTGTGAGCCTAGATAACGAGACGACTCCCACCCGCGTCGCTGCGCGGCTAAAATCCGACCACACCGTTATCACGCACCCGGACCCGCGCGACATCGCAGCGTTTAATTTTCGCTTGACCCCAGAGGTCATTGAGGTCTCGCCTACCGGCCGCCTGGTGGCCGGGCGCTCGGAATTGCTCACTTCTCCCCCGGCTCAGCAGCGAACGGGGCGCTATTGCTGGGCCCGCCTCGTGCGCCCCCACATCCCGGCTCTTTGCCGTAGTCCCACGTGAGGTATGAGTATGACTCTCAAAAAGGTGGTCTTCGTCAGGTTCGGTCGCGCGGTTGCGGTCGCCGCGCTCGCGGCTCTTGTTGGCTTCTCTGTCCTGCAGCTCCAGGCGTCGGCGGCGTCCCTATCGCCGCAGGTAGGCTGCGGCGGCACTTGCAGTTCGACACAGGCCTGCCAAGGCGAGTGCGGCTGCTATTTCTATCCCGATGGCACGGCACGCTGTATTGATGCACTGTGACCAGAGGAAGCGGCACCGGTGGCATCTGCTGCTGGTTCCGCTTTTAGTTGTGTGCGCCGCGCCGGTGATGGCACAGCGACCCGGGCGAGACGAGGTCCGGATCAGCACACGCGCTTACCGCCCGCCTCCGGCGATCATCCGCGCCAACGTAGCGTCGGTCGAGGTGGACGCGGTGGTGCGCGATGGGCACGGGGAGCCGGTGGCGGGCCTGCTCCGCGATAATTTCCGTGTTTACGATGAGGGCAGGCTGCAGAAGCTCACCGGGTTTATGGTCGCTGCATCTCCAGCAGGCGGCGCGGCAACGCCGACTACCGCAACTCTGGCGAAATCGACAGCGACTCCGCCGGCAGGCCCGGCGCAGCGGCCGCCGCGTTATCTGGCATTGTTTTTCGATGACGTGAACAGTGGCACGGGCGACCTCAGCCATGCACGCGATGCGGCCAAACTATTCCTGACGCGCGCCCTTCGCGGCAACGATCGCGTGGCGATCTTCACCGCATCTTCGTCGCACTCGGTCGGTTTTACACACGACCGCAGCCGCCTGCTCGCAGCCTTGGGGGCACTGAGCCCGCATCCACGGGCCGCGAGATCCAGCACCGGATGCGTGCATATGACGGCCTACCAGGCGTATTTGATCGTGAACCACCTCGACCCGGCCGCTCTTGCCGCAGCCGAGGCGAATACGAAAGCCTGTGCGCAAACCAGCGAGGGAGCAGCAATCTTTGGGGCCAATGGCCCGGCTGAGAGTGAAGGCGGCGCGATCGGGTCGATTTGGCTGCAGGCCCGTGCGGCATCGCAGGCAACGCTGGCTGCGATTCAGGACGTGGATGACTACCTCGCCCGGCAACCGGGACCGAGAGTGCTCGTCATCGCCTCCGGGGGCTTTCTCGGCCAAACGCTCGAAGCCCAGCAGGACCAGATCATTCAGGAGGCGCTGCGTCAGCGGGTCACCATCGACGGGCTCGATGCCAGCGGGCTGTACGCCAGCGGCCCCGGTCTAGCGCTGGATCAGCAGGCCGATGTGGGCGTGGCGCCGTTGGCGATGTTTGAGTTTGATGAAGAGTCGAAAATGCCCGAGCACGAAGCGATGGATGCGGCCATGGCGAACCTGGCGCAAAGCACCGGCGGCCTGCTGTTTCAGAACAACAACGACCTTGCGCTCGGCTTCGAGCGGCTGGGGCTGGTCGCGAGCGTGACCTACCGGCTCTCGTTCGCACCCGCCGGGCTCGTCCCCGACGGCAAGCTGCATCGCCTCCGGGTGAAGGTCGAGCCGGACCATGGCTATACGATCGAGGCGCGCCGCGGCTATTTTGACCCGCCGCCGGAAACGCCCGCAGTCAAGCTCCGTGAAGCCATCAACGCAGCCGCCCGCGGCCACGCCGAGGTACGGCAGTTCGGCGCGAGTTTGAAGGCGAGCCAAAACGGCAGCGGCGTGGCCGTCGCGATCCAGGTCGACCTGGCAGAACTCGATTTCCAGCGCGAGAAGGGCCGCGAACGCAATCGGCTGATTTTCACTGCCGAACTTTACGCCTCCGACGGGAAATTCGTGACGGGGAAACAGGCAGAAATGGATTTTGCCTTGCGGTCGAAGAGCTGGCAAATGCTGCGCCGCAAGGGCCTCGTTGTGCACCTCAGCCTGCCTACTGGGACCGGCCGCTATACCCTGTGCGTGGTCGTCGCTGCCGAGAACGGAGGCAGGCTCGACGCGATGAGCCAGCCGGTCGTGATTCGTTGACCGAACAGGCCTTTGGTATACTTGGTGACACCAAGGGGCACCAGGATGGCGACGCAGGCGACAACCACGCTGAAACTGGACGCGAAGACCAAGCAGCGACTGAAGAAGCTGGGGGCGGCGCGGCGGCGCTCGGCGCACTGGCTGATGAAAGAGGCCGTGCGGCAGTATCTGGAGCGCGAGGAAGAGCGGGAGCAACTGCACCGGGACGCGCTGGCGGCGTGGCGGGAGTACGAGGAGACGGGGCTGCACGTGACGGGCGAGGAGATGGATGCATGGCTCACAGCGGTCGCGGAGGGGCAGGACGCGCCACCGCCTAAGCCACACCGCTAGCTATGGTGCAGCTTGTTTGGACAGCAGCGGGGGCGCGGGACCTGACGCGCATCCGCCGCTTTCTGGGCGCGCGCGATGAAGCCAGTGCACGCCGGGCGGCGAAGACGATTCGCGACAGCGTGCGGCGGCTGGCGCGATTTCCGGCGCTGGGACGAACGGTAGAGGAGCTGCCGCCGGAATTCCGCGAGTGGTTCGGGCCGTTTGGCGACAGCGGCTATCTGGTTCTGTATCGGCTCTCCGGAGATCGAGTCTCGATTGTCGCAGTCCGGCATGGACGCGAGCGGAGCTACGCGACCGACGAAGCCGCTACTCGCTAATCCTTCACGCTCGCCCAGATGAGGGTGGCGAGCCAGACTACGCCGGTCCAGCCGAGGAGGAGATCGAGGGCGAAGATGGTCCAGGCGCGGCGCTTTTTGCGGAGCCAGGCGACGATGGTGGGCAGCAGGTAGAGGCAGGCGCTGGTAAGGCCGGCAAGAAAGATGCCAAACGAAAGCGGGACGGAAGAGGTGCGGGCGAGCTGGGTGAGCGCCTCGGTTTTGTAGGAGTAGATGACGCTGGCGACGATGGTCAGGAACGGAATGACGGCCATGAGGGCAGCGCCGAGCCAACTGCTATCTGCTGGGCGCGCAGCCACGATATTTTGGGATTGGGCCACCTCACAATTCTACGCCTCGGCTACCGATCATGACGGGATAGTTCTCCACTGGGATGGGGATCCAGGGTAAAACCCGCGGCGGGGGCGAATAATCAAGCCAAGTATGAGCGGGCGAAAGATTGTTCTGGGTGCGAGCCGGTGGGAGTCGTCGGAATACATGAACAGCACCTGGCGGCAGATGCTTTTGGCGACGCTGCCGGCGAGTTAGCCTGGACCTGGAGTTTGCCCGCAACCCGCCGCCCAAGTACAAGGTTCCGGAAATGGTGCCGATCCCGGAACGGACGCAGCGGCCGGCGATACCGGCGTAAGGCCGTTGCACTTGACATCCTAGTAGAGCCAGCCCCACACTACTTGAATGCCAAGTGAAGAACGCATCGAAGTGCTGCCGGGCACGCTGGATCTGATGGTTCTGCGGACGCTGCAGAGCCTGGGACCGCAGCACGCCTACGCGATTGCCAGCCGCCTGCAGCAGGTCTCCGGCGGGCGGCTGCGGCTGAATCAGGGAACGTTGTATCCGGCGCTGGTGCGGCTGGAACAGCGGGGCGATATTGCCGGCGCCTGGAGGCAAACGGAAAGTCACCGCGAGGCCAAGTATTATGCGCTCACGCGCGCGGGCGAGCGGCGGCTGGCAGCGGAGACGCGGCGCTGGCGGCAGATGGCGGGGCTGGTAGAACGCCTGCTGGAGGAGGGCGCATGAGGCTGCGCCCGGCGTGGCGGCGGCTCCGGGCGCGCACACAGGCTGTGCTGCATCCGCGTGCGGCGGAAGCGGCGATGCAACGCGAACTGGCGGCGCATCTGGCGCTGATGGAAGAAGACTTGCAGCGTCGCGGCCTGAGTGCGGAAGCCGCGCGGCGCGAAGCGCGGCTGCGCTTCGGCAGCAGCGAGGCTGCGGCCGAGGCCCACCGCGCAGCGCGCGGCTTCGCTGCGGTGGAGCAGCTTGCCCACGATACGCGCCTGGCGCTGCGCAGCCTGCGGCACGCCCCCGCCTTCACCATCACCGCCGTGCTCACGCTGACGCTGGGGCTGGGAGCGGCGATGGCGGTTTTCACGGTGGTCAACTCGGTGCTGCTGGAGCCGCTGCCCTACCCCGAGGCCCACCGGCTGGTAGCGTTGCGGCAGCTGGCGCCGGGCGCAGGCGGCGTGGCCAACGCGGCGGGTGGGCTGGGACTTTCGGAGTCGATGTTCCTGACCTTCAAGCGGTACAACCACAGCTTCAGCGCCATGGGAATCTGGACGGCGGATATGGCCTCCATCACGGGCCGGGGCCAGCCGCAGCGCGTGCCCGCGGTCGATGTCAGCGACGGCGTGCTGCAGGCGCTGGCGGTTCCCCCGCTGCGCGGGCGCTGGCTGGGGCCGGGCGATCACGAGCTGCACGGTGCGGCGACGGTAATGCTCAGCTACGGCTACTGGCAGCGGGAATTCGGCGGAGCGGCGGCGGCGATCGGCTCCACGCTGGAGGTGGACGGGCGCGTGCGCGTCATCGTAGGGGTTATGCCGCCGGGGTTCCGCATTGAGGATCAGCCGGCCGATCTCATCGTGCCGTTGGCGTTCGCCCACACCGGACTCAAGCTGGCCGGATTCGGTTACCAGGGCCTGGCGCGGCTGAAGCCGGGCGCGACGCTGACGTCCGCCGACGCCGAACTGACGCGCCTGCTACCGGTGTGGATGAACTCCTGGACCAATTGCCCCAAATGCGACCCGCACTTTTACGAAACCTGGCACATCACACCGGCACTGCGTCCGCTCAAAAGCGCGGTAGTCGGCGGCATCGCCGGAACGCTCTGGATCGTGCTGGCAACCGTTGGCCTGCTGCTGTTGATCGCCATGGGGAATGCCATCAACCTGTTTCTGGTGCGCGCCGAGGCGCGGCAACACGAGCTCGCCGTACGCGCGGCGCTGGGCGCCGGGCGAGCGCGGCTGGCGCAAGCACTGCTGCTGGAAAGCACGCTCGTTGCCGGAGCCGGATTCGGCCTGGGGCTGGCGGCAGCGGAGGCCGCCATCGTCTGGCTGCGCGCGCTCGGTCCGGTCAACTTGCCGCGACTGACGGAAGTGGGATTGGATCTGCGCGTGGCGGGCTGCGGCGTGGCGCTGGCGATTGTGGCCGCGCTCGGCGCCGGCCTGGCGCCGCTGTGGCGGAGGCACTTCACAACGATTACACCCACGCTCGCGGGCGAGTCGCGCGGGGCCAGCGCCAGCCGGCAGCGCCGGCGGGTGCGCAGCGCGCTGATCGTGGCGCAGACCGCCATGGCACTGGTGTTACTGTTGGCCGCCGGGCTACTGGTGCGCTCCTTTGCCGCGCTGACGCGGGTGCAGCCTGGCTTCTCGCAGCCACAAACCGTCCAGACGTTCCGGGTGGCGATTCCACATGTCCCAGGCGACTCGGATGCGATGGTGGTGCGCACGGAAAACGACATCGTGAACCGCCTGCAGGCTATTCCCGGCGTTACTGCGGCCGGCTTTGCCGATCAGGCTCCCATGCAGAAATTTGGCGGGGATTGGGACATCGTGGTGAAGCGCGGCGAAGCGGTGGCGGCGGGATCGTCGCCGCCCTCGCGCTGGTTCACGTTCGTTTCGCCCGGCTACCTGTGCACGTTGGGAACGGCAGTCATCGCGGGGCGCGACTTTACCTGGGCGGATCTGTATGCGGAACGGCACTACGTGCTGCTGTCGCGCAATTTAGCGCGCGAGTTTTTCGGAAGCGCGCAGGCGGCCGTCGGCCAGCAGGTCAGCCCCAGCGGCCCGGGCAACTGGTACGAGGTGATCGGGGTGGTGCAGGATGTGCATATCGCGGGCGCGCAACAGCCAGCGCCCACGATGGTGTACTGGCCCGCGCTGACGCCGGGGCTGTGGGGCAGCACCAGCATGTCCCAGCGCGTGGTCACGGTTGCCGTCCGCACGCCGCAGGCCGGCACGGCGGCGCTGCACGCGCAGATTCTGCGCGCGGTCGCGGCCGTGAGCCCGGAGATTCCCCTCACGGAGTACGCGACGATGCAGCAAATCTACGCGCAGGCGCTGGCGGTAGCCTCGTTTACGCTCGCCCTCCTCGCCATGGCGGGGGTAATGGCGCTGGCGCTGGGCTTGATCGGCATTTATGGGGTCATCGCTTATGAGGTCGTGCAACGGCAGCGCGAAATCGGCATTCGGATCGCGCTGGGCGCCAGCCGGGGCAGCGTGCGTGCGCTGTTCCTGCGCCGCGGACTCGGACTGGCGGCGCTGGGCTGCGGTCTGGGTCTGCTCGCGGGCGCGGGTTTGACCCATTCGTTGCACGCGCTGCTGTTCCAAATCAGTCCGCTGGATCCGCTCACGTTCCTGCTGGCGCCCGTCCTATTGCTCCTTGCAGTGATATGCGCCAGCTATTTGCCGGCCCGGCGTGCTTCGGCGCAGCCGGCAGCAGCGGTTCTTCGCTCGTAATTTCAAACTACTGAAAATAAACGGATAAAATTACATTGACATTAATACGCTCATATTTTATGCTTTTACTGTTAGCAGATTGCTAACGGAGGAACATTGAAAATGACTACGACATTGGTTTTGCAAGGTAAGCCAGCCACCTACTCGGCCAGCGATTGGGCGCCGAGGGCTGATGTAGTGGAAAACGAAGCCGGTTATGAAGTGGCGCTGGATCTGCCGGGCGTGAAGCGCGAAGAGCTGGACGTGCAGGTGGACCACGAGACGGTGACGATCAAGGGCGAACGCAAGCTGGCCGCCAGCCCGGAGGCGTACCATCGAGTGGAGAGGCCGTACGGGAGTTTCAGCCGGGTGTTCCTGCTGCCGGAGTTTGTAAATCCGGCGGGCATAGAAGCCAAGCTGAGCGATGGCGTGCTGCATCTGACGCTGCCGCGGCGGGAGGAAACGAAGCCCAAGCAGGTCAAGGTGCAGGTGAACTGAAACAGGGGCCAGGGGTCAGGTTCAGGGTTCCGGAAGGCGCTGAACTTGACCCTTGGCCGGCGTTTTATCTATGCCGATAAGATTCGACAAGCTAACGGTGAAATCGCAGGAGGCGCTGGAGGCGGCGCGCAACCTGGCGGTGGAGCATCAACAGGGAGCGATCGAGCCGCTGCATCTGCTGGCGGCGCTGCTGGCCGACCGCGAAGGGGTGATCGGGCCGACGCTGCAGCGGCTGGGGGTGAATGCCGCGAGCCTGGCGGCGGACCTCGAGCGCGAGCTGGAGAAGCGGCCGAAGGTGCAGGGGGCGAGCGTGGAGCGGTCGCTGTCGCCGGAGCTGGCGCAGGTGCTGGAAGCGGCCTTTCGGCATGCCGACAAATTCAAGGACGAATTCGTCTCGACCGAGCATTTGCTGCTGGGCATGCTCGACCAGAAGGACACGGCGGCGCAGCGGCTGCTGGCGGCGCATGGAATCACGCCCGAGCGCGTGCTGCAGGCGCTGCAGGCGATCCGCGGCAGCCAGCGCGTGACCGACCAGAATCCGGAGGGGCGCTACCAGGCGCTGGAGCGGTACGCGCGCGATCTGACCGAGCTGGCGCGGAAGGGCAAGCTCGATCCGGTGATTGGGCGCGATGACGAGATTCGGCGGGTGATTCAGGTACTGTCGCGGCGGACGAAGAACAATCCGGTGCTGATCGGCGAGCCGGGAGTGGGCAAGACGGCGATTGTCGAGGGGCTGGCGCAGCGGATCATCGCCGGCGATGTGCCCGAGGTGCTGAAGACCAAGCGCGTAGTGGCAATGGATTTGGGCGCGATGGTGGCCGGCGCCAAGTACCGGGGCGAGTTTGAAGACCGGCTGAAGGCGCTGCTGAAGGAAATTGAGGAAGCGGGTGGCGAGATCATCCTCTTCATTGACGAGCTGCACACCCTGGTGGGGGCGGGCGCGGCCGAAGGCGCGATGGATGCGAGCAATATGCTCAAGCCGGCGCTGGCGCGGGGCGAGCTGCGGGCGATTGGCGCGACCACGCTGAACGAGTACAAGAAGTACATCGAGAAGGACGCGGCGCTGGAGCGGCGCTTCCAGCAGGTGTACGTAGGCGAGCCGACGATCGAAGACTCGATTGCGATTTTGCGCGGGCTGAAGGAGCGCTACGAAATTCACCACGGCGTGCGCATTCAGGATGCGGCGCTGGTGGCGGCGGCGCGGCTGTCGGCGCGCTATATCGCCGACCGCTTTCTGCCCGACAAGGCGATTGACCTGGTGGACGAAGCCGCGGCGGCGCTGCGCATGCAGTTGGACTCGCGTCCGGTGGAGATTGAGACGCTGGAGCGGCGGCTGACACAGTTGCAGATCGAACAAACGGCGCTGGAAAAGGAAAAGGACAAGGCCTCGAAGGACCGGATCGGCGAAATTGAGCGCGAGGTGGCGGACTTGCGCGAGCGGGTGGGAGCGTTGCGGACGCGCTGGGAAAACGAGAAAGATGAAATCCAGAAGGTGCGCGACCTCAAGGCCAAACTCGACGCGCTGACGGTGGAGGAGCAGCAGGCGGAGCGGCAGGGGAATTTTCAGCGCGTGGCAGAGATCCGCTATGGCCAGCGGGGCGAGCTGGAACGGCAACTGACGGCGGCCAGCCAGAAGCTGGAGGCGGATCAGGGCACGCGGCTGCTGCACGAAGAAGTGGGCGAAGGGGAGATTGCCGCCATCGTGTCCAAGTGGACCGGCATTCCGGTGACGCGGATGATGGAAGGCGAAAAGCAGAAGCTGGTGCACATGGAAGAGCGGCTGCACCAGCGCGTGGTGGGGCAGGACGAGGCGGTGAGCGTGGTGTCGGATGCGATCCGGCGCTCGCGCGCGGGACTGGGCGATCCCCGGCGGCCGATTGGATCCTTCCTTTTTTTGGGACCGACGGGGGTGGGCAAGACCGAACTGGCACGGGCGCTGGCGGAGTTCCTCTTTGACGACGAACACGCCATGGTGCGGCTGGACATGAGCGAGTACATGGAAAAGCATTCCGTGGCGCGGCTCATCGGCGCGCCGCCCGGCTACGTCGGTTACGAAGAGGGCGGGCAGTTGACCGAGCGGGTGCGGCGGCGGCCGTACGCGGTACTGCTGCTGGATGAGATCGAGAAGGCGCATGGCGACGTGTTCAACGTGCTCCTGCAGGTGCTCGACGACGGGCGGCTGACGGACGGCAAGGGGCGGACGGTGGACTTCCGCAACACGGTGGTGATCATGACCTCGAACCTGGGCGGCCAATACCTTCACGGCGAAGTAACGCCGGCGGCGCGCAGCCAGGTGATGGAAGAGCTGCGGACGCACTTCCGGCCGGAGTTTCTGAACCGGGTGGACGAGATCGTGATCTTCCACGCGCTGGAGAAGGCGCAACTGGAGCCGATCGTGGAGCTGCAGTTGGCGCAGCTGCGGGCGCTGCTGGCGGAGCGCAACATCGGGCTGGAGCTGGCGCCGGCGGCGCGCGACCTGATTCTGCGGCAAGGCTACGATCCGCAGTACGGGGCGCGGCCGCTGAAGCGCGCGCTGCAGCGGCTGGTGCAGAACCCGCTGGCGAGCGCCATCCTGAAAGGCGAGGTGGAGGCGGGCGAAACGGTGGAGGCGGTGCTGGCGGCCAACGGCGAGGAGCTGCAGTTTCTGCCGCTGGCGCAGGCTGCACCGGAAGCGGCCCCGGCGGCATCCAAGAGCTAGCCATGCAGGTATTCAAAACCACCTTATTGATGACCGTGCTGACGGTCGTGCTGCTGCTGATCGGCAACTGGCTGGGAGGCGACACCGGCATGATCATCGCGCTGATCTTTGCCGGGGTGATGAACTTTGCCTCCTACTTCTACAGTGACAAGATCGCACTCAAGACCTATAACGCGCAGCCGGCGACGCGGCAGGAGCTGCCGAACGTGTACCGGATTCTGGAGAGCCTGACCGGGCGCGAGAATTTGCCCATGCCGAAGGTGTACGTGATTCCGGTGGATTCGCCCAACGCCTTTGCCACCGGGCGCAATCCGCAGCATGCCTCGGTGGCGGTGACGCGCGGCATTCTGCAACTGCTCAGCGACGAAGAGCTGGAGGGCGTGCTCGGGCACGAGCTGGGGCACGTGCGCAATCACGACATTCTGATCAGCTCTGTGGCGGCGACGCTGGCGGGCGCGATCATTCTGATCGCGCGCTTTGCCGGCTGGGCGGCGCTGTTTGGCGGCTTCGGGAGCGACGACAACCGCGAGGGCGGAGCACTGGGAGCGCTGGCGCTGATGATTGTGGCGCCGGTGGCGGCGATGCTGATTCAGTTGGCGATTTCGCGCTCGCGCGAATATGCGGCGGACGCTTCAGGCGCGAAGTGGACGGGCAATCCGCAGGCGCTGGCGTCGGCTCTGGAAAAGCTGGACGCCTACTCGAAGCGGCTGCCGATGCAGGCATCGCCGTCGACGGCGCACCTGTTCATCATCCAGCCGCGCACGCGGGAATTTCTGGCGGGACTGTTCTCGACGCACCCGCCCATTCCGAAGCGGGTGGAGCGGCTGCTGGGACATCCGGTGGAGATGGGCGAGAGCGGGCGCGGTTACTGAGGCGGCAGCACCTGGCCACCGAGGGCGCAGACGACGGCGCGCACGCGCTCATCCAGGCTGAGCATCACGAGGGCGGGGAACGCGCGCCTGGCCTTTTCATAAAACGCCAAATGCAGGGCATCGAGCGTGCGGATGGGCTCCAGAGGAAACCGCTGCCGCGCGCGCGCGACAATGCTGCCTTCAAATTCAAGCACATGACTTCTGTCCCAGAGGTCGGCGGCGGCCGCGCGCGCAGCATGCAACAGCGCGGGGCTGAATTGTTGCAACGATGCTGCGCGGTGCAAGGCGCGATCACATTCGATCAAGGTCAGATCGGAGGTCACGGACAGTTCGGCGGAGCGGAGCAGATGGCTCATCTCGGCGCCGCCGGCCTGGCGCAGCCAGCCGGCGAGCGCGGCGCTCGACTCGACGTAGACGATCACTTCTCGCCCCGGCCCTCATCCAGTAGTTGCTTGGCCAGCCCCTCGGGAAATTTTCCGGGGAGGGGCTTGAGCACGAACGGCCCTGGACGCGTGGGAGGACGGACTTCCCCGCTGCGGATCATCTCCGCCCAAGCGGGGGGCACCGGTTGAGCGGCGAGCCAACCGGCGGGGACAATCTCGGCAATCGCCCGGCCGCGGTCGGTGACTTCCAGCGCCTCGCCAGCCTCCACCTTGCGCAGATAGGCACTCAGCTTCGCTTTCAATTCGCGCACGCCTACGCTGGTCATAGGGTCATTATGACCACATGTAGTCACGGCGTCAAACGTGCTGCGCTGCGATCGAGCCTGAACCCGGCGGCAAATATAGCCGCTTAGGACGGACGGGGGCGGAGCGCGTAGGGTTCGACCTGCAGCCCGGGCAAGTCGTCGAAGTCGCGGACGTTGCGCGTGAGCAGCGAGCAGCCATGCTGGATGGCCTGGCTCGCCAGCCAAAGGTCCTGCACCCGAGCACGATGGCGGTGAGCCGAAAGGTGAAGCTGCGCGGTAAGGCTGCCGAATACGAGTCCCGTGGTGCGATCGATGGACAGCAGCGGGCGGGTTTCAATGCGCGCGAGCGCAGCCAGACGCTGCTGGCGCAGTGCGGGCGCGGCGATCTCGGCGCCGAAGCGGAGTTCCGCGAGCGTCACGGGGGAAAGGTAAACCTCCTCTCCGCGTGTGAGCACGGCGACATCGCCGGGCGCCAATACCGCGCGCTCCACGTCGATCCAGACGCAAGTGTCTAAGAGGAATGCCATGGATCGCGTACGCGCTGGGACCAGTGGCCCCGGCGGGCGTCGGCCTCCCAGCCCTGGGCCGCAGCTTCCGGCAGGGTGCGGTACAGATCGGCCAGCGCCTCGAGAGCGTTCTGGCGCGGAGGGTGAGGGACGAGTCGTCCAATGATGCGCTGGTGGCGTTCGATGGCGATCTCCTCGCCTCCGCGTACCAACTCGTCCAGCACATGGCTAAGGTTTCGAGCCAGCGTGGTCGCACTCAACGTTTTCATAAAATCTGATTTTATCAGATTTTATGTAGACCACCTCTTTGGGGGATTGCGCGGTAGACAGGCGAGGCCGCAGGCTCAAAGGATGAAGCGGCTGGTGGTGTTGGGGGTCTTGGGGGGGCTGGCTGTGCTAGCGATCGGCTGCCAGCAGCCGTATCAGGTGTTTGCCGTACAGATCGCCAAGGCAGCGCCGACGACGACGGCAACCGCGGCAGCGGATCCGCCACCGGATGGCCAACAGCCGCGGGTGAAGAAGCGGAAGAAGCGGTCGGAGCGGCAGAAGTGGGACGTCAACCGGGTGCCGGCGTCGACGCTGATGGAGCTGCCGGACATCAGCCGCGCGACGGTCGCGGCGATGATGGCGGGCCGACCCTATAAGGCCAAGCGCGAACTGCTGAAGCGCGGAATTTTGACGCCCGCACAGTACGCGAAGTGGAAGGGCGAGCTCGTAGTGCATCGACCCGACAGCCGGACGCGCTAAGCGGCGTGGCGTTCGCCGGGGTGGGTACGGGGCGTGCGTGTGGCTTTGCCGGCCCTGCGGCGGTGCTCTTCCCAGCGCTTCTTAGCGGCTTCGGAGATGCGGGCGCGGCCTTCCGGGCTGAGACGGTTGCTTTTGGAACCAGTCACGAGCTCTTCCAGAATGCGGATCGCCTCCGTCAGGCGGGCCTGTTCCCGCTTCAGTTCAGCCAATGATCTCTGTAATTGATTGGTGCTTGCAATCATTTCTGACCTCGGTGTGACTTCCATGCTGATTTAGACGCAACCTGAAGGCAAAACGTCCACAAGAAATTTTACCGCAACGGCTCGTGCCGTCTTTATTCGGGGGCTGCGCCCCGCGCCGACCGGCGTACGGCTGAAAGACGTCGTCAGTGATTGATGACGGGAGGTGCCCCCCCGTTAGACCCAGAGTGGGGGGTGGGAATACCTCCAGGAACGGTGACTCCGGTCTCGACTTTGGACTTGATGAGGGCGCGCAGGCGGGCCTGAATGCGGTTGAAATCCGAAGTGGTGACGACGTAAGAGGCACGGAGCGGGAGGATAGTTTGAATCTCGCGTTCGGTGACGGCGATGCGGTTGGTGGTTTCCGGATGGCTGGCGTACATGCGTGAGATCAGGCCGGGTTTCTGTTTTTCCTCGGCCTCGATCAGCTCAAAGGCGCGCGCCATGCCATAGGGGTCATAGCCGGCTTTCCACAGATACTGAGTGCCAAGCCAGTCCGCCTGCTCCTCATCGCCGCGGCTGAAGCGCTCCATCTGGAGCGGCACGATGGCGCTGGCGCCGACTTCGGTAGCCAGTCCACCGAAGCCACCCAGGCTGGGACCGGCCAAAATCTCAGCCGGGATGGTGAGTAAAGACATCAACTCACCCTTGGTAGCATTGCGGGTCATATGACGGCAGGCGACGTGGGCGATTTCGTGGGCCATCGGGCCGGCCAGCTCATCTTCTTCTTTGACGGCGAGGATCAAGCCGGTATTGACGAAGAAATAGCCGCCGGGCAGGGCGAAGGCGTTGATGGTATCGTCCTGCAGCACGTGCACATGGAAAGGAACTTTGGCGTCGGAGTTGCGAACCAGGTTTTGCGCCAGCCGGTTGACATACTCGTTGACCTCGGGATCGGTGATGACTTTGCTGTTTTGCATCACCTGCTGCGCCAACTGCTGCCCGAGCGCCAGCGCCTTTTGCTCACTGTAGAAGTCCAGGCCGTTGCCGACGTTACGATGGCCAATCAAGGCGACGTTGTCCCAGGCTTTGAGTTTTTTGGCGGTGGTGGGGTTGGCGACGGGAACGCCTTCGACAGTGGCGTTGGGATCCGGCAAAGGTTTTTGCTGCGCGGCCAACAGGCACGGGGGTAGCAATAGCGCCAGGGCCACCGGCAATACTTTACGAAAACTGGAAGAGGCAATCACAACCCACCTACCTTTGTAGATGCCCGAGGAGCGCGGGCCGTTACGGCAGGATCACTTGCCGATGCAAAACCGGGAAAAGATTACCCCCAGTATATCCTCAACAGTGGTCTGGCCAGTAATGGCATCGAGGGCGTGCAAGGCCTCATATAGGTCCACCAGGAGCACCTCGTGGGGCACGGAGCCTACGGCAGCCCGGCACCTGCCCAGACAGTCGATGGCGAGCTGGATTTGCTGGGCATGCCGGGCGTTGGTGATGAAAGCGGCCTCACCGCCTGCAGCCGGCAGCAAGCGCAGGCGCACGGCGGCGCGCAAGGCGTCCAGGCCCGCGCCGGTGAGGGCGGAAACGAACAGAGTTTGGCCGGAAAGAGTCCAGCCCGGCGCCTGGGGCAAGTCACGTTTGTTGCCCACACGCAGCGCCTGCGGCAGGGTGGCGAGGCGCGCCTCGAGGGCAGCGTCTTCGAGTGTGGGCGGAGAAGAGGTGTCAAAGACGGCGAGAACGAGATCGGCATCGGCGGCGGCTTGCCAGGATTTTTGAATGCCGATGTGCTCGGCTTGGCCCTGAGGGTCGCGGATGCCGGCGGTGTCGATGAGCTGCACGGGAATGCCATCCCAATCGAGGCTGTCTTCCACCAGATCGCGCGTGGTGCCGGCTTCGGCGGTGACAATGGCGCGCTCGCGGCGGAGCAGGCAGTTGAACAGGCTGGACTTGCCCACGTTGGGGCGGCCCAGCAAGGCCAGGCGGATGCCCTCGCGCACGAAGCGGCCGTGTTCGAAGCCAGCCGCGAGGGCGGTAAGCGCACGCTCGACGGCAGTCAACGCGGAGCGGAGCGCGTCATCGGCCAGGACAGTGACATCGTTGTCGGCAAAGTCGATGCCCGCTTCGAGGCGGGCGATCAATTCCACTAACTGTTGATGAGCGGGCCGCAGCAGTTGCGCGACCGAGCCTTGCAGTTGCCGGGCGGCGGTGCGGGCCTGAAACAGGGTGTGCGCGGCGATGAGGTCACCGACGGCTTCGGCCTGCGTGAGATCGAGGCGGCCGTGAAGAAAGGCGCGGCGGGTGAACTCGCCGGGCTCGGCGAGGCGCGCGCCATGCCCACAGGCATCGCGGAGCAGCGCGTCGAGCAAGACGGGTGCGCCGTGCGCGCTGATTTCCACCACATCTTCGGCGGTAGCGGAATGGGGTGCCTGAAACCAGGTCAGGATGACTTCGTCGAGCAACGCACCGCTCGGATCGCGATACTGGGCCAAAGTGGCATGGCGGGGCTGAAGCGCGATGCCGGCGAACACCGCCGCAGAGACGGCGTACGCTGAGGGGCCGGAGAGGCGGACGATGCCGAGACCGCCGCGACCAGGCGGGGTGGAGACGGCCACGATGGTGTCGGTTTCCGCCACGCTAGAGGGCTCGGGCCGCCTCCTGAACGGCCAACACGAGCATCTCGTCAGGCGTGAGCTCGCGCGCACCGCGGGCAGCGGCGATGCGATCGAGCCAGGTTTCGAGGCCTGCCGAGGACAAGGGCTTGCGCAGAGAGCCGTCGGCCCCGCCGAGCGCGGCAGGGGCAAGGTGGGCGAGGGCACCGACCAGCACCAGGACGGGAATCGATTGCAGAGCCGGATCGGACTTCACCTTTCGGCAAAGCTCCATACCGCCTAAGGGCGAGGCAAAGCCGGGGAGAGCGGCATCGACGAGGATCAGCTCCGGGCGGTCCTGCCGGAGCGCGGCGAGGGCGGCACCGCCGTCAGCGGCGGTAGTCACACGATAGCCCAGGCCGGACAGATATTCGGTTCCCATGCGGAGCGTATGAGGATTGTCGTCGGCGAGCAGGATCGTGCCCTTCATATGTGGCGATTATAATTGTGGATCGTGTTCCAGGAACTCAGCAAAGCCTACGAGCCGCAGATGATCGAACCGCGCTGGGCGCAGCGTTGGGTCGAGGGGCGCTTGTTCCACGCCGAAAACGGGCGGCCCAACAACTGGTCGCTGGTGATTCCACCGCCCAACGTCACCGGCTCGCTGCACATGGGTCACATGCTGGAGCACACGCTGATTGACATCGTGGTGCGCTGGCGGCGGATGCAGGGCGACAACACGCTTTGGCTTCCGGGCACCGACCACGCCGGAATTGCCACGCAGATGGTGGTGGAGCGGGCGCTGGCGGCCGAGGGCAAAGACCGCAAGACGATAGGGCGGGCGGCGTTTGAAGAAGCCGCGTGGGCGTGGAAGGCGCAAAGCGGCGGCCGCATCCAGCAGCAGATGATGCGGCTGGGGGCCTCGTGTGACTGGCAGCGGGAGCGGTTCACGCTCGATGAAGGGCTGTCACGGGCGGTGCGGGAAGTGTTTGTGCGGCTGTACGAAGAAGGGCTGATTTATCGCGGCCGCTACATCGTGAACTGGTGTCCGCGCTGTCAGACCGCGGTCAGCGATCTGGAAGTGGTACACCAGGATGTGACCGGGAAGATGTACCGGGTGCGCTACCTGCTGGTCGACCAGCCGGGAAAATTTCTTGAAGTGGCCACCACGCGGCCGGAAACGATTCTGGCCGACGTGGCGGTTGCGGTGAATCCCGGCGATGCACGCTACCAGCACCTGATCGGCCAAAAAGTTGCAGTGCCGCTGACCGGGCGCACCGTGCCGGTGATTGGCGACGAGATCGCCCAGCCGGAGTTCGGCACGGGTGCGGTCAAGATTACGCCCGGCCACGACCCCAACGATTTTGCCGCTGGCGAACGGCACCATTTGCCGCAGTTGACGATTCTCGACGAAACGGCGCACATGACCGCGGAAGCGGGCGCTTACGCCGGTCTGGACCGGTTCGCGGCGCGCAAACGCATCGTGGCGGACCTGGAGGCGCAAGGCCTGCTGGCGGAGGTGAAAGACCACCCCATGGCGGTGGGCCATTGCCAGCGCTGCCGGACGGTGATCGAGCCACGCATTTCGACGCAGTGGTTCGTGAAGATCGCGCCACTGGCGCAGGCGGCGGTGGCGGCGGTGGAACGGGGCGAAGTCGAGTTCATTCCGGAAGTCAACGCCAAGCACTTTTTCGACTGGATGGCGAACATTCACGACTGGTGCATCTCGCGGCAGCTCTGGTGGGGGCACCGGATTCCGGCCTGGTACTGCGACGCCTGCGGCAAGACCATCGTGGCGCGCGAAGCGCCGGAGCGTTGCCCCGGCTGCCGCGGGCCGTTGCGGCAGGAGACCGATGTGCTGGACACCTGGTTCAGCTCGGGGTTGTGGCCGTTTTCGACGCTGGGCTGGCCGGAAGCGACCGAGGATTTACGGGATTTTTATCCCACCTCGCTGCTGATCACCGGTTTCGACATTCTGTTTTTCTGGGTGGCGCGGATGCTGATGTTGGGCGTGCACTTCACCGGGCGCGCGCCGTTCCGCCAGGTGTACATTCACGCTCTGGTGCGGGATGCCGAGCGGCAGAAGATGTCGAAGACCAAGGGCAACGTAATCGATCCGCTGGTGGTGACGGAAAAATACGGCACCGACGCGGTGCGCTTCACCCTGGCGGCGATGGCGGCGCCGGGAACCGACATTGCTCTGGCAGAAGAGCGGATGCAGGGCTATGCGGCCTTCGCCAACAAAATTTGGAACGCGGCGCGGTTCATTTTCATGAGCGCCAATCAGGCGGGCGCAGCCGCACCGGCGGACAGCCCGGAGCGCTTGCTGGCGCAAGGCGAGCATTGGGTCGACCGGTGGATCTTCTCCCGGCTGAACGCGGTCGCCGCGAAGCTGGACGAGAGCCTGACCGCGTATCGTTTTCACGAAGCGGCGGACACGCTCTATCACTTCTTCTGGCATGAGTTCTGCGACTGGTATCTGGAGTGGAGCAAGCCGCGGCTGCGCGATGCCAGTCAGCGCGAGATTGCTGCGGCCAATCTGCTGGCGGCGTTTGATGGCGCGTTGCGGCTGCTGCACCCGGTGATGCCGTTCCTTACCGAGGAGCTGTGGATGGCGCTGCACGCCGGCGCCACGCCAGCAGTGTCGATTGCCCTGACGCGCTTCCCGCAGGCTGAGGCGGCAGGCGTCGATGCCGCGGCGGAAGCACAGGCGGAGCAAGAGATGGAGCAAACCCGCGCCGCCCGGCTGCAGCGGAACGCCGCCCGGACGGCGGCGCCGGTGGGCAACGCCAAGGCAGAGCTGGAGGCGGCGATCGCGCGCAAGCGCAAGCTGCTGGCGAACCCGAACTTCGTGCAGAAGGCCGCGGCCGCGGTAGTCGAAAGCGAACGCGAACAGCTCCGCGAGCTGGAAGGAAAGCTCGCAGCCATCGCAGACGAGCCGAAAACTGACAACTGAGAACTGATAACTCCAGTTCAGCGCCCGACGGCGGTGTGGCTGTTTTCCGGGCGGCGGTCCATGGCGCGGGTCTCGTGATAGGTGTGGCGGATGCGCTGGATGACGGTCACATTGCTGAGGACGGCAATCACCCAGAGCACCGGCTCCATGCGGTTGAACAGGGCGCCGATGATGACCAGCACGATGCGCTCGGGCCGCTCCATGAAGCCGACCTTGCAGCTTTTGATGGTGTTTTCGGCACGGGCGCGGGCGTAGCTGACCATCACCGAGCCGGTCATGACGATGGCGGTGAGCACCACGTAGAGTTCGCGATTGGAGCGCGAGTAGTAGACCAGCAGGCCGAAGTAGAGCGCGAGGTCGGAATAGCGGTCGAGGACGGAATCAAAGAATCCGCCAAATTGGCTGACAGTGTTGGTATAGCGGGCGACACGGCCGTCGACCATGTCGAAAATGCCGGCGCCGATGATCACCAGGCCGGCCTGCCAGAACAGGCCGTAGCCGAATAAGACAGCGGCGATCAGGTTAATGACAAGGCCAATGAAGGTGAGGACGTTGGGGTTGATGCGCGCCAGGGCGAGCGAACGGACGATCTTGTCCAGAATGTATTTGCAACCCACCCCGATGGCGCGCGTGTAGGTCACAGGGTGGAATCTCCGGCTGCTTCGAGTTCGTAAATGGTCTGCAATTTGAGCACTTCGTACTCCCGCACACCGTTAGGAGTTTGGATGCGCACCTCATCGCCGGGCCGTTTGCCCAAAATGCCACGGCCGATAGGCGAAGAAGTGGAAATCCTTCCCTGAGCGACGTCCGCCTCCTCGCTCGTGACCAAACGATACTCTACATCTTCGCCTTTGTCCAAATCATGGAGCAGGACGATGGAGCCGTAGGCGGCACGGTCGCGCGGGATGTTGTCGACGTTGACCAGGGCGAGTTCGGAAAGGCGCTTTTTGAGCTGGCCGAGCCGGGCGTTGACGAATTCCTGCCGCTGTTTGGCCATGTGATATTCGGCGTTCTCGCTCAGGTCGCCCAGGGCGACGGCGCGCTTCAGCTCCGCGGGGAGCTCGATGGCGAGCTCGTGTTCAAGCTGTTTGATTTCGGTTTCCAATTTTGCACGAATATTGACGGCCATCCCTTAGTCCTCTAGTCCTCGATTGCTGGGCTTCCCGACATTTTGTCATACTGGAGCTACAGTTTGCCGTATGAGCGCCCCTCGTTATTTTCAACCCGGTGACCAGGTCGTTTACCCCAACCACGGCGTGGGCGTCATCGAGGCGATCGGGCAGGCGGGCAACGGCGAGGGCGACTACTACCTGCTGACGATAGCCGCGAGCAACCTGCGGGTGATGGTGCCGCAAGCGAATGCCGCTCACGTGGGATTGAGACCGATCAGCGCGGCGGCGGATGCGGCGCAGGTGCTGGGCTATCTGGAAGATGCGGTCCCGGCTCCAGCGGCGTCGCGGCCGGGCGACTGGAAAGCGCGCTTCCGGGAAAACGCGGACAAACTACGGCGGGGATCGCTGGCGGAAGTAGCGGAGGTGCTCAAGGCCCTGGTGCAGCTACACCAGTCGAAGCGGCTATCCTTCCGCGAAAAGAAGATGCTGGACCGCGCCGCGCTGCTACTGGCGAGCGAGCTGGCCTCGGCGCAGGAGCTGAGCTTGGCCGACGCGTTGGCGCGCATTGCAGCCGCACTCGAAAAGGCAGCGCTGGAGCTCCCGCCGCTGGACGAGGACACCGCAATCGCCGGTTGAGGGCGCACCCCGGTTCTGCCAGCTCACCGCACGCCCTTGCAGCCCAGCGCAACTGGCCTTGCTCGAGCGGCCCGGCATGGCCTTGGATTAGCGCTGTTCCTGGGCGAGGCGGACTTTGACGGCGTCCAGCTTTTTCTGAATGTCTTTGCGCTGGGTGGCGTTGGCGGCGTCGGGGTCGCCGTCGAGATCGGCGAGGGCCTGGGTCCAACTGCTGGCGGCCTGTTGCAGTTTACCGTCGCCTTCGTAGGCCTGGGCCAAGTGGTCGAGGATGGCGGGATCGTGGCGGTCGAAATGGACCGCTTGCTCGAGGTTGGTAATGGCGTCGGGCAGGCGCTTCATCTTGTAGTAAATCCAACCCAGGCTGTCGAGATAGGCGCCATTGTGGGCATCCTGCGCGAGCGCCTGCTGCACATAACGCAAGGCTTCGGGTAGGCGGACGCCCTGCTGCGCCAGCACGTACGCAAGAGCGTTGAGGGTGTCGGCATTTTCGGGCTCGAGTGACAGCGACTGACGATAGCTGTGCTCGGCGGCGGCGTAATGAGTTTGTTTGGCCTGGATGAGTCCGATTTGGCGCTCGGCGCGTGCACGGCCGGCCGGAGAGGCGGCCAGCTTGCCGGCCTGCTGAGAATCGCGCAACGCCTGCGGCCACTGCCGCGCCTGCATTTCGATCCCGCCGAGAGCAAGATAGAGATCCCAATCCTGACTGCCTCCGTGCATGAGCTTGCGAACGGCGGCCTGGGCGGCGGCGGTTTGCCCGGTGGCCGCGAGCAGGTTGGCCCGCGTCAACTGCAGAGAGCGAGAGTCGGGCTGCAGCTTCAAGGCGGATTCAGTCGCGGTCAGCGCGGGGGTGAATTCGCGCTGGCCGGCGTAGATCTCGATTTCGAGGCGCAGCGCCTGGTCGCGATAGGCTGAGCCGAGGCCGGCCAACTGCTGCGCATGGGCGAGCGCGGGCGCGTTCTGGCCGAGTTGCATTTCGAGACGCGCCAGTTGCGCCAGAAAAATGCTTTGCGTCGCAGGCTGGGTTTTGCGCTTTATCAGCGCCTGCAGCCCGGCCACCGCCGCCTGATCGTGATGCTGGCTTTGGTCGAGCAGGGCTTTGGCGTAGGCGACCTCGAGGTCACTGCTGGGCAGCAGCTTGGCCGCGGCGTCGAGACTGACGCGAGCGGCGTCGAGCTGACCCATCTGCATCTGGAGCTGGCCGAGGCGCAGGGCGGCGCGGCCGTCTTCGGGCGCTTCCTGGCGCAATTGCGTATAAGCCTTCAATGCCGCGGGATATTCGCCGGCCTCCATGAGCGCGCTGGCCAGGGCTTTTTGCAGATCGGCATCCTGCGGATCGGCGGCGACGGCCTGTTGATAAGCCTTGGCGGCGTCGGCGTAGCGATGGCGGTTGGCGTAGGCATCACCCAGAGTGATGTAGACTTGAGCGCCGCGGGCGACCAGCGGCAGGGCGTCGATTTCCTTTTGCGCCTCGTCGAGGCGGTTCTGGCTGGCAAGGGACTGCACCAGACTGGCGACTGCATCCATATTGGTCGGGGCGATAGCAAGGGCAGCGCGGAATTGCTGCTCGGCGGCGGCGGCATTGCCTTCGGCGCCGTAGAGCTTGCCCAGCACCACAATGTAGGTGGCGTCGTGGGGATCGAGACGGAGCAGATCCTGATAGTTGGCAATGGCGGCCGACATGGCGCCGCCGGAGCTGGCGTCGGTGATGGGCTGCGGGGCCCGGCCCAGCTCGCGCAGGTAGATTTCGCCCAGAGTTTTATGAGCGATGATGCTTTGGGGATGCTGCTGGACGGTCTTTTTCGCCAGCTCCAGGGCCTGGGGGGCGCGGCCGAGGCGGGACAGCAAGTCCGCCAACTGGGAGGCAAGATAGGCGGAACTGGGGTTGGCGGCGATGGCGGCGCGGAAGTGCAGCAGGGCTCCCTCCGCATAATTTTGACCACCGTGGGCTTCGGCTTGGAGCTCGTCCCACTTACCCAGGACAAATTCGGTGCTGCTTTTCAGGCGTGCGGCGCTGGCGGCGTCGGAGGCAGCGGCGGAGGTGGCGGTGGGAGCGGCGGCGGTGTTCTGCTGTTGGCCGACGATCTGAGCGCCCAGGGGCAGCGAGACAGCCAAGGCAAGCGCAGCAACCCACGGAACGCGGGGCAGGAAAACGGACATCTTGTCCAAAGGGTAGCATCATTTATTGGTCGCGGGCGCCCAGCGCGGCTCCGCCGCGCGGCCCGCTCTCTTAGGTCGCCAGACCGCTCCGCTGGGGGCCCCTACGCCCCGGCTCCGCTGCCGCCTTCGCCCTCCACGCGCGGGCGCCCAGCGCGGCTCCGCCGCGCGCCCGCTCTCTAAGGTCGTTAATCCGCTGCGCGTGCGCGGCGAAAGGGACGTGGGTAGCTGATAGGATAGAAGACCGAAATGAAGACGCGCAGTGCCAAACGCGGCAACCTGGAGGCGCCCGAAGCGGCGCCGGCAGCGGTCGGAGAGCGGCCGACGCGGCACCGGGGCGACTACAAGCGGCCCGGGCTACCCTCGATTCTGGAGGAGATCGTACAAGAGCAGCGGGTGCAAAGCGCGCTGCGGCGCACGATGATGCGTGGGACGCATGCACAATTGCGGCAGGCGCTGGCTGGACGCGCGGACCGGCGCCATTTCGTGGTGGCCTTGCGGGAGGCGCGGCGGCCGGCGGTGATTGCCGAGCTGAAGCGGGCGTCGCCGTCGCGTGGACGGATCCGGGAATCGTTTCCGGTGGCGGAGCTGGCGCGGGGCTATGAGAGGGCCGGGGCCACGGCGCTTTCGGTCCTTACCGAGGAAAAGCATTTCGAGGGGCGGCTGGAGTATCTCGAACAAGTCCGGCAGGCGACCTCACTGCCGATTCTGCGCAAGGACTTCATTGTCAGCGATTTTCAGGTCTATGAATCGGCGGCGGCCGGCGCGGATGCGGTGTTGCTGATTGCCGCGATCCAGAACGGCACCATGCTGCATCGGCTGGTGCATGCGGCGAAGAAAGCGGAAATTGCGACCCTGTGCGAGGTGCACAATGAGCGCGAACTAAAGATGGCGATGGGCGCGGGGGTGGATTGTATCGGGGTCAACCACCGCGACCTGCACACGTTTGCCGTCGATCTGGGAGTGGGCGAAGAACTGGGGCCACAGTTGACCCGCGACGTGGTGGGGGTGGCGGAAAGCGGTCTGCGGACGGCGGAAGACCTGGTGCGGATGTCGACGGCGGGATTCCGGGCGTTTTTGATCGGAGAGAGCTTCATGCAAGCGCCGGATCCGGGAGAGGCGCTGGCGCAACTGCTGAGTGGCGTGCAGATGCCGCTGATCAAGATTTGCGGCATCACCAACCGCGACGATGCCCTGCAAGCGGCGGCGGCAGGAGCGAGCGCCGTGGGATTCGTGTTTGCGCCCTCGCCGCGGCGGGTGCGGCGGGAGGTGGTGCGCGATCTGGCGCCGCTGCTGCCGGCGGAGGTGCTGCGCGTCGGCGTCTTTTCCGGCGCACCGCTCGACGAAATTGCGCAAACGGTGGAGGCGTGCGGCCTGCATGCGGTGCAGCTTCACGGCAACTACACGCCTGCTGATGGACGACGGTTGCGGGATCGCGCCCAGGTGGCGGTGTGGCGGGCGGTGAGCATGCCCAAAGGCGCCGAGGCGGGGCTGGAGTGGGCCGATGTCGCCGAGCGTTTTCTGCTGGATCACGCCGGCAAGGATGGCGTCTCCGGCGGCAGCGGACAGAGCTTCGATTGGGCGCAGGCGCGGGTGTTCGCGCGCGAGCTGGCGGCGCGCGTGCGAACGGGCGCGCCGGTTCCGGGCATCGTGATTGCCGGCGGACTGAAAGCGAAAAATGTCGCCGAAGCCTTGCGGAAGTCGGGAGCCGAGGGCGCCGATACGTCGTCGGGCGTGGAGAGCAAGGCCGGAAAGAAAGATCCGGAGGCGGTGCAGGCGTTCTGTCACGCGGCGCGGGGCGTGCTGCTGCTGCGTCGCAATGCCGTGCCGGTGCCGGCAAATACTTCCGGCGCGGCGGGAGCGGCGCCGGGGCGGTTCGGCCGCTACGGCGGACGCTATGTGCCGGAAACGCTGGTGCATCCGCTGGACGAGCTGGTGTCGGCCTACGAAGAGGCCAAGCGCGACCCTTCCTTTACCGCCGAGCTGAACGAGCTGCTGCAGAAATTCGCCGGGCGGCCGACACCGCTGACGTTTGCGCCCCGCCTGACGGCGGAGCTGGGCGGCGCCCGGATCTATCTCAAGCGCGAAGACCTGCTGCACACCGGCGCGCACAAGATCAACAACTGCCTGGGGCAGGCGCTGCTGGCGCGGCGGATGGGCAAGCGGCGCATCATTGCCGA
This sequence comes from Acidobacteriota bacterium, assembly GCA_004299485.1. NCBI lineage: Bacteria > Pseudomonadati > Acidobacteriota > Acidobacteriota bacterium. The sequence continues at coordinate 62,226 of SCQP01000018.1, forward strand.
GACCGGCGCGGGCCAGCACGGCGTGGCGACGGCAACGGTGTGCGCGCATTTCGGGATGGAATGCGTCGTGTACATGGGCGCCGACGACATGGCGCGGCAGGCGCTGAACGTGGCGCGCATGCGGCTGCTGGGGGCGGAAGTGCGGGCGGTGAACTCAGGAAGCCGCACGCTCAAGGACGCAATCAATGAGGCCATGCGCGACTGGGTGAGCCGCTGCACGGACACACATTACTTGTTGGGGTCGGTGCTGGGCGCACATCCGTATCCGGCCATGGTGCGGGATTTTCACATCTGCATCGGGCGGGAGGCGCGGCAGCAGATTCTGGCGGCGGAGGGACGGCTGCCGGCGGCGCTGATCGCCTGCGTGGGCGGAGGGTCAAACGCCATCGGGCTGTTTCACGCGTTTCTCAACGACCCCGGCGTAGCGCTGATTGGTGTGGAAGCAGGCGGCCGGGGGACGGCCTTGGGCCAGCATGCCGCGCGCTTTCAGGCAGGTGAGGGCGGCGGGACGCCGGGCGTGCTGCAAGGGACATTCTCCTACCTGCTGCAGGATGCCTACGGACAGGTGGCGCCGACACACTCGATATCGGCGGGCCTGGATTATCCTTCGGTGGGGCCGGAGCACGCGGAGCTGCACGACCGGCGGCGCGCGGAGTACGTGGCTGCGGATGATGCCGCAGCGCTCGAAGCGTGTCAGCGATTGTCACGGTTGGAAGGCATCATTCCGGCGCTGGAATCGGCCCATGCGGTGGCCGAGGCCTGCCGGCGCGCGCCACAGATGGAACTGGACAGCGCGATGATCATCAATATCTCCGGGCGCGGCGATAAGGACATGGACATTCTCACGCGGGAGCTCAAACTGAACGCATGAGCCGGCTGGAGCGTATCTTTGCCGAAAGCCAGACGCAACCGCGGGCGCTGATCCCCTACCTGACGATCGGCGATCCGACGCTCGACGCCAGCCGCGCGATTGCGCTGGCGCTGGCGGAAGCGGGCGCCGACATTATCGAGCTGGGCGTGCCCTTCAGCGACCCGGTGGCGGATGGGCCGGTGATTCAGGCCGCAAGCCAGCGCGCGCTGGCACAGGGCGTGCATTTGAGCGACGTGCTGGCGACGGCGCGCGCGATCCGCGATCGATCCAAGGTAGGACTGCTGCTGTTCAGCTATTACAACCCCATCCTGCGCTATGGCCTGGAGCCGTTCGCACGGGATGCGGCGGCAGCCGGATGCGACGGCGTGCTGGTGACGGATTTAATTCCCGAGGAAGCCGGCGATTACCGCCGCATTCTGCAGGCGGCGGGACTGGACACGGTCTTTCTGGTGGCGCCGACTTCGCCGCCGGAGCGGCTGGGAGCGATCGCGGCGGCGAGCAGCGGATTCATCTACGCGGTTTCGCGGCTGGGAGTAACCGGCGGCAGCACCAGTGCCGGCAGCAGCCGGGATTTGATTGCGGAGCTGCGGCGGCATACCAAGCTGCCGGTCGCGGTTGGGTTTGGCATCGCCAGCGCGGAACAGGTGAGCGCGGTCGCGGCATATGCGGATGGCGCGGTAGTGGGTTCGGCGCTGGTGAGCGCGATCGCCGCAGCGGCGCCGGGAACCGAGGCGGCGGCGGCGGCGCGGTTCTTGAAAGGCCTGAGAAATGGACATCGCTGAATGGCGCAAGCAAATTGACACGCTGGATCAGCAACTGGTGGCGCTGCTGAACCAGCGCTGTCGCTGCGCCCTGGCGATCGGCGAGCTGAAGCAGGCGCAGGGCCTGCCGATTGCCGAGCAGGAACGCGAAGAACGGGTGCTGGCCAATATCCGGGCGGCCAACCGGGATTGCGGCGGGCCGATCGATGATGCCGCGCTGGAACGCATCTTTAACTGCATCATGGCGGAAATGCGGCGCTTGCAAGGGACGGGAAGCTAGCGCGCGAGCGCCGCGAGCAAAGCCCCAACCACCAGGGCCAGGGCACCGATGAGGAAGATGGGCTCGTAGCGGCTGGCGTGGGCGTAGATGCCGGAAAAGGCCATGGCGGCGGCGGCGTAGGCGCTGGAAAAGGCGAGCGTCATCACGCCCCAGGCGCGGGTGCGGCGGGCAGGCGGGGTCAGCTCGACCGTGCGCGCGGCAAATAGGGTGGTGGCGCCCATGCCGGCGGCGCCGACTAGCAGCGAGGAAATCACCAGCGGACCGGTCGTGGTCGCCCAGAGCGGCAGCGCCAAGCCCAGCGCCTCGATGACCATGCCGGCTGCGAGACTGCGGCGGACACCGAACCGGTCACCCAGCCAGCCGGCGGCGAGCGGACCGAAGGTGACGCCGATGCCAAATAAGAGGTAATCGTGACCACCGGCCTGCAAGCCGCGACTGAGCTGGCGGGCGATGAAATCGACCCAAAAGAGCGAGTGCGGAGCAAAGCCGACGGCGTTGCAGCAGTAGGCGGCGAACAGCCATACGAACGCCCAGGCGCCGGCGTCGCGCACTCGCGCTCCCCCGGGCATTGACTGGCGCCTGGCACCGAGTGGTGGAGGCGGGGCAACCTCAGCCGGGGCAACCGCCATTACGCTCCAACCGCTCCAGACGATGGCGGTGAGCACAAAGCCGAGTAGTGCGAGCAAGAGCCAGGCGGCGGGCAAGCCCAGACGCACAAGCGCCGGGATGGCTTCGCCGGAAAAAATCATGCCCACGCCGACCCCGCCGAAGATCAAGCCGCCGACTACGCCGCGGGTGCGCGCCGGCACGAGAGCCAGAATGCTGGGCACCGCCAACACCATGAGCACGCCAGCGGCAACGCCGGCCAGCAGGCGCCAAACGGCGTACCAGGCAAATCCCCAATTCAGGGAGCAGGCGGCAAGGCTTCCGGAAGCCACCAGCATGGCCGCGCGCAGCCAGGGAGCGGGAGCACGATGGGCCAGCCAAGTGCCGGTGATGACCGCGCCAATGAGATAGCCCACCAGGTTGACAGAGGCCAGAAAGTCCGCAACCCCGGGCGTGAACCAGCGCGCGTGCACCAACGCGGGAATCAACGGAGAGTAGCCAAAACGGGCAATGCCGAGACCTACGAACAGGGCCACCGCACCCAGCATTGCAGTCCGCCAGGGGGAGAGAATGGGCGCGGTCAGGCGCGAGGTGGGTTCCGGCATGAGGAATCTCATTTTCCCATGCGCGGCTGCCTACTCTGCGATACAGTGGCGCCTGAGGAACCAGATATGCGCCGTTATTTACCGTTTTTGCTGCTGAGCGTGATTGCCGTTGTCGCCTGCTCGTCGGCCGGATCGAAAGCCGCCAAGCCGGATCCGCGCCTGACCGGAGCGTATATGAGGCCGGCGCAGCAAGGCTGGTATTTTGTGCATCTGCAAGGGCCGCCGGGCACGATCGGCTACCAGAACGGCTATTTACTGGCGCCGCGAATTGAGGATTTGCTGCAGGTGGTAGAGCTGGAACAGACGCACGACAGCCACCGGCCCTGGAGTTTTTTCCGGACCGAAGCGAAAGCAGAGATGTGGCCGCACATCGAGGCGGAATACCAGCAGGAGTTGCAAGGAATTGCCGACGGCGTGAACGCCCACGGCGGGCACGTGGACGTGTGGGATATCACGGCCCTGAACGCGCTGGAGGAGTGGAGCTACTTCATTGAGCAGTGGGACAAGAACCATCCGCAACAGAAAGTGGCGCAGGCGCAGCACCGGACTGGGGCTACGGGCCCCCAGCCCGGTGCGGGCATAAGCGGGTCGCTCGGCGCAGCCGAGCGCGGCCCCGCGCCAATCAAAGCCCACTATCCCGGTGCGGGCGAACACTGCAGCGCCTTTGTGGCGACGGGCGCGTATACGAAAGACGGCAAGATCGTGCTTGCCCATAACGACTGGGCCAATTACCTGGACGGGGAACGCTGGAACATCATCTACGACATCGCGCCGGAGCACGGCTATCACTTCGTCATGGACGGGCTGCCAGGCGTCATTCACAGCGCCGACGATTTCGGCGAAAACGCCGGCGGCATCATCATCACCGAAACCACCATCAGCGATTTTCATGGTTACGCGTTCAACAAGATTCCGGAATTCGTGCGGGCACGCAAGGCGATGCAGTACGCCTCGTCGATCCAGCAGTTTGCCCAGATCATGGAGGGCGGCAACAACGGCGGCTACGCCAACAACTGGCTGGTGGGCGACACCAAGACGAACGAGATTGCCGATTTGGAGCTGGGACTGAAGGTGGTGACGCTGTCTACGTCGAAGAGCGGCTTCTTCGTGGGCTCGAATTTCCCGGTCAGCCCCAAGCTGGCCAGGGAAGAGACGACCTTCAACCGGAAGGATCCGGCCAACAGCGAAAACGCGCGGCATACGCGCTGGCTGCAGTTGATGAAGCAGTACAAGGGCAAGATCGACGTCGCAGATGCGAAGAAGTTTGAGAGCGATCACTACGACGCGATTTTGCACAAAATCAACCCGGACTACCGGACACTGTGCGGACACGGAGAAGGGCAACCGACCGGGGACATTCCTCTGGATATGGGAGCGGTCGAAGGCAAGGCCACGGACGCGGCGCTGGCGGCCAATTTGTCGTTCTGGGCGGTGGAGGGGCGGCCGTGCGGCGAAAGTTTTGTGGCGGCCACGTTTTTGAAGACCCACCCGCAATTTGCCTGGGAAGCGCCGGAGCTGCACGACATGCCTGGCCATGCCTGGATCGAAATTAAAACCGGCGGAAAATAGCCGCTTTTTTCGTGGTGCGGCCTTGCGGGTTCGGGGTATAGTGGCGGCTGAGGAGCGAGATATGCGCCGTTACCTACCCTTATTGCTACTGGGAGTGATTGCCGTCGTGGCCTGCTCGTCGGCAGGTTCGAAAGCGGCCAAGCCGGATCCGCGCCTGGCCGGGGCGTACATGAAACCGGCGCAGGATGGCTGGTATCTGGTCCACCTGCAGGGCACGCCCAGCGACATTGGCTTCCAGAACGGCTATTTGCTCGCCCCGCGCATCGAGGATTTCCTGCAAGTGGTCGAGCTGGAGCAGACGCATAACGGTCATCGGCCCTGGAGCTTTTTCCGCACCGAAGCCAAGCAGGTGATGTGGCCCTATATTGAGCCGGAATATCAGCAGGAGCTGCAAGGCATCGCCGACGGCGTCGATGCGCACGGCGGCCACGTGGACGTGTGGGATATCACGGCCATGAACGCGTTCGAGGAGTGGAGCTACTTCCTGGAGCAGTGGGACAAAGATCATCCGCAACAGAAGGTTGCCAAGCTGGATTATCCCGATGTGGGCGATCACTGCAGCGCCTTTGTCGCTACCGGCGCCTATACCAGCGACGGCAAAATCGTGCTGGCGCACAACAACTGGTCACCCTACATGCAGGGCTCACGCTGGAACATTATTTATGACATTACGCCGCAGCACGGCTATCACTTTGCGATGGACGGACTGCCGGGCGTGATTCACAGCGCCGACGATTTCGGCATCAATTCCGCCGGCATCATCATCACCGAGACCACCATCAGCGACTTCCATGGCTACAACTTCAACGGCGTGCCTGAGTTTGAGCGCGCGCGCAAGGCGATGCAGTATGCGTCGTCGATCAAGCAGTTCGCGCAGATCATGGAAGACGGCAACAACGGCGGTTATGCCAACAACTGGCTGGTGGGCGACACCAAGAACAACGAGATTGCCGACCTGGAACTGGGGCTGAAGGTGGTGACGCTGTCTACGTCCAAGAACGGCTTCTTCGTGGGCTCGAATTTTCCGGTCAGCCCCAAGCTGGCGAAGGAAGAAACGACCTTTAACCTGAAAGACCCGGCCAATAGCGCCGACGCCCGGCATACGCGCTGGCTGGAGTTGATGAAGCAGTACAAGGGCAAGATCAACGTCGCCGCGGCGGAAAAGTTTGAGAGCGATCACTACGACGTGATTCTGAAGAAGATCAACCCGGATTCCCGCTCGCTATGCGGGCATGGCGACACCCATCCGCCGTTCCATGATTCCGGCGCGGTCGAGGGCAAAGTGACGGACGCGGCGCTGGCGAACCATCTGTCGTTCTGGGCGGTGCAGGGGCACCCGTGCGGGGAGAGCTTCAACGCGGCGGCGTATCTGAAGGCACATCCGCAGTACGACTGGCAGGCGCCGGAACTGCGCGACATGCCGGGGCACTCCTGGACGGAATTCACGCTGGGCCTCAAGAGCAACTGACGCTCAGCCGCGGATGCGGCACTTGCCCCACTGAGCAAAGTGATGGTCGTAAGTAAACGCCTCCTGGATGTTTTGTACCTCCAGCAAGGCGAAACTCATCGCATCACACAGTGACCAGTCTTTATCGCGGTAGCGTGCCAGGATGGAGCGCGCCCTCTCTTCTTCTCCACGGGTCAGGCGCACCACCGTCAATGGGCGCCGCTGCAGCCAGGCCCATGCGGCATTCCGGCCAAGCCGCGACAGCAGAAGTGCATGCGCTTCCGCCTCGATATAATTCGTGATGATCCCTGCCCGACGCTCTGAAGCCAGAGCACCGGATGCTGCCATAGCCGCGGCATGGTGCTCATCGTCCGCATCAAGCCACGCCAGAATCGCGCTCGAGTCCCAGAGGACAGAAGGCGTCATTTCCAATGTGGCTGCCCGAGGATGGCGTATTTATCGCCCGAGCCCGGTCCCTTGCCTCCGCTGCGGTACTTGCCCAGCAGCTCGAACATCGGGTTATCGAAAGTAAACGGCGGCAGGTTGGCAAACCTTAGGTCCACACGGGAGCGGGGGCGCCGCACTGCGGAGGCGGGGATGCGGCGGCGGCCATGCGTACGGACACTTCTCAAACTACCGCGTTGCAACATGCGGTAAACCGTGGCGCGAGACACGCCCAGCCGGCGGCCGGCCTCTTCCACGCTCAACAACTCCTGCGCCATAGGCTTACTGTATCATGCGACACTCGAATTCTCATTTTTCTCACACCTATTCCGCGCGCAGGGCGGTGAGGGGATCGGTGCGGGTGGCGCGATGGGCGGGCCAGAGGCAGGCGATCACGGCCGCGGCAATGACCGCGGCGGCGACCACGGCCAGCACGAGTGGGCTGGCGGGGCTGACGTTGAACAGGAAGGAAGCGAGCAGGCGGCCGGCGAGCAGGGCGACGATCAGGCCCGCGACCACGCCGGCGAGGACGGGCGCGAGGGCCTGGCGCACGACGAGGCCCCAAATATCGCCGCCGCCAGCACCCATAGTCATGCGGATGGCCAGCTCCTTGCTGCGCTGCGCCACGTTATGCGACACCAGCGCGTACACGCCGATGGCGGCGAGGATAAGCGCCATGATGGCGAACAGCAGCAGCAGCGAAAACTGGTAATGCTGCGGCGCGACAGCCTGGGTCGTGAGCGCCGCGAGCGGACGAATTTTGGGCACGGGCGCCAGCGGGGCGACACTCGCGATGGCCTGGCGCAACGCGGCATCGAGCGAAGCTGCGGGCAGCGTGGTGCGGACCACCAGCGCGACCGAGCCGAGCGGAAAGCCGCCCACGATGGGAGCGTAGAGCACCGCCGGGGGCTTGGTCTTGAGTGACGCCCGGACATCGCCGACCACGCCTACGATCTGGGCGGGGTGGTCATTGTGAATCAGCGCGCGTCCGACCGCAGCCGCCGGATCGCGGGTGAGATCAGGCCAGAGCGCTCGCACTGCAGCGAGGGAGAGGATAACAGGCTCAATCTTGTTGTCGTCATGGTCGTCCGGAGCGATATCGCGGCCGCGCAGCAACGGAATGCCGGCGGCGGCGAAATAGCCGGGGCTGACGAAACGGACGTTCACCGTCGGCTGTGTGCCGGGTGCATAGGTTTGGCCGATGACGCCCATGCTGTCGATCCAGGTCTCGCCGCTGAGCGGCAGATGCGAGGTTTCGGCCGCGACGCTAACCCCGGGAATCGCCGCCGCCGCGGCGGGCAGGCGGGCGAAAATCTGCTCCCGCTGCTGGCTGCTGTACGCGCTCATCACCACGTCGGCGGCGACGGCGTGACTGGCGTCAAAGCCGGTCGGCTGATGAATCAGTTTGTAAAAGCTGAGACCGAGCAGGCCGACGGCGACGAGCAGGATGGTCGAAAGCGCCGCCTGCACGGCGATCAGGCTCTGGCGCGAGCGCAGGCTGGAACGGTCGGCAGTGGTGGCGGCACCGGAGGCCTTGAGGTAGCTGTGGGGATCGGAACGGGCAAGGCGCAAGGCAGGCACCAGGCCGGTGAGGAGACCGGCAACGACAGAAAGTGCCAGGCCAAAGGCGATGACGCGCCAGTCGAGATGAACCTGATCGAGACGCGGAATATCGGCGGGCGCCACGGCGATTAGGAAGCGCAGCGAGAGAGCGGCACAAACAATGCCCAGAATGCCGCCAAGGAGGGCCAGCAGAATGCTCTCCTGCAGCACCTGTCGGACGAGCCGGCCGGGCGCGGCGCCGAGGGCGATGCGGATGGACCAATCGCGCCGGCGGTCGGCAATGCGGGTGACCCACAGACCCCCCAGGTTGACACAGACCACCAGCAGGACGGCGAGCACGCCGGCGAGGAGAATCCAAAGCTGCTGCTGGGCCTCGGCCACGGTATAGTCGCGCAGGGTGGTGATTTTGGCGATCAGGGTGAGATTGCCCTGATGCGCGGCGCGGGCGACATCAGCCTGGATGGTATTCAGTTGCGCCAGCGCCATGGCAGGCGTGACGCCCGGCTTGAGGCGGCCGACGACGCTGAAGTTGAAGTTGCTGAAGGGATCAGTGAACGAACCATAGAGCTTGAACGCCTGAAAGTACTGAACCGGCTCGGCGGCGGTCATGGTGCCAAGCGAGCGGCCGTCCACGTGGAAGCTGGACGGCAGCACGCCGATGATGAGGGCGGGATGACTGAGTGAGCCGACGGTGCGGCCAATGACATCGGGGTTAGCGGCAAACTGCGTGCGCCAGACCTGATCGGTAATGACGGTGGGATTGAGATTGCTGTTCGCATCTGCCGCAATGAAGTTGCGGCCCAGCTCGGGATGAACTTCAAGCATGGAGAAAAAATTGGGCGTGACCGCGGCGCCGTGCAGCAGCAGGGGGCGACCGCTCTGCTGCAGCGCCATGGAGCGGCCTTGCAGAGCGGAAAGCGCCTGAAAATCGGTGGCTTGGGCCGTCCAGGCGTTAAATGAGGCAGGCGTGCAGAGCCACGCGAGATCGAGTGCGGCGGCCTGCGGGACATTCGGAATCGCCTCGCCGAGCATCACCAACTGGCCGGGGCGCGGCAAGCGCAAAGGCGTCAGCAGCACGCCGTTGACGACCGAAAACATGGCCGTGGTGGCGCCGATGCCGAGGGCCATGAGCAGGATCATCGTCCAGGCCAGGCCGGAGCCAAAAGAGCCCTTTCGAAGTCGCATAAATCCTTATACTGCCGCGGCAAGCAAAAGTTTCAGGGATTTTTCGTCTGCAGTTTAGGAATGCCGAGGTTGCCCCCCAACTGCGTCAGCTCGTGCGGCGTAATCGCGCCGACGATATTGACCACAGTGAGCTCGTAAGGCTCGCGGCAGAGGATGGCCATGCCCAGAATGCTTCCGTCGTTGGCGGTAGAGACGTAGACTTCGGTGTTCTGGTGGTCGCGGTCGCGGCCGGTGGTGCGAACCGTGGCGATGCGCGTCCAGCCGGGGGCGCGTAACTGCTTGCGAATGCCCGCTAGCGCCGGATCGGTGAGGCGCGGAGCATGATCGAACTCGAAGCTTTTGACATAGATGCCCTTGAGCTTGGAGAGCATGGCGCGATCCTCGGCGTTGAGGCCACCCTCGCCGTGATTCAGAAACGCCAGGCCCAGCTTGAGCACCGTGCCATCGAGAGTCACGTCGCTGACCTGACTGGCGCGCGCGGCGAGACCGGGAAGATTCATTTGCAGGCGCGGCTGCTGCGCCCTAAGGGGCAGCAGCCAAATGGGGAGCAGGAGCAACCAAAGGGAGCGTCGCATATTTGCCTTCACACGGAACATACGCACCGGCGCTTAGGGCGCACGCACCACTTTCGCGCGCACGGCAGCCAGTTCGCTGGACGCCAGGTGGAGGGCGGCAACGAGCTGTTGAGCGGCGGTTCGGGCGCGCTGATGCTGCACCCGCTGATAGCGGAAGAGGCCGAAAGCAGCAAAGATTACGACAACCGCGAGCGCAGTGCGCAGACGCCAGGGGCCAGGGGCCAGGGACCAGGGGCGCTTCGGCGAGGCTGGCGGTAGGGCGCGCAGGCGGGCCAGAACTTTAGGCGCCAGATCCTCGCGCGGAGGCTGGCGGCGGAGGGCAGCTTGGAGTTCGTCATCGAGGTTCATGAGATGACGATCCTTTCTACTGGGCGCGCATCGAGCTCAGCACGGAGACGGCGCAGGGCGCGCTGGAGCTGGCTCTTGACGGTAAACAACGGCCGCCGCAGCACGCGGGCAATTTCGGCCGGGTCGAGGCCTTCCTGATAGCGCAGTACGACCACGGCCCGCTGATGCGCCGGCAGGCGGGCGACGGCGGCGCGGAGCGCCTGAGTGCGCCAGGGATCGGATGCGTGAGGCAGAACCGAAGGTTCGGGAGCATCCTCCAGGCCGAGGCGCGGACGTAGCTTGCGGCGGCGGTAACGATCGAGCGCCTGGCGTGTGGCCACCTGGCGCAGCCAAAACAATACGTGGCGGTCGGATTCCAGCTCCCGGCCGTGCTGGAACAGTTTGCAGAACACTTCTTGCGCCACCTCCTCGGCGTCGGCCTCATCCCCCAAAAGGCGCCGCGCCAGGCTGACAACCATCGCCTGGTGCTCGCGCACCAGGGCCGTAAAACGCTCTGGATCGCTCGTCAGGTCCAAGGCAGGGGTTCCCTGCTCGTTATATACGCGCCGGTCGCTAACCGCGAGTGCATAATTTTGAGCTACACTGATGCGCATGAAGAAGCTGCTGGCACTTGTGGCGTTCTTGTCGGCGTTCGGCATGGTCTTGACGGCGCTGGCGCAACAGAAACCGCTAAGCCCTCCCGAGCAGGCGCAGGTGACGGTCGGGGGCAAGACGATCTCCATCAAATATTCTGCGCCCTCGGTGCGCGGGCGCAAGATCTTTGGACCGGGCGGGTTGCTGTCGCATGATCCGACCTACCCGGTGTGGCGGGCGGGAGCCAATGCCGCCACGGCGTTCCACACGGACGCAAACCTGAAGCTGGGTAACCTGAACGTGCCGGCGGGAAATTACACGCTGTACGTGCTGGTGAAGGATCCCGATCACTGGCAGCTCATCGTCAACAAGCAGACCGGACAGTGGGGACTGACCTATAAGCCAAACCAGGACCTGGGGCGCATTCCCATGGAGATGAGCGTGCCCGGCCAGGTGATTGAACGGCTGCGCTACGTCCTCAGTCCGGCGAAGCTGACGCTGGAATGGGACAAGCACATCGCCTCAGTGCCCATGCAGATCCGCTAACGCAGTTTTAGCATCACTGTAGCCCGCGCCAACCATCCCGCACCACGGTAAACGACGCACGTGCCGTCGTTCGTACGGGTGGCAAGCCACATTTGCTATGCTGAAGCGGTGAAGCAGTTGCGGCATTGGCTGGCGGTCACAGTTGCCATAGGGGTTCTGGCTCCGGTGCTTTGTTTGGCGCTCACGTGCCAAACGCCGGGCCCCGGCGCGATGGCGGCGATGAATTGCTGCCGGAAAATGCATAGCTCCTGTATGCGAGGCGAGCTCGCGGGCACGGAATCGTGCTGCCGGAAGGTAGAGGCGCAGCCGCTGGCAGCATTGCACGCGGCCAACGCCGAGTATGGCGCCCCGGCCCTGATGCCGCTTACCGCAGCCATGCCGGCGGTGGTCGCAGTACCGCCGTGCGGGTGCATGCCGGAGGCGAACGTTTCCCCGACACCACCCGTTTCGCTGTACGCGCTGCACGCCAGCCTGCAGATCTAAAGCCACAACCCCGCAACCTTCCTATTCACCGTTCTCAACGGGAGGAGATCCCATGCGTGTGTTTTGGCTTTTTTGCGCCCTGAGCGTAGCCGCTCTGGGGCAAGCGCCCATTCCGCTGGCGCAACTGCAGGCGGAGGCACGGGCGCACAATCCGGGATTGCAAGCGGCGCGGCAGCAGTGGCGGGCGGCGCAGGCGGCGATTGCGCCCGCGGGCGCGCTGCCCGACCCCAGCGCCGTGGTGCAGCAAATGACGGTCGCGGTGCCGGCGCCGTTTACCGGCCTGCGGGGCAATATGATGTCGGCGATCGGGGTGGGGGCGATGCAGGCGCTTCCCTACCCCGGCAAGTTGAAGCTGCGGGCGGGCGTGGCCCGCGGTCAAGCGCAGGCGCAGCGGCAGCACTGGGAACAGGCCGCGCGGCAGCTCGACCTGCAGGTCGCCGGCGCCTATATCGGGTTGCAGCAGTCGCGGGCACTCGAGACGGTGCTGCGGCAGCAGCAGCAGGTGCTGGCGCTGGCGGAAAAGCTGGCAGAGGTCCATTACCGTACCGCGCAGGGCCCGCAGGCGGATGTGCTGGAAGCACAACTGCAGCAGACCACGCTGCTGCGGGATCTGGACAGCAATCAGGAAATGCAGCAGGCGGCACAGGCGGAGCTGCAGGCGCTGCTGAACCGGCCGGCAAGTACCCCGGCGATCGTGCCGGAACCGCTGCATGAGACGCGGTTGCCAGCCGCGGCGGCGCAGCTCGCTGCGGCGCTGGCGGCCAGCCCGGCGCAGGCGGCGCAACGGGCGCGCCTGCAGGGAGCGGAGACGGCAGTGGCGCTGGCGCGCAAGAACTTCAAGCCGGACTTCACAGTGCAATACATGTTCGAGGAAACGGCGTCGGGTTTTCCTGACCGGTACGAGCTGTCGCTGGGGATGACGTTGCCGTGGTTTCACCGCCGTAGCCGGCAGGAGCCGGAACTGGAGCAAGCCGCAGCCGAGCGGCTGGCGGCACAGGCCGGGCTGGAAGAGCTCGCGCAGCAGCAGCGTTACCAGCTCACGCGGGCGCTGCTGGAGGCGCAGAACGAAACGCGCCTGCTCACCATCGACCAGCAGGGCGCGCTGCCGCAGGCGCAGGCGGCAGCGCAAGCCACGCTGACGGCCTATGGCAGTGGAAAGTCCGACTTCAACAGTTACCTCACGGCATGGCGGGAAACGCTGGCCGTCGAGCAGCAGTACTGGAACACCCTCGCAGCGCACGAGACGGCGCTCGCGACGGTGACGGAATTGACGGGGGTGAAGCATGAATAACGGAAAGCGGTTTTTGCTGCTGCTGGGACTGTTCGCTTTGGCGGCGGGCGCGCAGCAGCGGGTGCAGGCGATTGGGACCCCTACCGCCGTAGTGCGGGTACAGGCGCTGGCGAATCCGATAAGCACGGTGGCGACGGTGGCCACGGACGAAGCGACGATCACCACCGTCACGGCACGCTTTAGCGGCTGGATCGTGAGCATGAACGCCAACACGCGCTATCAGCACGTGAACCGGGGGGAGGTGCTGTGCACCATCTATAGCCCGGAAATCTACGCCGCCGAGCGGGACTATCTGTTCGCGGCGCAGAATGCGCAGACGCTGGCGGCGAGTCCGGTGGCGGGCGTGGCTGCGGGAGCCAAAGCGCTGGTAGCCGATGCCCGCGAGCGGTTGGCGCAGTTGCAGGTGCCGGGACAGGAGATCGCGCGGCTGGAACGCACGGGCGTGGCCAAGCAGCGTTTTGCGCTGCGGGCGCCGGAGACAGGGATTGTGAGCGAGCGGGAGGCACTGCCGAACGAACAGGTGACGGCAGGAATGCGGCTGTACACGCTGACGGCGCTGCAGCCAATTTGGGTGAATGCACAGGTAGAAGAAAGCGCCCTGGGGCGCATTCACGCGGGGCAGCGGGCGACAGTGCGGATGGACGCCTATCCGGGCCGGACCTTTACAGGACGCGTCGACTTCATCAATCCGCAGGTAAACGAGACGAGCCGGACCGCCAGCGTGCGCCTGGTGCTGCCGAACGCAAGCCAGGAACTGACGCCGGGCATGTACGGCAGCGCGACGGTCGAGGTGCCGCTGGGACGGCGGCTGGTGGTACCGGCGAGCGCCGTCCTGCAGACCGGAACCGGGGCGCTGGCGTTTGTGGCGGAAGGCGGCGGGCGGTTTGACCCGCGGCCGGTGGAAACGGGACCGCAGGTGGGGCAGCAGATCGTCATCCGCAAGGGCTTGCGGGCGGGCGAACGGGTGGCGACCGGGGCGAACTTTCTGATCGCTTCGGAAGCGCAGTTGTCGGCGGCGGCGGGCAGCTACGCGCCCCCGCCGCCGGGCGTCAGCGGGTCGGGGGCCAGCGGTCAGGGGACCAGCAACGCAGCACAGGTCGCGCTGACGAGCGATCCCAGCCCGGCGCGCAAGGGCGCCAACACCTTTCGCGCGCTGCTGACCACCGCGGCCGGCCGGCCCATCACGGGCGCCCAGGTGGAGCTGACGCTGAGCATGCCGGCCATGCCGGCAATGGGCATGGCAGGGATGACCGTGCGCGTGGCGATGCAGGAAGTCGGCGGCGGGCGCTATCGCGGCCAGGGCACGCTGGGCAGCGGTGGCAATTGGCACGTGAGCCTTGTGGCCCGCAAGAACGGCAAGATTGTGGCCCAGGCGCAAACCTCGCTGCGCGCCGGAGGTGGAATGTGATCGAGCGGCTAATCGCTGTCTGCGCCCGCAACCGCTTCCTGGTTCTGGCGATTGCGGTACTGCTGTTGCTGGCGGGGACTTACTCCATCGGGCGGATTCCGCTGGATGCGCTGCCCGACATCAGCGATGTGCAGGTGGTGGTGCATACGCAATGGCTGGGCGAGCCTCCCAACGTGATTGAAGACCAGGTCACCTATCCGCTGGTGACCGCGATGCTGGGCACGCCGAAGGTGACCGACGTGCGGGCGCAAACTATGGAAGGCGACTCCTATGTGACGGTTGTGTTCCAGGACGGCACCGACCTGTATTGGGCGCGGGCGCGGGTGCTGGAGTCGCTCGAGCGCGAGCAGGCGCTGCTGCCGCCGGACGTCCACCCAGCGCTGGGGCCGGATGCCACCGGCGCGGGATGGGTGTACGAGTACGCCCTGGTCGACCGGACGCACCCGCAGAGCCTAGCGGATCTGCGGGCGCTGCAGGATTGGTTTCTGCGCTACCAACTGGAGACGGTGCCGGGCGTGGCCGAGGTGGCGACCATCGGCGGGTTCGAGCGCCAGTATCAGGTGAACCTGATGCCGGACAAGCTACGGCAGTACGGGGTAAGCCTGGAACAGGTGATTGCGGCGGTGCGCGCCAGTACGAATGAAGTGGGCGGCAGCACGCTGGAGCTGAGCGGGGCGCGCTACATGGTGCGCGGACTCGGCTACGTCCACTCGCTGAGCGATTTGCGGGCGGTATCGGTCGGCGAGCGCGGCGGCGTGCCCATCACCCTGGCGCAGCTCGGGACGGTGGCGTTCGGGCCGGAACCGCGCACCGGCATCGCCGACTGGAATGGCGCAGGCGAGACCGTCGGCGGCATCGTGATGGCGCGCTCGGGCAGCAACGCGCTGGAGGTGATTCAGGGGGTCAAGGCGAAACTGCAGGCGCTGGCGCCATCACTGCCCGCGGGCGTGCAAGTCGAATCCGGCTATGACCGCTCGGGGCTGATCAATCAATCGGTAACGACGCTGCGTGACGCACTGATTGAGGAAGTGATCGTGGTCAGTTTGGTGATTATTTTCTTCCTGTGGCATTTCCGCTCGGCGCTGGTCGCGGTGCTGACCCTGCCGGTGGTGCTGGTGGTGACGTTTTTGCCGATGGCGTATCTGCACGTAAGCGCCAACATCATGAGCCTGGGCGGGCTGGCGCTGGCCATCGGAGAACTGGTGGACGCCGCCATTGTGATGGTGGAGAACGGGCACCGGCGGCTGGCGGATCATCCCGAGGCGCAAGGGCGCGAGCGCGCGCGCATCCTGCTGGAAGCAGCGCAACAGGTGGGGCCGGCGCTGTTTTTCTCGCTGCTCATCATCGTGGCGTCGTTTCTGCCGGTGTTTCTGCTGGGTTCGCAGGCGGGGCGGCTGTTCCGGCCGCTGGCGTGGACGAAAACGCTGGCCATCGCCATCTCGTCGATTCTGGCAGTCACGCTGGTGCCGGTGCTGATGCCGCTGCTGATCCGGGGCAAGCTGCGGCCGGAGAGCCGCAACCCCATCTCGCGGGCTACGCAGGCCGTGTATCATCCCACGCTGCGCTGGTGCCTGCGGCATCCGGCGTGGACCATTCTCTTCAACGTGATCTTCTTTGCCGCCACGTTGCCGTTGGCGTTCCATCTGGGCAGCCAGTTCATGCCGCCGCTGTTTGAAGGCTCCAGCGTCTACATGCCCACCGGACTGCCGGGGCTGGGGGTGACGCCGGCGGCGCGGCTGCTGCAAGCGCAGGATCAGATCATCCGCGGCTTCCCCGAGGTCAAAAGCGTATTTGGAACCGCGGGCCGTTCCAACAGCGCCACCGACAACGCCCCGCTGTCGATGTACGACACCACCATCACGCTCAAGCCGCGTTCAAGCTGGCCCGCGGACATGACCTATAGCAAGCTGATCGCGGCGATGGACGCTAAGCTGCAGTTCCCGGGACTGACCAACAACTGGACCATGCCCGTGGCCAACCGCATGGATATGGAGCTCACCGGAATCAAGACACCGGTGGGGATGAAGATCTACGGCCCCAGCCTCGATGGCATTCAGGCGCTGGGAGTGAAAATCGAGGGCATTCTGGCGGGCGTGCCGGGCGTGACTTCGACATTTGCCGAACACGTGGCGGATGGGCTATACATCAACATCACGCCGCGGCGGGCGCAGATTGCCCGCTTTGGCCTGAGCGTCGCGGCGGTGCAGCAGGCGGTGACGAGTGCCATTGGCGGCATGGACGTGGCGGAGACGCTGGACGGAAGGCAGGTGATTCCGATCAACGTCCGCTATGCACGCGACTTTCGCAGTGATCTGCCGGCGCTTCAGCAGGTGCAGATCGCGACGCCCAGCGGGGCGCAGATTCCGCTGGCGCAGGTAGCGCAGATCAGCTTTAACCGCGGGCCGGCGATGATCCGGGATGAAAACGGCGTGCTGACGGGATATTTATACCTGGACGTGGCCGGACATGATTACGGCGGCCTGGTAGCGCGCGCCAACCAGGCCTTGCAGGCCGGGCTGAAGCTGCCGGCGGGCTACAGCTACACGTGGTCGGGTGAATATGCGTTTCAGCAGCGCGCCGACCGGCGGCTGGAGATGGTGGTCCCGATCGTGTTTTTCATCATCTTCCTGCTGTTGTACATGATCTTTCACTCGGTGATGGAGTCGGTGATGCTGATGATTCCCACCTTCTATGCGCTCAGCGGCGGCTTGCTGCTGCAGTGGTGGCTGGGGTATGAGTTCAGCGTGGCGGTGTGGGTAGGCTACATTGCGCTGTTCGGTATAGCGGTCGAGACCGCGGTGGTGATGCTGGTCTATTTGCGCGAGGCCTGGGAAGAGCGGCGGAAGACCGGCCAAGGGAGCCTGGAAGATGCGGTGATGGCAGGCGCGGTGCTGCGGCTGCGGCCCAAACTGATGACCGTGGCGGCGGTGCTGGCGAGCCTGATTCCGATTCTGGCGTCGTCGGGCATCGGCTCGGACGTGATGAAGCCAATTGCCGCGCCGATTGTGGGTGGCATGGCGACGTCGGCGGTCAATGTACTGATTCTGGTGCCGCTGCTGTACGCGATGCTGAAGCGGTGGGAAGAACGGCGAGAGTTGCGGTCACGCTGAGCGTGCCCTTAAGGGAGTCCTGCCAAAGCAGGAGCGTCGGCCTGCGCTAAGGTAAAGGAACGTGACGCCTGTAGGCTTGCAGCCGCTGCTCAGCCTGTTTCTGCTGTTTGTCGCCGCCAAGATCGGCGAGGAGGTATTCGAGCGTCTGCGGCAGCCGGGGCTGATCGGGCAGATCGTCGCCGGTTTCCTCATTGGCCCGGGACTGATGCACTGGGTGCAGCCGTCGGCAACGCTGGACTTCATGGCGGAAGTGGGCGTCATTTTTCTGCTGTTCGAGACGGGCCTGAAAACGCAGCCGGAAGAGATGACCGAGCACGGCTTCGTCAGCGTGGGCGTGGGGTTTTTTGGCGTGATCACGCCGCTGGCGCTGGGCTGGGCGTTTGCCGCTTCGATTGGCGAGAATGCCGTTACCGCGCGCTTTGTGGGCACGCTGCTGGTGGCCACCAGCATCGGGATTACCGCCAAGATCCTGACGGATTTTGGCGCGCTGAACACGACCTTCGGGCGCGTCATTCTGGGCGCGGCCGTGCTGGACGACATTCTCGGCCTGCTGGCGCTCTCGATGCTCACCAGCTTCAGCAGCACGCAGTCGCACTGGCTGAACCTGCTGCTGACGGTGGTATTCGTGGCGTTGTTTTTCGTGGTGGTGCTGTTTTTGCGGCGGCAGGCGTTTCCGCACCTGCGGCCGCGGCTGGGGAAATTACGCACGGCGGCGCCGCAATGGACGTTTGCGCTCATCATCCTGCTGGGCTTTTCGGCGATGTCAGCCTATATCGGCCTGGCCGCCATCATCGGATCGTTTCTGGCCGGCCTGTTCGTGAGTGAGTCGGAAGAGATTGCGCCGGCGCTGCGCGCCAAGGCGGAAGCGGTGAGCAGCTTTGTGGTGCCGTTCTTTCTGGCTAACATCGGCCTCAAACTCAGTCCGTCGGCGTTGACGCGGCCGCACGATCTGGAGCTGATCGCCGCGCTCACGCTGATCGCCATCGTCACCAAACTGTTCGCCTGCGGCATCGCGGCGCTGCCGCTGGGGCGGCGCTCGGCGCTGCTGGTGGGACTGGGAATGATTCCGCGCGGCGAGGTGGGCATCGTGGTCGCCAACGAGAGCCTGCGGATTCCGGCGATTCCGAATGCGTATTACTCGATCGGCATTGCCATGGCGGTGCTGACCAGCCTGATCGGGCCGCTGTTGCTGCGGCTGGTGCTGCGGCCCGAGCGGCCGCTGGCGGAGGCCGAGGCGGTCAAGCCGGCGGCGGGTTAGGTCAAGCCGCCGGACGCGTGCAACGGACGTACATGCTGGCTGAGATCGGGCGCTTTGCGCGCCAGCAGCTTCAGGAGGCGGCTATCAGCAGTG
This sequence comes from Acidobacteriota bacterium, assembly GCA_004299485.1. Lineage (NCBI taxonomy): Bacteria > Pseudomonadati > Acidobacteriota > Acidobacteriota bacterium. The sequence continues at coordinate 81,242 of SCQP01000018.1, forward strand.
ACATAGGCAGCACCGGAGTCGACAGCGAGAGCGAGATAGAAGCAATCGTACGCCGGGTGATCCAGGCGACAGGCGATTCGGGTTGCTGCCGCGATCAGTGGCCGAGAGGGAATGATCTCAACTTCCACGAGGAGCAGAAGTTCGACCGCAAGCGCGGCCTCCTTACTGCTGAGTTCGCCGCGATGGTGCTTTTTCCAAATAGAGTTCGCGCACTCCGGAAGTAGCAAATCAGGCGCAACCAGTTGGTTCGGAAGCAATTCCAGCGCCGCGTCCGCATCCACTTCCGGCACGATCCACTTGATGGCGACGCTGGCGTCAACTACGAGCCGTCTCATCGTTCACGGCGCGATTCGCGCAACAACTGTTCGGAAGGCGTGTGATGGCGACCGGCGAGGCGGCGGCGAAACGCGCGTGCCAGATCTTCAAAGGAAGATGAGGTTGACCCCAGCGCCTGGCGGAGGATTTCGCGGTGTTCGGCCTCGGCGGAGCGGCCGTGACGGGCGGCGCGCAGCTTGAGACGCTTCACCAGATCCTCGTCGAGATTGCGGACGTGCAGGCTCGCCATACCCCAATGCTAGCATTGCTGGCATTGCTGGCATTTTGGGGTCAAGAATACGCCGGCCCGGCAAAGGCGCCGTTGTTACTCGCCTTTGACGCCGGAAGACCCGCCGTGTTCACGGCTGTTGAAGATGCGTGCGGGATAGCCGCCCCACGCGAGCATATGCAGCAACGCATCCCGCAATGGTCCCCGCTGCATAGTGCCCGAGTGGATCAGCGCCGCGACCATGTCCAGCGCGCGGTCCGGCTCCGCGGCGAGGAAGGCGGTCATTAGGGTGCGGTCCTGGTACGCATGGCGCATGGCGCGCGCCATGTTGGGCCAGATCCCCAGTTGCAAATTGATGGCGCTGGGGTTGTTCACGAAACGGCTATTCAAACCCCGCCCCCCGGCGCCGCACCAAAACCATATAATGTCGCCATTCGGCCGGATGTAACAGCCGTGCAGCACGCTGCCCGACAACGCATGAAAATACTCCGTGCGTGCCAGGAACGTAGTCAGCGTCCCGTTCCCGCCGAAGGTACGCCGCGGCCGGCTGAGCTCGACCTGGTCCCGTCCCGAAGTCAGCACCCCATGGCCGATGCGCCGCTGCAAGGTGTCCGCCTCGACCTCGTGGCGCAGGTCCTCCAGCACGCCGGGGAACAATGAAACATCGGCGCCGCCCGCCATCATGCTGCCCGCCCACGTCGCCATCATGTGCGGCATGGACGACAACCGGCCGCGCACGAACTCCGGCGAAGTTCCGGTCATCTCCGCAATCCGATATATATTGCCGGCATTCGTGGCCACCAGATAGAAATGAGCGTCTGGAGGACCGTTGTACAGCCCCGGGTTAACCACGCCGGTCACAATTCCCCCTTCCTCCAGGGAATATTGCTGCGCCAGTCTTTCCACGTCGCCTATTTGAATCCCCAATTGCGGGCATTCCGGCGCCGTCTGCGGGTCGAAACCGAACTCCCTCATGATCGTCGGCGGTAGCTGACTGGGCTGATCCGATCCAAAAATATATGCGAAGATGCCGACTACGGCTACACCCACCGCCGCGACCGCCGCCAGGGTGTTGAAGTTGCGCCGCTGGTTACCCCCTCTACCGCTGCCTTGCCCGCCACCGTGCCACTGCCGGCGCGGTGGCTGAATCTGAAGCTGCCGGGGATTGAAGCGCGGGGACGGCGGGACATACCTGATGGGCGGGGGCGGGAGATATATGATCGGCGGGGGCGGGGGCGGGAACCATGCCGGCTGCGGAATTCGCAGGCGCAGCCGGACGGCAAACCCGCGAAAGAATCCGAATTGCAAGAACGACACTTCTGCCTCCAGTCTCAACTGACCATGACATAACAGCACCGGAAAACAAACCGACTATAACACCCCGATCCGCTTCAGGAACAGGTTAGGGAGCGAGTAACACGCCGGCGCCGGCGATGGCGTCGTTTTTCAAGGCCGCAAGAGCTTCGTTCGCCTGGGCGAAGGGGAAGGTGCGGGTGCGGCTGGTGACGCCGGCGCGATGGGCTTCGGCGAGGAAGTCACGGCCGTCCGCGCGGGTGTTGTTGGCGACGCTGCGGATGACACGCTCGCGGTACAGCCAGTCGTAGTTGAGGGCGGGAATCGGGCTCATGTGAATGCCGCCAAGGACGAGCGTGGCCCCGGGGGCGAGGGCGCGCAGCGCGGGGGGGACGAGCTCGCCGGCGGGAGCAAACATGAGGGCGGCGTCGAGCGGCGCCGGCGGCGCGGCGGCAGCATCGCCGACCCAGACGGCGCCCAGCTCGCGCGCCAGCTTCTGGTGGCGCTCGTGATCGCGGGTGCAGACGTAAACTTCGGCGCCGCGAGCGCGGGCGATCTGGATGGCAATGTGGCCCGCCGCGCCAAAGCCGTAAATGCCGAGACGCGCGCCCGGCCAGGCGTCGGCAGCGATGCCGCTGAGACGCAGGCAACGGTAGCCAATGATGCCGGCGCAAAGGAGCGGGGCGGCTTGCATGTCATCCAGGGCGTCGGGGATCGGGTAGACGAAATCTGCGGAGGCGAGGAGAGCCTCGGCGTAGCCGCCCGGAACCGTCCAGCCCGTAAACTCAGCGTGTTCGCAGAGATTTTCGCGGCCGCTGCGGCAGAACGGACAGGTGCCGTCGGTGTGGTGTAACCAGGCGACACCGACCCGCTGGCCAGTCCGGAGGTTCGAGACGCCCGAACCCAAAACCGCAATTTCACCGACAACCTGATGGCCGGGTGTGATGTTGGGACGGCGAACGGGCAGCTCGCCCTCGACGACATGCAGGTCGGTGCGGCAGATTCCACAGACATGAACCCGCACCAGAACTTCACCCGCGCCGGGCGTGGGCTCCGGCACCTCGGCGAGTTGCAACGGGTGTTGGCCGATGGGCTGCGGATGTGGCAATATCCAAGCTTGCACTCTGAAACGCCCCTCTCAGCCATCGTAACGCGGGGGTCGCGCCGTTTGCCCCCAAGGCAGAACCGGCGCGGCAAGGCCGCGAAACTCGGCAAGCCAGCTCGCCCCAGTGGAACGAAGAGGCGCGGCCCCGGCGGGGCTGGGCCGCGGGCCCCAGCCCTGCCGAGCGTAAGCGGGTCGCTCGGCGCAGCCGAGCGCGGCCCCGCGCCAGTCAATGAAGCCCGCTTCCAGCGCGTCGTCGAGATCATGCGCCGGCTGCGCGCGCCCAACGGCTGCCCCTGGGACCGCGAGCAGACCTTTGACAGCATCCGGGCGAATACGCTGGAGGAAGCCTACGAGGTGCTGGAGGCGATTGGCGAGCGCGACTGGGAAGGCCTCCGCGAAGAGCTCGGGGATTTGCTGCTGCAGGTGGTGTTCTACGCCGAAATGGCCGAGGAGGAAGGCAAGTTCACGATTGCCGGCGTGCTGGAAGAGCTAGCTGACAAGCTGGTGCGGCGGCATCCACACGTGTTCGGGAAAGAGAAAGCGGCCAACGCCGACGCCGCGCTGGCGCGCTGGAATGCAGCCAAGGCGGCGGAAGGCAAGCGCGAAGACCGCTCGGCGCTGGCGGGCATTCCCCGGGCGCTGCCGGGACTGGCAGAAGCGCAAAAGATGGGGCAGCGGGCGGCGCGGCAGGGCTTTGACTGGGACAATGTCGAGGGCGTGTGGCGGAAGCTGGACGAAGAGTTGGCCGAACTGCGGACCGCGGAAACGCGGGAAACGCGGGAAGAAGAAATGGGCGACGTATTGTTTACGGCCGCCAATCTCGCCCGGCACATGGGCGTGGATCCGGAAGCGGCGCTGAAGCACGCCAACCAGAAGTTCGCCCGCCGCTATCGGGCGATGGAAGCGCTGGCGCCGGATGCGCGCGGGCGCACAGCACAACAGTGGGAGGAACTATGGCAACGGGCGAAGCGCGCGGAAGCGCAGGAGTAGAACCAGAGACAGTCATCCGGGAGCTGGAAACCCCGGCGGAAATGGAAGCCTGCGTGGAACTGCAGCGCCAGGCCTGGGGGTTCAGCGACCTCGACTTGATCCCGCGACGGGTGTTTGTAGTGGCGCGCAAGATCGGAGGGCAGATGCTGGGGGCGTGGGAAGGCGAGCATCTGGTGGGATTTTCGATGGCGCTGCCCGGCCATCGGCCGGGGCAGTCGTTCTGGCATTCGCACATGCTGGCGGTGGCGGCCTCGCACCGCAACCGGGGACTGGGACGGCGGCTGAAGCTGAAGCAGCGGGAGACGGCGCTGGCGGTGGGCATTGAGGTGCTGGAATGGACCTTTGACCCGCTGGAGATCAAGAACTGTTACTTCAATCTGGCGGTACTGGGGGCGATCGCACGGCGCTATCACCCCAACTTGTATGGCATGACGAGCAGCAAGTTTCAAGCGGACCTGCCCAGCGACCGGTTGACGGCGGAGTGGTGGCTGCGTTCGGCGCGCGCGGAAGCGGCCGCCAAAGGCGAATCCCTGCCGGCGGCCGAAGTCAGCAGCGAAGTGGTGGTCCCCGGCGAGATTGACGCCTGGAAGCAGCAGCGCGACGAGCGCGCCGCAGCGACACAAGCGCGGGTGCGGGAAGCGCTCACGGCCGCCTTCGCCAATGGCCAGGCGGTGGTGGGCTACCGCGTCGAAGCGGGCGAGGGCCGGTTTCTGCTGGGCGCGGCCATGCAGGCGGGAGTAGCCGCATGAAGATCGAACAAATTACACTGCGGGAAATCCGGATGCCGCTGGTCACGTTTTTTGAGACCAGCTTTGCACGCATGCGCGAGCGGCGGATTCTGCTAGTCGAAGTGCGTGTCGATGGCGTCGTGGGCTGGGGCGAGTGCACCTGCGGCGAAGCTCCCTATTACAACCACGAAAGCACCGACATTGCGGCCGTGGTGCTGAAGGAGTTTGCGATTCCGCTGGTGCTGGGCAAGGAGTTCGCCACGCCGGGCGAAGTGGGGCAGGCGATGGAGCGCATCCGGGGACACCGGATGGCGCGGGCGGCGATCGAGGATGCCGTCTGGGCGGCGCAGGCCGAGCGCGAAAGCAAGCCGCTGTGGCAACTACTGGGCGGTACGCAGCGCGAGATTGCCTGCGGGGTTTCGATTGGGATTAAAGACTCGGTGGAAGAGCTGCTGGAAACCATCGCCAAGGAACTCGCGGCCGGTTACCAGCGGGTGAAGATCAAGATCAAGCCGGGCTGGGATGCGGCGGTGGTCGAGCAGGTGCGGGAACGATTTCCCGGCATCGCGCTGACCGCCGACGCCAACTCGGCGTATACGCTGGCCGATGCCGCCATGCTCCGCGGCCTGGACCGGTTTCACCTGATGCTGCTGGAGCAGCCGCTCTGGCACGACGACATCCGGCTGCATGCGCAGTTGCAGCGGGAAATGACGACCCCGCTGTGCCTCGACGAGAGCATTCACCATGCGCGCGACGTGGAGACGGCGGCGGCGCTGGGGGCCTGCCGCATCATCAACATCAAGCTCGGGCGCGTGGGCGGGTTCAGCTCAGCGATCGCGGTACACGACGCCGCGCAGAAGGCCGGAATGCCGGTGTGGTGTGGCGGCATGCTGGAGTCGGGCGTGGGGCGGGCGCACAACATTGCGCTCTCCACGCTGCCGAATTTTTCGCTGCCGGGAGACGTGAGCGCCAGCCAGCGGTACTGGACGGAAGACATTATCGAGCCGGAAGTCACGGTGACGGCGCGAGGAACCATCGCGGTTCCGGACCGCGCGGGAACGGGCTACGCCGTGCGGCGGGAGCGGGTGGAGAAGTTGACCGCCTGGAAAGAGAACTTCAAGGCCTGAGAGGCCCTGCTTCGCGCTGACGCGCTTCGCAGGGCGGCCGAAAGCAAAATCAGCATCGCTGTGGCCCGGCGGATCGAACCGCCTGCGGCTTTGACATCAGGAAAAGCCGCACGCCTCAGCCCGATGCGGGATACGCCAACGCTGATTTTGCTTTAGCGGCGCAGCCGCTAGGCCGGGGGCAGGGTTTTCCAGCCCTGGAAAGAGCGGCCAGCGGTCGAGCCACGCTGGGCTTGTTCGGGATAGACGGTCTCGGGACGGGGGCCGGGCTTGATTTTGGCAAGGACGTCGGCGACGAGCTTTTCCAGCTTGTGATTGAAGCGGAAGCGCGTCGTGGCGTCGATCTCGTAGGGCAGGGTGATGAGCTGGTCCTGCGGATTGTAAGGGCTGAGGACTTTGTGGATCACCAGACCCTTGAGGTCCAGCCACGTTGTGGGCTGGCCGTAGGCGGTGGCAAAGGCCTCGGCGGTGAGCCGGTCGTCGGGATGCTCGTGAAACCAGCGCGAGATTTTCTTGAGGGCCGGATGCGTGGTCAGAAAATTATCCAGCGAAATCCAGTCCATGCGTTCGTATTGCCCGGATTCGTCCATCGTTCTCAGTCTAGAGGAAGTTAGACTAGAACAGCAACATGGCCGAGTTTATTCCACCATTTTCTCTGGCACGCCAAGCCACTACAGTCGGCCCCGCCGTAGCGGCGGCCGTGGAACGCGTGCTCGCCTCCGGGCGTTATGTGCAAGGGCCGGAATGCGCGGCCTTCGAGGCCGAGGTGGCCGCGGCGGAGTTGGGTGGGCCGCCGACCGCAGCCGTGACCTGCTCGAGCGGCACCGATGCCCTCCATTTGGCGCTGCGGGCGGCAGGTGTGGGCGCGGGGGACGTGGTGTTGACGACGGCCTTCAGCTTTTTTGCCACCGCGGGCGCGATTCTGCTGGCGGGCGCGCGACCGGAGTTCGTGGACATTGATCCGGTCAGTTTCAATCTCGACCCCGAGGCACTGCGCGAGGCACTGGCAAGGAAGCGGACGGGGCGCGTGGCCGCTATTTTGCCGGTACACCTCTACGGGCGCGTGGCGGACATGCCCGCGATCCTGGCCCTGGCGGCCAAGCAGGGAATTCCGGTAGTCGAGGATGCGGCGCAGGCACTCGGCTCGTCGCTGGATGGACGTCCGGCGGGGACGTGGGGGGCAGCAGCCAGCTTCAGTTTCTACCCCACCAAGAATTTGGGTGCGATGGGCGAGGGCGGGCTGGTGAGCGCAAGCGATACGGAGATTCTCGACCGGCTGCGGCTGTTGCGCGCGCACGGCAGCCGCAAGCGCTACGAGCACGAAACCATGGGCTGGAATGGACGCATGCACGAGCTGCAGGCGGCGATTCTGCGGACGAAGTTGCCGCACTTGCGTGACTGGATCGCGGCACGGCGGCAGGTAGCGGCACAGTATGAAGCCGGCTTACGCGGACTGAAGACAGTGACGCTGCCCGAGCGGGTGGCCGGGCACGGATTTCATCAGTACGTCATCCGCGTGCCCGAACGCGACCGCGTGCGCAAGGCGCTGGCCAACCGCCAGATTGGAACCGAAGTCTATTACCCGATTCCGCTGCACCAGCAGCCGGCGCTGCGGGCGTACGCTCCGGCCGAACCGCTGCCGGAGTCGGAGCGTGCCAGCCGCGAGGTGCTGGCGCTGCCCATGTATCCGGAATTGTCGGCGGCGGAAATCGAGCGCGTGGTCACAGCCTTGCGCGCGTGCTGCGAGTAAGATCATGCCGGGCATGATTAATCGCATGATTGTCTCGAACCTGCGGCGGCGGCCGATGCGCAGCCTGGTCAGCGTGCTCGCCGTGGCGATCGAGGTGATCCTGATTCTGATGGTGGTGGGGCTGGTGAACGGCATGATCAACGACCAGCGCGCGCGGGTACACGGCATCGGCGCCGACATCATCGTCTACAGCGGCTCCGGATCGATCATCACCCAGCTCACCGGCAACACGCTGCCGCTGAAAATGGGCGAAGTGTTCGCCCGGGTTCCCGGCGTCGAGGCGGTCGCGCCGGTGGCGTACATGCTCAACCAGGCGACGCAGACGATTGGCGGAGTAAACCTGGAGCAGTTCCGGGCGGTGAGCGGCGGCTTCCGGTTTCTGCACGGACACGCCTTCCAGCCCGATAGTCACGAAATGATTGTGGACGATCTGGAAGCCGCGTCGCGGCATTACCACATTGGCGAGCAGGTAGAGCTCCTGGGCCAGACGTTCACGCTGACCGGCATCTTTGAGCACGGCATGGGCTCGCGGACCTTCGTGCCGTTGCAAACCCTGGATAAGCTTGCGGGTTCCCCGAACCGTGCGGCGACGTTTTACATCAAAGTTACGCCGGGCGTGCCGGTGGCAACCGTGGTCGAGCGGTTGCGGAAGCTGGCGCCGGCCGTGAAGGTCGATTCGCTGCAGCAATATCTGTCCCTGTTTACGGCCAATACCATTTCGCCGGTCATCGACGTGTTCCAACGCGTGATTGTAGGCATTGCGATGGCGATCGGCTTCCTGGTGATCTTTCTTTCCCTCTACACCACGGTACTGGAACGCACGCGGGAAATCGGCATTCTGAAGGCGTTGGGGGCCTCGCGCAGCTACATCGTCAAGGTGATTCTGCGGGAAAGCGAGCTGCTGGCCATTGTGGGCATCGTTGCCGGCGTGATTCTCGCCTACGGATTGTGGCGCTTTCTCGAGTATGCCTATCCCACGCTGAGCATGCAGATGTCCTGGCCCTGGGTGATTTACGCGGCGGCGGTTTCCCTCGTCTCCAGCGCGCTGGGGGCGCTGTATCCGGCGGTCAAGGCCGCGGGGCAGGACGCGATTGCTGCCTTGGCGTATGAGTAAGCGCTATTTCGGCACCGACGGCATCCGGGGAGTGGCGGGCGAGCCGCCGCTCGATGCGGCGACCGTGTACGCCATCGGGCTGGCGCTGGGGGATGATTTGCAGGGCGGCACGGTGGTGCTGGGCGAAGATACGCGGGAAAGCAGCCCGGCCATTGCGGCGCAGTTAGCCGCCGGGTTGTCGGCACGCGGCGTCGAAGTAGCCCACGCGGGAGTGCTGCCGACGCCGGGCGTGGCCTTTCTGGCGGCAACGGGGAAATTTCGCGCTGGAGTGATGATCTCGGCGTCGCATAATCCCTGGCAGGACAATGGCATCAAGATCTTTGGCGCGAGCGGCTACAAACTGCCCGACGAGGAAGAAGCGGCCATCGAAGCCGCAATTGAGAAGTATCGGCCTCTGCCCGCGGCCGCACCCGAGCGCTTGCGCACGTCGCCGGAATTGCGCGCCGCCTACGCCACCTCGCTGGCGGAGCGGTTCCGGGACACCAACTTTCGCGGCTTGCGCTTCGTCATCGACTGCGGCAACGGGGCCGCCAGCAGCGTGGTGGGCGAGCTGTGCGCGCGGCTGAACATCCGGGCGGAGATCATCGCGGCCACGCCGGATGGACGCAACATCAACGCCGGGGTGGGCGCGCTCCATCCGCAGGCAATGACCGAACAGGTGCGCCAGAGCGGAGCGGATGCGGGGGTGGCGCTGGATGGCGACGCCGACCGCGCCATCCTCGCGGATGCCCAGGGCGGACAGATCGACGGCGATTGCGTGCTCTGGATGATGGCGCACGAGCTGCACCTGCCGCACGTTGTCGGTACCGTGATGACCAATCTGGGACTGGAGCTGGCGCTGCGGCGCGACGGCATCGCACTGGAGCGGACGCAGGTCGGCGACAAATATGTGTTGGAGCGAATGCAGCAGCGCGGTGTCGCTTTGGGCGGCGAGCCCAGCGGCCATGTGATTTTTGCCAACGAGGCGACCACTGGCGATGGCTTGCGCACCGCGCTCCACTGCTTTGCCTTGATGGCACGGAAGCGGCAACCGCTGCGGGCGCTGTGCGCGGGCTGGCAGGCGCTGCCACAAAAAATCGTGAATGTGCGCGTGGACAGGAAGCAGCCGCTGGAGGAACTGCGCGGTACACAAGCTGCCATTCACACCGCCGAGCGGGAATTCAACGGCGCCGGGCGCGTGCTGGTGCGCTACTCGGGGACGGAAATGCTGGCGCGGGTGATGGTGGAAGCGGCCGATGGCGGTCTGGTCGAGCGGCACGCGCAAGCCATCGCGCTGGCGCTGCAGCACGACTTGCGTGACCGCAATGCGGTGAGCGGCTAGCGAAGCGGCGCGGCCTTACGCCGAAGTCTTAAGGCCGTACTTACGCCGGAAGCGTTCGACGCGGCCGGCCGTATCCACGAGATGCTGCTTGCCGGTGTAGAAGGGATGGCACTGGGAGCAGATTTCCACGTGGATGTCGCCTTTGTGGGTCGAGCGGGTGGCAAAGGTATGGCCGCAGGCGCAGACGACGCGCACCGGGTTGTAGGCGGGATGGATCTTGTCCTTCATGCTGAGCTCTTAATTATACTGAGGTTTTCGATGGCGGCGCAAGGCACGCAGCCCCACGTGCAAAAAGCCGAAGACGAGGCCAATGGCGCAGTAGAGCAGGCCGTTTTCCACCGTAGACCAGAGCGCCAGGCGGCCCATAGTGCTCTGCGAGGCGCCCCCGGCGAGCATGAGATGGACCGAGGCCGGCCAGAGGCGCAGCCAGGTCTGGGCATCCACACGGAAATGGGTAAACAGCGACAGGATCAGCAGGAAGGCAACCAGTATGCCGGCGATGGCGAACCAGAACCCCCACTGCACGATGGTGACAATGGCCTGGGCCCGCGACGAGAGCTCCGGGACCACCGGTTCAGCCTCCAGCAGCCTGTAGTGGCGGCGCTTTTTGCGCATGCAGAATTTTAATACGCCTGAGAGGCGGCTTGCCTTTTCGTTGCGACCAACGGGAGCGACCAGGGCAAATGGCGAGCCAACCACGGTGGGCGGAGATTCAGAAGTAGTTGGTGAGCTCGGGCAGACGATGGAGGACCAGGAATTGGCAGCCGGCGGCGCAGGCCGAGTTGAGTTCTTCGTGTTCGAGGACCCAGGTGTGAGGGTGGGGGATGAGGACGGCGTTCATGCCGGCGGCGAGGGCGGGGTTGATATCGGATTTGGGGCTGTTGCCGATCATCCAGCAGGAGGCGGGCGCTACGGCGAGAGATTGCAAGCGCGCTTCATAGGCGGCGAGGTTTTTTTCGGCGAGCACGTGCACCTGTTCGAACAGAGCCGTGATGCCGGAGAGAGCGACTTTGCGGCTTTGCTCGGCATAATCGCCTTTCGTAAGCAGGAAGAGGCGATGACGAGGCGCGAGATAGGCGAGCGTTTCGAGCGCGCCGGGAAGAAATTCGATGGGCTCACTGGCGATAGCGGCGGTCAAATCGGCAATGGCCGCGGCCGCGGTTGGACTCCAGTTTTGCGGGGCAAGCGTCTGGAAGGCGCGCTCCAGGGCGAGCTGGAAAGTGGCGAGCCCGTAGCCAATTTCAGTAACGACCCGGCGCTCCTGGCGGTTGATTTCAGCGCGCGCGGCGATGCGGTCGCTGCAGGCCGGGGCGACCAGGTCGTAAAACCGCTCAATCGCCCGCTCGAAGTAGATATTGTTCTCCCAGAGCGTGTCGTCGGCGTCGAGAAAGAGTACCTGCCGGGTCATGACTGCAGCAGCTTTTCGATGCCGGCTTCGTCGAGGATGGGGATGCCGAGGGCGCGGGCTTTGTCGAGTTTGGAGCCGGCTTCCTCGCCGGCGACGACGTAGTCGGTTTTGGTGCTGACCGAACCGGAGACCTTGCCGCCGGCAGCTTCGATGCGGGCTTTCATTTCTTCGCGGGAGAAATGTGGGAGCGTGCCAGTAAGGACGAACTTCTTTCCCGCGAGCGGTTGCGGGCCGGTGCTGCGCGCCTGCTGCCGCGGATCAAGACCGAGCTTGCGCAGGCGCTCGACCAGGGCGCGGTTGGCGGCTTCGGCGAAAAAGTCGTGAATGGACTGGGCAATGCGCGGGCCAACTTCTTCGACCTGCTCCAGCTCGGCAGGATTGCGCTGCGCCGCCTCCATTAGAGCGCTCATAGAGCCAAAATGCTGGGCCAGGAGCTGGGCGGTGCGCTCCCCCACCATGCGGATGCCGAGGCCGTAGAGCAGGCGCCAGAGGTCATTCGAACGGCTGCGCTCGATCTGCGCGAGCAGGTTGCGGGCCGAGGTGGCGCCCATGCGCTCCAGCGCCGACAGATTTTCCTGGTTGAGGTTTTCGTAAATGTCGGCCAGATTTTTGACCAGCCCGGCAGCGGTCACTTGCTCGATCAGCGCCGGGCCGAGACCGCCGATGTTCATGACGCTGCGATGGCCGAAGTGGCGGAGTGATTCCTTGAGCTTCGCCGGACAATTCGCGTTGACGCAGCGCAGCACGACTTCGCCGGGTTCGCGATGGACGCCGCTGCCGCAGACGGGGCAATGCGTCGGCGCGATATAGGGTGCGCGGTGTTCGTGCTCAGCGTCGGGAACCACCCCCAGGACCTTGGGAATGACATCGCCGCTGCGCTCGATGCGGACGTTGTCGCCAATGCGAACATCGAGGCGGCCGATTTCGTCGAGATTGTGCAGCGTCGAGCGGCTGACGGTGACGCCGCCCAAGGCCACCGGATCCAGGTAGGCCGTGGGCGTCAGGGCGCCGGTGCGGCCGACGCTCATGACGATGTCGCGCAGGCGCGTCACCGCCTGGCGGGCGGGGAACTTGTAGGCGACCGCCCAGCGGGGAAATTTGTTGGTTGAGCCCAGGCGCTGGCGCAGGGCCTCGTCATCGACTTTGATCACCACCCCGTCGATTTCAAAGGGCAGGGCGTCGCGGTCGTGCTCGCAGTGCTGGATGAAGGCGCTCACGGCCTCAAAATCGGGGCAGAGCTGCCAGGGGCCGATTTTGAAGCTCAGTTTTTTCAGGGCCTCAAGCGTGACGGCCTGCGTGGCGTGAACGGACTGGCCGCCGGCGAGCAGGCTGTAGGCGTAAAAATCCAAACGCCGGGCGGCCGTGATGCGGGGATCAAGCACGCGCACCGCGCCCGCGGCGGCGTTGCGCGGGTTGGCAAAGCGGGGCTCGCCCTCGTCTTCGCGGTCCTGGTTCAACTTCTGGAAGGCGGCGCGCGGCAGCAGCACTTCCCCGCGCACTTCAAAATCACCGCCTCCAGCAACGGCCAGCGGCAGCGACCGGATGGTGCGGAGATTGTCGGTTACGTCTTCGCCCACCTGGCCGTCGCCGCGCGTCAGGCCCTGGGCGAGGTGGCCGTTTTCATACCGGATGGCCATGCTCAGGCCATCGAATTTCAGCTCGGCCACATAGCGCACCGGCTCGCCGCCAGCCGCCGCGCGCACGCGGCGGTCAAAATCAGCGAGTTCGGCGGCGTTATAGGCGTTGTCCAGGCTCTGCAGGGGCGAGCTGTGGCGGGCTTTGGCCAGACCGGCACGGGGCTCGCCGCCGACGCGCTGGCTGGGCGAGTCCGGCGTGACCCAATCCGGATGCGCTTGCTCCAGCGCCTGTAGGCGGCGCATGAGAAGATCGAAATCGGCGTCGCTAACCTCCGGGCGATCCTCGACGTAATAGAGGTGTTCGTGGCGGCGGATGTCGGCACGCAGGCGTTCCAGTTCGTCGCGCTCGTTGGATGTCCGCTGCGTCATTTCTTTACAATTGGGGCCAAGCCCTATGGATATTGTTACCAATACGCTGGTCGGCATTGCGCTGTCGCGCGTTTTTTTCAAGAAACGGGTGGCTTACGCCGCGCTGGGGCTGGTCGTAGCGGTCAACCTGCCCGATCTGGATGTGATCTACAGTTGGCCGGGAATCCGCTACGTGCAATTTCATGGTGGCATTCTGCACTCGGTCTGGATGCTGCCCCTCTGGGCGCTTCTGATCGCTTACGGCCTGCGGCGGCTGGCGCAATGGCGGAAGCGGCCGGTGCCGGGATGGGTGGCCGGATGGGCTCTGGGCGCGGTTGGCGTGGGCGCGCACCTCATTTTAGATTGGTGCGGCATCTACGGGGTGCGGCTGCTGGCGCCCTTCAGCCAGCACCGTTTCGCACTCGACTGGCTGCCCAGCTATGACCCCTGGCTGTTATTTATTCTGGCCGCGTTCCTGGGCTTTCCGATGCTGCTGGACCTGGTGACCGCTGAGGTGGGCGTGCAGCAGCGCTCGGCCCACCGCGTAAGCGCGCTGATCGCGCTGGTGCTCGCGGCGGGATGGATCGGACTGCGGGCGCGGCAACATCAGGCCGCGACCTCGATTCTGAACACCAAAGACATGGCGGAGATGTACGAGAGCCAGAAGCCGGCGAGCTGGGCGGCGTTTCCGATCGCCAACACGCCGTTTGCATGGAGTGCTGTAGTGGACCTGCCGCAAAATTATTTGATTGCCGCGGTCGCGGCGCCCTGGGACACCAATCAGACCGTGGTCAAGCCCATGCGCAGCTACATCAAGCCGCCGCAATCGCCGGCCATCGCGCGCGCGGCGGCTTCGCACACCGGCAAGATCTTTCTGGCCTTTGCCCAGTTTCCGTTTGCGAGCGATCAGCAGGAAGCGAACCTGTCGCTGATTTCGATGACCGACATGCGCTACGCGCAAGGCTACGACCAGCCCGGCCTGCACGCCGACATCACCCTGAACGACGCGATGAAGGTGGTCGGGCAGAGTTTCAGTTGGTAGCCCCGCGCCGGAGACGACGGGGAGCCGACCAGCGGGGTGAACGACGCAGCGCGTCGTTCACCGGGGCGCAGCCCCGAGTAAAGGCGGCGCGAGCCGCTATTCGCCGGGCTTGGCGGCCTTGGGTTCGTAGCCTTCAATGAGGCCGTCCTTCATGACCAGCATGAAGGGCTGGGACTCGTAGGCACTGGCGACGCCCTTAACCGTGACCTGCTGGCCGACCTTGGGCCGGCGTGCCTTCAGCGGCGAAAACAGATTCACCCGCACATCGCCCTGAGTGGCCGATGCGTCTTTGGCATACGCCGCAATCTCGATCGTTTTGGCCGTAATTTTGGTGACGATGCCGGGCAGCTCATACCCGACGCCTTTGACATTTTTCCATTCGGCGGCGGCGAGATTGGGCTTTTCCAGACGCGCCTTGATGCCCGGGAAACTGTCGGCCGGCGGCAAGGCGTTGGCCAACTCTTCCTTTTTCTTCTCGTAGGCCGCCATTTCCTGGCCGTACTGCACGTCGGACTTGCTCAGGACTTTGAAACCAGCCGGCGGAGCAGCGTTGCTCTTGGCGGTGGCAATCACATCCTGCAAGCCGTCGTTGGAGCCGTGGAAGCTGGTGTAGACGGTGTTCAGGTAGCTGGAAATCGCGCCGGTGCTGGGCGCCAGGACCGAGGCCTTGGCCAGGTCAAAAATGCCGGCATTGAAGTCGGGCGTGGTCTTGGTGACTTCGGCAATGCCCATCCAGTAGTAGGGCAGCGGGTCCTTGGGATTGTCCTGAGCCACCTTGCTGAGGGTAGTAATGGCAGCGTCGTACTGCTTCAGGTTCAACTGCGCGAAGCCCTTGGCCTTGGACAAAATAGCGGCAAACGCGGGCTGCTGAGCGGCCGAGGCGGCAGTCGGCAGCAACTGTTCGCCGCAGCCTGCGATGGCCAGCAGCTTATTGCTCTCCTCCTGCGCGCTGGGATCGGTCGATTTGATGAGGTTGGGCTGCAGGTAGGCAATGATCACGTCCGCCGACATGAGCTGGCTGGCGTTGGCGCCCGAGGTTTGGAGCAGTCCTTCGGCCGTCTTGACGGCTTCGGGCTGAAGCGAGGGCACGCCCGATTGGGCCTGCATTTCGACCTGAAGCGCCGTGATCTTGTAGTCGGAGTCGGGATATTTCTGCACGAATTCAGCCGCCAGCTTGGCCTGCTCGGCGCCGGTGGCCTTAGCGGCGGCGGTGAAGGCGTCGTATTCGGGCCGCCCATGTTTCCAGGATTTCTTGGCTTCCGTGCTCGCGGGCGTGGGGCAGGCCGCGCCCTGAAAGGCAGCAGCGGACGCCAAGGGAGCGGCCCCAGGGGCCGGCGGAACCGCGGCCCAACTGGAAACCGCAAGGGTTGCCGCGACAGCGAGGGTGGTAGACAGCTTCATGGTCTCTCCTTAAACAGGGCTCTACTTGATCGCAGGATTATAAAATAGTCAGAGGTCCCCGGGAAACGCAAAGTTTATCTTGAATTTGGATGCCCGGCAAGCCTATTGGTCGCACTATGCCAGATTCCCTATTGCAAGAGCAAGTGGCAATTGTTACCGGAGCCAGCCAGGGGGTGGGTCGGGCGATTGCCGTCCGGCTGGCCGATCTGGGGGCCAGTGTGGTCCTGGCCGCCCGCAGCCAGGCGCGCTTAGCCGAGGTCACGGCCGCCATTGAAGCCCAAAAAGGCCGGGCGCAAGCCGTGCCAACCGATGTGCGGAGCCAAGCCTCGATCGAGGCGCTGGTGCGGACCACCCTGGCCGCTTTCGGGCGAGTGGATATTTTGGTCAACAACGCGGGCATTGGCCGCTACGGCGCGCCGTTGCACGAAACCCCACCCGAGGTTTGGGCGGCCACCATGGAAACCAATGTCCGCTCGGTTTACTTTGCCATCCAGGCGGTGGCGCCGCATATGATTCAGCATCGGCGCGGGCAAATCGTCAACATTGCGTCGCTGGCGGCACACAATCCCTTCCCCGGAGGCGCGGTGTATGCGGCCAGCAAGGCGGCGCTGCATCAGTTGTCGGTTTCGGCCGCCGAGGAACTGCGCGGCTTGGGCATCCGGGTCAGCCTGATTTGCCCGGGTTCGGTAGATACCGATCTGTCGCCGGACATGGTGGGCAAAAAGGACCGCAGCAAGATGCTGCGGCCCGAAGACGTGGCCAACGTGGTCGCGATGCTGGTGACGCAGGGCCCGCAGTGCTTTGTCAGCGAAGTGCAGATGCGGCCGACGCAAAAGCCGTAGGCGCGGCTTTTCCGGGCGGGCACCAGCGCGGCTCCGCCGCGCGAGCCCCAACCCGGCGCTGCGCCTCCACCCCGGTCTAGGCTACACTCGCGGGCGTGGAAGTCTTGCTGGGAATTGACGGCGGGGGGACGAAGACCGAGCTGGTGGCGACGGCGCGGTGGGGCGGCGCGGTAGCGCGAGCGCGAGTGGGCGCCACCAGCCTGAGCCGGAAGGGCGCGGAAGCGGTGGGCGCGGAGCTGGAGCGGGGGTGCGGCGAGGTCCTGAGAGCGCTGGGCGCGGGCGCGGAAGAGTGCGCCGCCGTCTGCGCAGGGTTTGCGTCGGCCGGCCGCAATCAGGCGCAGTATGATGCCATGCTGGCGAAGCTGCTGCCGCGCGCACGGGTGCGGGTGATGACCGACGCCGAGCTGGCACTCTGGGCGGCGGTGGGCGAGGGCGACGGGATTGTGGTCATTGCCGGGACGGGATCAATCGCCTGGGGGCGGTACGAGGGCCGCGTGGCGCGCGCCGGCGGCACCGAGCCGGGCAATGACCCCGGGAGTGGGGACTGGATACGGCGCGAACTGGCTAGCGGCCAGGCATCGCCGGAGATCATTTACGAACGCGCCGGGACGGCGTTGGCTGAGCTGTTGCTGGCCTGCGCACGGGAGCTGCGCTGGAGCGCGCCGGCGGCGTTCTACACCGGCGGGGTGCTGACGCATGAGCCGCTGGTGCGGGCGGCGCTGGCGGCGGCCTGGCCGCATGCGCTGGCGGCGCTTCCCTATCCCCCGGCCGAAGCCGCTCTGGAACTGGCGCGGCGCGAGCTGGCCCGATAAACTACTTGCGCCATGCTGCATCCGCTGGACCTGTGGGTGATCGGGATCTACCTGGCCGCGATCACCGCATTCGGGATCGCGCTGCGGCGGCCGAACCCCTCGCTGCACGATTACTTTCTCGCCGGCGGACAGCTCCCCTGGTGGGCGATTTCGCTTTCCATCGTCGCCGCCGAAACCAGCGTACTCACCATCATCAGCACGCCAGGGCTGGCGTTTACGGGCGATCTGGGATTTCTGCAGCTCGTCTTCGGGTATCTCGTGGCGCGCGTGCTGATTAGCCTGATTCTGATTCCAGCCTATTTTCGCGGCAAGCTGCTGACGGCGTATGAACTGATCCAGCAGCGCTTTGGCTCGCGGGCGCGGACGGTGGCGGGGCTGATTTTTCTGGGCGGACGGTCGATGGCGGAAGGCGTGCGGCTGTACGCCGTGGCGATTGTTGTCGAGGTGATCTTGAACGGCCTGCCGGCAGGCTGGCATCTGCATCTCAGCCCGATTGCCGTCCTGGCGCTGGTCGCTGTGTTGACCCTGCTGTACACGCTCGAGGGCGGCCTGCGGGCCGTGGTCTGGACGGACTTCATCCAGATCTGCATCTATGTCGCCGGCGCGGTGCTCAGCCTGGTGCTATTGCTGCATGCCCTGCCCGGCGGCTGGCACACGGTCACCGCCATGGCCGCGAACCACGGCAACAAGCTGCGCATCTTTCATTTCAATTTTTCCTGGACCGAGACCTACACCTTCTGGTCGGGTCTGCTGGGCGGGACCTTCCTGACCATGGCGACCGACGGCACCGATCAGCTCATGGTGCAGCGCCTGCTGGCGGCGCGCAATCAGCGCGAGAGCACGGTGGCGCTGATGTCGAGCTGGCTGGTGATCTTTTTTCAGTTCGTGCTGTTTCTGGTGATTGGCGTTTCCCTCTACGCCTTCTATCAGACGCATGCCCTGCATTTGGCGGCGGGCGCCTTTGGGCGCTATGACAGCCTCTATCCGCAGTTTGTGGCGGATCACTTGCCGGTGGGCATCGCCGGGCTGGTGCTGGCCGCAATTCTGGCGGCCTCGATGTCGAACCTGAGCGCGGCGCTGAACGCGCTCAGCTCCAGCACCATCATTGACTTTTACCGGCCGATGTTTGGCGCCGACAAGAGCGAGCAGCACCTGATGTGGATGTCGCGGCTGGCCACGGTCGGGTGGCTGGTGGTGATGGGCTTTGTCGCCTATGCGAGCCGGCACTCCCGCTCGGTGCTGGAATCCGGCCTGGCGATTATTTCCTACCCCTTCAGCGGGCTGCTGGGCATGTTCCTGCTGGGAACGCTGACGAAGCGTGCCACCCAAACCGGCGCGATTGTGGGCCTGGTGACCGGCATTGCCGTCACCCTGGAGCTGTCGCACCTGGGGGTGGCCTACACCTGGTTTGTGGTGGCGGGCACAATCGTGACGTTTGCGGTAGGGTATGGTATCAGTTGCTTCGATCACCCAAGGCCCCATGAACACGCCCTCAAGCAGTCCACGTTTAGCGGCAGCTAGCGCCACCAGCGACGGCTTAGTCCGCGCGCTGGGCCCGTGGCAGAGCCTCGCCATGGTGGTGGGAACGCTGATCGGCACCGGAATCTTCTTCGTCAGCCAGGAGATGATCCAGGAAGTCCACAGCATCGGCTGGATCCTGCTGGCCTGGGTGGTGGGCGGATTTTTGTCGCTGGCGGGGGCGCTGGCTTACGCCGAGTTGGGTACGCTGCGGCCGCAGGCAGGCGGCGAATACGCCTACATGCGCGACGGCCTGGGGCCCCTGTTCGGCTTTCTGTTCGGCTGGGGGATGTTCTGGATCGTGCGGCCGGTTTCGGTCGCCACCATCGGAGCAGGCTTTGCGCTGGCGGCGGAAACGCTCTGGCCGGCGCTGCAGCAGCCGGTAATCGGCAGCTCGGGCGTGTTTACCGGCCTGCATCTCGTAGCGGCCGGGGTAATCGCGCTGGTCACGCTGATCAATTTTTATGGCGTGCGCCATGGCGGCCAGGTGCAGGCGTTGTTCACGGCGCTCAAGCTCGTCCTGGTGGCGGGGCTGACGAGCGCGGCTTTCGCGTGGGGCCAGGGGAGCTGGTCACACTTTTCGCAGCAGTTGCCGGCTTCTCTGGGCGCCAGCGGCGGGTTTGCCGCGGCGCTGGTGGCCGCGCTGTGGGCCTACGACGGCTGGAATGACCTGACCCTGGCGGGCAGTGAAATCCGTGATCCGGGCAAGACGATTCCGCGCGCCATGATCGGCGGCATTGCTGTAGTTTTCGTCTTTTATGCCGGTATCAACCTGGCGTACCTGTACGTGCTGACGCCGGCGCAGATTGCCGCTTCGGGCAACGTCGCCTCCAGCATGGTGGCGCATTTCTGGGGCAGTGCCGGCGGCGCCCTGGTCGCCATCGCCATCATGGTGAGCGCCTTTGCGACGCTTAACAGCTCGATTCTGTCGGGGGCGCGGGTGCCGTTTGCCATGGCGCATGACGGCCTGTTTTTCAAGCGCCTGGCGCACGTGCACCCGCAGCATCGCACCCCCGACGTTTCGCTGCTGATTCAGGCGCTGTTTGCCATGGGCTTCGCGCTGGCCGCTTCCTTCAAATCGCTGTTCACGCTCACCATCTTTGCGGAGTGGCTGTTCTACATGCTGGCCATCGCTTCCCTGTTCGTCTTCCGGCGGCGGGGCGAACGCGCGCCGTATGCAAGTTGGGGTTACCCGGTGCTGCCTGGCATTTTCATCGCGGCGGCGGCGGTGATTCTGGTGCAGACCTACTGGCAGAACCTGGCCTACTCCAGCCTGGGATTAGCGATTATTCTGGCGGGCGTGCCCGCCTACTTCTACTTCGCGCGGCGCAAGCGTGAGGGGCAAACGCGAATGCTATCGTAACGCCGCGGCGGCGCGCTATACTTTGTTCGACCCCCGGGCATGCAAAAAGGGCGTGGAGCAACCGGAACAAGAGACAGCCAGTTCGACGCGCAAACGCTGCCACGTGCGAGACACGTTACACGTGCGCGTGCGTGAGGCTGAGGTCGAGATGTGGCAGGAGCGCCTCGACCAACGGCGTGCTGAGCTGGCCGAGGGCAGGCAGCTGAGCGCCGGACCAGGACAAGGGCCGGCTCGGCGGCGCTACTTGTACCTACTGGAAGAGTACCTCCGCCACATTCAGAAACACCGCTGTTGAACCTCAAGCGCCGGCCACCGTGGCGGCAGCGCGCACGTGCGCCAGCGGGAGGGTGAAATGGAAGAGCGAACCGCCGCCGGGGCGGGGCGCAGCCCAGATGCGGCCGCCGTGATGCTGACAGATTTCGCGGCAGATGGCCAAGCCCAAGCCGGCGCCTACGGGTTTCCCGGCGACGGCCTCGCCGCGCTGGTGGAACTTGTCGAAAATGCGCTCGGCATCGCCCGGAGGGAAACCGGCGCCGGTATCGGCCACGGTGATGAGCATTTCGCCTTTCTGAAGAGCCGCCGTAATTTCGATGCGGCCAGCGGCGGTGAACTTGAAGGCGTTGCTCAACAGGTTGGTGAAGACCTGGCGCAGGCGGTCAGGATCGGCCCAAACCCGCGGCAGATCGTCGGGCAGCGCGTAGCGTAGCTCCAGGCCCTGCTGCATGGCTAGAATCTGAAAGAGCTCGCTGGTTTCGTGAACCAGTTCGGGCAAGGCCACCGGCTGAGGGTGCAGTTGCAGATGTCCGGCCTCAATTTTGGCCAGATCCAGGACTTCGTCAATCAACCGCATCAGGCGGTCGCTCTCATTGCTGATAATGCTCAAAAATTCGGCGCGCGTCGCCGGATCCTCGTCGGGGTAGTGGAGCAAGAGCTCGGAAAAGGAGCGGATGGAGGTCAGCGGGGTGCGCAGCTCGTGGCTGACGTTGGCCAGAAAACTGGATTTCAGCTCGTTCAGCCGGCGCAGATCCGCATTGATGCCGCGCAAATCCTGGGTGGCGTGCTCGAGATCGACGGTGCGCTCGCGCACCAGATCCTCGAGATGATCGCGATGCATGCGCAGCTCCTCGGTGGTCGCCTGCAGGCGGTGATTGACCGCCTGCAGCGCCTCGGTCTGCCGCCGCAGCATGCGGGAGAACTGAGCCATGCTCAGGCCGGCGATGACAAACACCAGTACGCCGACGATGACCAGCGCGACCATCGCCACGATCGCCACGGGCGGCTGCAGCAGGCCGGCGCCCACCCCCACCAGGAACGCGAACCCGGCGGCCGCGAGCGCCGCCAGCAGCAGCGCCAGCCGGCGCGGCAGCACCATGTTGGCGTGCAGGATGGTGACCACGTAGAACAGCAGCGCCAGCCAGTGAAAGCCGGCGGGCAGGCAGTCGGCAATGGCGGTGATCAGGGCGAGCTCCGCCAGGAAGTACAAGCCCGCGGTCCAATAGAGCCGGCGTTCGCTGGAAGCGCGGACGCCAATCTGGACGAAGCCGCAAGCCAGCAGGAACCAGACGCCGAACAGCACCAGCGCGATATCGGGCAAGTGCCGGCCGAGGACGCGGGAACTCAGCAGCAGAATAAACAGCACGCCCAGCACCAGCTCGCGGTACTGGTTGATATAAGCGAGCCGCTGGCGGGCGTCGGCGAGGCCGAGGGGCATGCCTCAGCCCTCCGGGGCGGCAGGGCCGGCGGCGGCGGGGTCGTGGATCTTGACGGTCATCTTTTCGGCGGGATCGCGGAAGCGGTAGCCCACGCCGTAGACGGATTCCAGCCAGTCGGGCGGCTCGCCCGCCTGTTCGAGGAGTTTGATCTTGAGGCGGCTCATGTGGGCATCAATGGCGCGGTGATAGCCTTCGAAGGCAACGCCCCAGACCTGGGTGAGCAGATTCTCGCGGGTGAAGACCCGGCCGGGCGAGTTCATCAGCAGGCGCAGGATCTTCAGCTCCTTGGGGGTGAGGCGCACGACGGCGCCGCCGATCGTCAACTGATATTTGGTGCAGTCCAGCACCATGCCGCCCGCGGCAATGGGTTCGGGTTCAAAACTGCCGGTGCGGCGGCGCAGGGCCCGCACGCGGGCTTCGAGCTCCGCCGGGCTGAAGGGCTTGGCGACGTAGTCGTCGGCGCCCAGGCCCAGGCCGGTGATCTTGTCGATGTCGGAGCCGCGCGCGGAGATGATGATGATGGGCAGATCTTTGCGGCTCTGGCGCAGTTGCTTACAAACGGTAAAGCCGTCGAGCTTGGGAAGCATGAGATCGAGGATGACGACGCAGTAGTTGTGCTTAAGCGCCTCCTCCAGGCCGGCCTCGCCATCCGCGCAGCACGTGACACGATAGCCCTGGCGATGGAACTGATAGACGATGCTGCGGCGGATGTGGGCATCATCCTCGATGAGGAGAACGGGAGCGGCGTCGGCCACCTGCGTCGGTTCTCCCGCGGCCAGCAGCGCCTCGAGATCGCCAAAGGTTGAAGCAAAATACGCCATGGCTCTTTACTTTCCACGACCTCCGCAGGGCGGAGGGTCGCGTGTCTAGGTTAGAGTAGTCCCGAATGAGGAGGGTTGTAAAATCCCTCGTCTGGGGGTGACTCAACAGAGAGGGTTACAAGTCAGGCTCCGGGATAAAGGGTAAGAAATGCCAGTTCGGGAGGGGCACCCACGCGCATAGGCAGGATGACCTTGCCCAGACCGCGCGAAACATACATCTGCGTGGCCTCCAGGCTAAGGAAGCCGGCCGGAAGGAAGCGCTGGTAGAGGGGTTCAGCAAAGGCGAATTTGATCTGCCCTCCGTGGGTATGGCCGGAGAGCACCAAATCCACCCCGCAGCGCGCGGCGGCGCCCAGTTCCATGGGATTATGCGCCAGCAGGAGGGTGAAGCGGCTGGCGGTCGGGCCCAGCGAGGCAGCCAGGTTGGGGTGCTGGCGGGAGTCGTCAATGCCGGCAATCTGGAAGGCGGCGCCGCGGTGGCGCACCAGCCGGTGCTGGTTGCGCAGCACCTTAAGGCCCTGCTGGCGCAGCACGTGGGTGAGCTGGTCGGCGCCGGCGCGGAAGTCGTGATTGCCGAGGACGGCATACACCCCCAGCGGGGCATGTAACCGGCCCAGCATTTCCCCCACCGGGTCGATAAAGACGGGTGACTGCGTCACAAAGTCGCCCGTAATACAGATGAGGTCGGGCCGCTGCGCCTGGGTAAGATCGAGAACCCGCAACAGCGACTCTCGGGATAGAAACAGGCCGTAGTGGATGTCCGACAGGTGGGCGATGCGCAGGCCGCTGAGCGAGACCGGAAGCCGGGGCAGCGGCACCTCGAGATGGCTGATCTGGGGATCGCGCGCCTGGCGGCGGCGCTCGTAGAGGATGGTCTGCACCCGCCGCCAGGAGTTTTGGCGGAGCAGGTGGGCGCGCTGGCGCGCGGTACCATGGCGGGCGGTCTTCACCGCGCCGGTACCGCCGAGCGTTCGCGTAGATAGGTGGCAGGATCGGGCAGCGGGGGCGTGCGGCCCGCAAATAGATCATTGAAGGCGGCGAGCAGCGTGGGATGCAAGCGGCCGTTGCTGGCCAGGATCTCGGGACTGTGGAGCTGGTGCGCGGCGCCGCGCATGTCGCTCACCCGGCCACCGGCTTCGGTGACGATCAGGGAGCCGGCCGCCACGTCCCACGGCTTGAGGCCAAACTCCCAATAGCCGCCGAAGCGGCCGCAGGCGGTGTAGCAGAGGTCGAGCGCGGCGGCGCCCAGGCGGCGCATGCCGTGGCTGTGCAGGCTGAAGTACTGGTAGAAGAGGATATTGGGGCTGGAATGGCGCTTGTGCGAGGGGAAACCCGTGGCCAGCAGGGCTTCGGCGATGTCGGCCGTCGCGGAGACGTGAATCGGATCGTGGTTCAGCCAGGCCCCGCGACCGCGCAATGCAGTGAACATTTCGTCGAGCGGAGGATTGTAGACAACCGCGGCGACAATCTGACCGGCGCGTTCGAGGCCGAGCGAGACGGCGAAGAACGGCAGGCCGTGGGCGAAATTGGTGGTGCCATCGAGCGGGTCCACGTACCAGACGGCGCCGCTGCGGCCCTCGGTGCGCGTGCCCTCTTCGGCGATGACGGCGTGATCGGGAAAAGCGGCGTGCAGGCGGGCAGCAATCAGCTTTTCACTGGCGCGGTCGGCGGCCGTGACCAGGTCGGCTTCGCCTTTGTATTCGATGCCGACGCGGCCGCGATGGTCGAGCAGCAGGCGGCCCGCTTCGCGCGCAATGCTCTCGGTCTCGGCGAGCAGGACTTCATCGGTGATCTCAGCCGGCATGAGACTCCGCCGTGCTCTTGCCGGCTTTGGCTCCGGCCGCCTCTGTTTCCAACGCGGCTAAGGTGCGCTTGAGGCGGCGCTGGCGCGCGGCCAGCGTGAACACGTACACCATCAGCACTACCCAGGCCACCGTATATGCGGCCACCAGACTTCCCATACCTTAAACCTCCTCCGCCAGCAGTTGGTGCTGGCGCAGTTTGACGAGACGATTGCGCGTCAGTTCCTGGTGATAGCGCAACCACACCAGGCAGCCCATCAGCGCCAAAAACGCCACCATCGAAATCAGAAAGGCGATCAACATGCGCGGCGCCAAGCCCGAATTCGGGCCGCCCATGAGCACCGGCGCCGGATGCTGCGTCCGCCACCAGCGGATGGCCATGTAATCAATGGGCACATCCACGGCAAAGAAGACCGAGAGCGCCGCGGCCAGACGCGGCTGCAGCGAACCGGGCGGCGTAAGCTGGCGCAGGATCAAATAGCTGGCGAACATCACCCACAACGCCAGCGTCAACGTCAGGCGCGGCCCCCACACCCACCACACGCCCCAGACCGGATGCGCCCAGATGGGTCCGGTGATCAGGTTAATCGTCAGAAACGCCAGGCCAACTTCGGCACAGGACACCGCCAGCGCATCGGCTGGCTCGGAGCGGCGAACCAGATAGGCAATGCTGGCGATGGCGTTGATGATGAAGGCGACAAAAGCGGTGAGCGCCGCGGGAGCGTGATAGTAGAAGATCCGCTGGATGGTGCCCATGGTGGATTCCGTGGGCGCACCCACCAGCGCCCACCACAGGGCGACAAGCAGCAGCGCCAGCGTTGCGGCGAAGACCCAACTCGAGCGGGCGCGCAAGAACGAAGAATCAGAAGGCATGCTACTCAATTTCCAGTACCGTATCCGCCAGCAGAAGGCCGAGGCAGGAGAAAACCACGTCGTAGCCGATCAGCAGCTTCAACCAATAGTTTGCCACGCCTGAGCCGGCGAGAAAAACCTGCGTGGCTTCCACCATGGCCAGAATCGCCGGGATGGAAATGGGCAATAGCAAGAGTGGCAGCAGCAGGCCGCGCTGGCGCGAGTGCGCGCTCATGGCGGAAAAATAGGTGCCATTGGCGGCCAGCGCCCAGGTACCCAGCACGCACGTGGCAGCAATGCCCCACCACTCGGTACGCGGCGGCGCGTTGAACAGAATGGCGAACAACGGCACCAGGATGACCTCGAGCGCGAGAATGACCGCGAGGCTGGCGAAGAACTTGCCGGCCAGCATCGCCGAGCGCGAGGCGGGGCTGATTTGCAGGCCCATCAAGCTGGCCTCGCCGGTCTCGCGCAGGAACGCACGATCGAGCGCTACCAGCGCGGCAAACAGAAAGGCGATCCACAGCAGCGCGCCGCCGGCGCGGAGGGTGAGCGCGGCATCGGCATTGAAGGCGAAGCTGAAAACCACGATCACCAGCAGTGCATAGAAGCCCATGGCGAGCAGGGCTTCGCGGGTGCGCAGCTCGATGCGCAGGTCGCGCGCGGCGACGGCGGCGGCGATCTTGAGGGAGTTAGCCAACCGCAACTCCTTGCCGCCCGGCCACGGTCAACCGGCCGCGCGCGAGCGTCAGTTCGCCATCGGCCAGGCCGGCGACCTGCTCGGGATTGTGGCTGCTGAGCAGCAGGGTCATGCCGCCGTCGCGCAGTTCGGTGAGGCAGGCACGCATTTCCGCCACCGTCTGCTGGTCCAGACTGGCGAAGGGTTCGTCCAGCAGCAGCAGCGCGGGTTGATGCAGCAGGCAGCGGGCGAGCGCGGCTTTCTGGCGCATGCCCTGGGAGAGTTCGGCCACGCGGCGCGGACCGAGCGCGGGGCCGCGCACCTGATCAAGGGCGCGGACGACGGCGGCATCGCCGTCCGAAAGGCCATAAAGGGTAGCGTAAAAGCGCAGGTTCTCGGCTACGGTGAGATGAGGATGCAGCAGGCTCTGATGCGAGAGAAACCCGGTCTGGCGGCGCGCCGCGGCGGAACCGGCGCCCGCGCCCTCGACGGTCACGCTGCCGTCGGTCGGCCGCAGCGCGCCCGCCAGGATGCGCAGCAAGGTCGATTTGCCCGCGCCGTTGGCGCCCCAGAGGGTAAGCAGACGGCCGCGCTCACAGGAAAAGCTGACGTGGC
Organism: Acidobacteriota bacterium; assembly: GCA_004299485.1. Taxonomy (NCBI): domain Bacteria; kingdom Pseudomonadati; phylum Acidobacteriota; species Acidobacteriota bacterium. The sequence continues at coordinate 108,063 of SCQP01000018.1, forward strand.
GCAAGACCACGGCGTCGCCAAAAAAGCGGCTGACGCGGTTGCATTCTAAAAACGGCACACGAGGACTATAGGTTAATTCATCATGCCCGCGCTGGTGCGCGGCGCGCGGCCCGCGGCGCGCGCGTACTTGGGCTCATACTTCGAGGCGCACTTCGCCTGCACGCCGGAGGCGCGGAAGGTTCCGTCCGCCAGCCAGCGGCCCGAGGCGACGGCTTGGGCATTGTTCACGAAGGTGTCGGGCAGCGGATCGGTGCCCACATAAGCGACCGGCAGGACATGACCGCCCTGGCTGATCTCAAACGTGGTCTGCAGCATGCCCTGGCGCATGATGTCTTTGCGGATGCTGCCCGGAACCACATCGCCGGAAACGCGGAGATTGACCGCATGCGCCTGCGCCGGCGGCATCTGCTCCAACTCGGTGACGGTAACGAAGTAGGCCTTGGTGTCGCGCACCGCGGTAAACGCCAGCCAGGCGATTGCCGCCAGCATGATGGCGATCAGCAGTCCGAATTTCCAGGTGACCTTGCGCATCCGAGTACCTTTCAGTATAGCTAGCGGCGGGCGAGCGTGTCCATGCGGGCGTTGAGGGCGGCGCGGGACTGGGCGTATTCGGCGTCGGAAATGTGGCCGGTGTGGTGGCGGACTTCGAGCAGGAAGAGGTCGTCCTTTAGGCGTGCCAGCTCATCACCCATGGGCGGCGCCGAGGGTGAAGGCGCTGCTGCGGCGGGCGCGACGCCGGCGGCTGCGACTACGGGCTGTTTTTCCGAGCGCGAAAGCAGTATGCCGAAGCCGGCGGCGGCGAGGAGGGCGAGGACGATGAAGACCGTCCATTTGTTGCGCTCCAGCAGCGTCGGCATCGGAACGGCGCCGGAAGCCGCTGCGGGCACGGGCGCGGCGGCCGCTTCCGGTCCAGTGCTCGCCGAGCTTGCCGGAGGCGCGGCGCCCGCGGAGGAGCCATTGGTCACCTCGCTGGGCAGGGGTGCGTTGCCGGAGACAGCAAAGCTGACGGATTTGGGTACCGCCGCGGCTGTGACGCCGTAGACGTTATAACCCTGCTGCGCGCCGACCTGCACGAAGCCCGCGCCCGAGAACTGCATGGGCTGGGGGACGTAGACCTCGAAATGCGCCGGCACGAAAACCGGTGCCTCGGTGATCGCGGCTTTGGCGCCGGCGTAAGGGATGCGGTAGGAGATTTGAATTTTGGTCTCGCCGGGCCGCAGCGGCGTATCCACACTGTAGACGCTGTGATCGGCCGTGGGCAGCGCGGAGTGGGCCAGCGGCATTTCATTGGGCGCCACCACGCGGACCATGTCCACATGCGCGCCGGCGGGCACGCGGAAGCGGAACATGCCGCCCTTGGCCGCCAGCGTGCGCATGGGCTGCAAGCCATTTTCGACGCGATATTCGTTCACCACGGCAAGCTGGCCCTGATCGGGCTGCAAGACCATGATTTCCGCATCCACGCGCAGCAGCGTCGCGTCGCTGCTGACGCTGTAGACGCTGACGTTGGTTTCCGACTGGCCGGTGGCGACCTTGGCGAAGTAGGGCACGCCCTGATAGTCGACGCGCACCATGAACGGTCCGGGGATGTTTTCGCTGAAGCGATAGTGGCCGGAAGCGCCGGTGGTGGTCTGGCCGACGTTGTTCATGTTGCCCTGGAGCTGAACCAGCGTGACCTTGGCGTTGGCGAGCGGCGAGCCGGTGGTGAGGTTGAGGACCGTACCCACCACATTCTGGCCGGCCTGCGCGGCCGCAGCTATGGCCAAGGCGAAAAAGAGAAAAACCAGCTTACGCATTTTTGAGAGCCGTGGTGACATCGGCGGCTTCGCGTTCGAGCATGGCGCGGCTGCGCTGGAAGTCGGCATCGGAGAGCTTGCCCGCCAGGTGTTCGAAGTGCAAATCCTTGAGATTTTCGTAAACCGCCTTCTTGCGCTCTTCCAGCGCCTGGCGCATGGCTTCGCGCGGGCCGCCATCGGGCGCGTCGGGCTGGGCGGTAAAGATCCAGTAGCCTACGGCCAAGGTCAGAATGAGGCAACAGGCGGCAATCAGGGGCATTTACGGCTTCCCGATCTCGCGCTCCAGCTCGGCCGCCACCTGCGCCCGAATGCCGGCGGTGTCCGGAGCCGGTGGTTCGGCGGGCGCGGGCGCGGTTTGCTGCCGCACGCGAAAGCGATTGATGAAAAACAGCACCAGCACCAGGCCCACGGCAAGGATGATCCAGGGCATCACCCACGCGGTCTCGTTAAAGCCCTGATGTGTCGGGTTGGCCAGCACCTCGGTGCCGTACTCCTGCACGAAGGATTGCAGCACCAGCGAATCGGCTTCGGGCAGCAGCGAACGCTGGCGGACTTCCGCCTGCATCTGGAGCTTGACGGTGCAGTTGAGGGTGGTGCAGACGAGTGCGCCCTGCTGGCAGCTGCAGGTGCAGATCAACTGCTTGCCGATGCGCTCAGCACGGGGAGAAAACGTGCCGTCGCCGCGCAGCGCGACGCTGCCGGCAAACAAGAAAAGCACCACAAAAAGGACCGAACATTTACTGCGCAAGCGACACCTCGCGAGGCTCGGCGTCCGGCTCGGGTTGATCAACGCGATCGAGCGCGCGCACGGGCTCGGGGCGTGTGCCGGAATCGGATTTGCGGCTGGGCAGCAAAGCGATCAGGGTTCCGAAGATCACGACGATGGTTCCGACCCAGATCCACATGATCAGCGGACGGATGTAGGCGTGCAGGATGGGCACGTGGGTATTGGGATCGTCGCCGGCATAGACCAGGTAAAGGTCGCCGGAGGGTTCCGAGCGGATGGCCACCATGGACTGCGCCTGATTGCTGGCCTTGTAGAAGCGGCGCGAGGGATACAGGGTATCGACCACGCGGCCGTTCTGGCGGACCTGAATGATTTCGGCTTCGGTCGAGTAGTTGGGGTTGTCGTCCTGCGTGTAGGATTCGGAGACGAGCTGGTAAGAGCCGATCTGAATTTTTCCCTGGTACGGCATGGGCGCCTCGACGCTCTGGTTGAAGGCCGCGCCGGTGATGCCGATCGCCATCAGGATGATGCCGATGTGAATGATGTAGCCGCCGTAGCGGCGGGTGTTGCGCGAAGTCAGGTGCACGACGGCGCCGGGCCACGATCGGCCGCGTTTGACCAGCACGCGCGCCCCCCGGCCAAATTCCATGGCGATGGTCACGAGCACGAAGGCGCAGAGGCCGAACGCGACCAGCGGGTAAGGATCGTGCAGGCCCTTCAGGACCAGCACAATCGCGGTGGCCACGCCGCACAACGCGGGGTTCAGGAAGTTGCGGCGCAGGCTGCCGAGCGAAGTCCGCCGCCAGGCCAGCAGCGGCCCGACGCCGGTGAGGAAGAGCAAAAACAGGAACAGCGGAATGTTGATGCGGTCGAAGAACTCCCGGCCGACGGTGATCTTTTCGCCCTGGATCGCCTCCGAAAGCACCGGGAAGATGGTGCCCCAAAGAATCGCCAGCGCCGCCACCAGCAGCACGAAGTTATTGAACAGGAAGCCGCTCTCGCGCGAAACCGTGGATTCAAGCTGATTGTCGCCGCCCAGCGCCGAACGGTTGCGGAAGAAGACGTACAGACACACGACCGCAATCGCGACCAGAAAGACGACGAAGTAGTTGCCAATCGCCGATTGCGCGAAGGCGTGTACGGAGCTGACGATGCCGCTGCGCACCAGAAAATCGCCGAAGATGGTCAGGAAGAAAGTAAGGAAGATGAGGCCGATGTTCCAGACCTTCAGCATGCCGCGCTTCTCCTGCATCATCACCGAGTGCAGGAAGGCGGTGCCGGTGAGCCAGGGCAGGAAGGCGGCGTTTTCAACCGGATCCCACTCCCAATAGCCCCCCCACCCCAGAACTTTGTAGGCCCAGTAGCCGCCGAGGACGATGCCCACGGTGAGGAACGCCCAGGCGATCATGGTCCACAGGCGGGTAACGCGAATCCAGCGGTCGCCGGGCATGCGCTTGATGAGCGCGGCGAGCGCGAAGGCAAACGGGATCGCAAAGCCGATGTAGCCGAGATACAGGATGGGCGGATGCACATCCATCTGGGAGTATTGCAGCAGTGGGTTGAGGCCGCTGCCGTCGGCGGGCGTGCCCACGGGCAGGGTGGTGAAGGGCGAGGCGACGAAATTGTTCAGCAGCAGGAAGAACGAGGTGATGGCGGCCAGGATGACCGCGACCGTGGGGCGCAGTTGCGGATGCTTGCGGCCGCTGGTGAGCAGCGCCACGAAGCCGTAGCCGCTGAGCAGCATGGACCAGAACAGCAGCGAGCCTTCCTGGCCGGACCAGAGCACGGCAAACTTGTAGTACAGCGGCAGGGCGCGGTTGCTGTGCTCGGCGACGTAGGCGACGCTGAAAGTGTCGTGAAAAATCAGGCCCAGCAGGCAGATGACGGCGGCCAGCACCGCCGGGAAAATCATCAGGTAGGCGCGCTCGGCGCTGGCGATCATGCGCGGCCGGTGCGAACTGAGGCCAACCACGCCGGCGAGCACGGCATAGCAGGCGAGCACGAAGGCCAGGACGAGGGCGTAGGCGCCGAAAATCTGCATGAAGGTACAGCGCTGGCCGCGAACTCAGGACCAGATGATTATTCTACCGTTTCTGCAAGCGCAGTGGATGGCCCCAAGTGGAGCAAACCGGCGGCGGCAGCTCGGAGGAGCCCTGAGCGCCAGCGGGCGCACCCTGCCGGGAATCGAAGCCCGCACTCCAACCGGCCAACGGGAGCGACCAGGGGTAAAAAGTGGCGAGCCACATTGCCCGGTTAGGAAACGGCTGGGGTGAGCAATCCCTCAGTGCGCGCGGCGGCGTTCAGGCGTTGATCAAAACAGACGAACTCGATCCCTCTTCCCAACCGCCGCAGGAGATGCAGCGCACTCGCAAGCTGAACCGCATCACCCGCACGCAGGGCGTGGCGGCGCAGCACTTCAACCGCGATCCTGCACACGTACCCATCAACTTCGATCAGCAAGATCCCTGCCGCATCCGACTCCAGATCGGCCAACATTCGCTCGCTCTCGGTTACGGTAATTCCTCCCTCACGCAGACGGCGCGTGATTCCCGACGCCGTCTCCACGACCGTCAGCCGGCTCGTCGCGACTGAGGCCTGCTGCCCGAACCGCATGACCTCATCCGTGCCCGGTTCGAACACGTAACGCTTCGCCCAGGCGCTGGAATCAAAATAGCGGATCAATACCCCTCATCCCGGTCCTCGCGAATCGCATCGCTGAGCGAAACTCCGGGGATGCGTAACGGCGTAGCTGGCCGCAGCTTGCCAATTGGTCTGGTCACGGTTCCTTCCGCATGCAGCCGCTCCCAGGCAGCTTCTTCTGGATCGCTCGGTAACGGCCGCAATTCCGCTACTTCTTTGCCGCGGTCGGTGATAATGAGCGTGCCCCCCTTACGGACCTGTTCCAGGTATTTGCCCAGCCGGTTTTTCAGCTCGCGCGCGCCGACGGTCCCCTTGGTGGCCATGTGGCTACCATAGCACCGATTCAATTCTGCGGGTGCAGGTGCGCGCGGAAGAAGTCATCGACGCGGCGCCAGGCGTCATGGAGGACGAAGGCGCGGTCAAAGTAGTGGAATTCGCCGGGGTACATCATGAACTGCACCAGGCTGCCTTTGCCGTCTTTCAGGATGCTATCGAGCAGCAAGGTGGTCTCCCAGAAGGGTACGTTGACGTCGGCGGTGCCGGCCAGGATCAGCAGCGGCCGGGCCAGGCGGTCCATGTGGGTGCTGGTGGCGCCGCGCGCGTAGCCTTCCGGATTTTGCTCGGGCGTGCCCATGCGCTCGGCCATCCAGCCGGAGTGATACGGGTCTTTGTAGTACCAGGCGGGATTGACCAGACCGGCGACATCGACCGCGCAGGCAAACAGCGTCGGATCGGTCGTGATGGCGCGCAGGGTAAAGTAGCCGCCGTAACTCAGCCCCCAGACGCCGATACGCTGGGGATCGACGTAGGGCAGCGATTTTAGGTAGTTGGCGGCGAGGCGGGCGTCGGTGGCATCTTCGCCGCCGACATCGCGGTAGACAGCGGTGCGCCAGTCGCGGCCATAGCCGATGCTGCCGCGGTAGTCGGGCGCGATGACCACGTAGCCCTCCTGCAGCAGGTACTGGTGAAACGAGTAGTAAACCGCTTCGTTGCGGTCGGTGTGCCAGCCATCATAGTTCTGGTTGACGCCATCGGGATGAATCCAGACGATGGCGGCGTGGCGCTTGCTTTTGTCGAAATGCGGCGGCAGGAACAGCCACGCTGAGACGGATTTGCCGTCGGCGGCGCGATAGTGAATCAACTCGGGCGCGACGAAATGGCGGCCGCGCAGCGGCGGCGGCATGGAGTCGGTCAAGCGCAGCGGCGTGCCGCCGGCGGAGGGAATGACGTAAAGATCGGCGGAGTGCTGGGCGTCGGTGTGCTGGTAGGCCAAGCGGCGGTCATGCGGCGACCACATGGGGCCAAGGTTGGTGCCGCGGCCGTGCGTGAGCCAGGTAACGGTGGCATGCGCCGGGTCGCCGTGGAGCGCGACCACGCCGATCTGGCGGTCGCCGGGATGGCCGGGCGCATTGGCATCGAAGGCGATGCGCGTCGAGTCGTGCGACCAGGCTGCGCGCCAGCTCGCAAAGGCGCCGCGCGTCACCTGCACCGCGGGGCCGCCGGAGGCAGGCATGACGTAGATCTGATCCCAGCCGCTGGCGTCGCTGCCGAACTCGATCCATTGGCGGTTGGGCGAAATTTTGGGCCGCGCGTCACGGCCGAACATGCTGAAGAATTTCGGCTCGTGGTCGGTATAGACGGCGCGCGGCGCACCGCCGCGGGCATCGAGAAAATAGATGGCGCGGGATTTGGAGTCAGGTGCGACGGCGCTGGCGAGCAGCGTGTCAGCGTTTAACCATGCGGCGCCGTAACCGCCGGCGGGCATCGGCACCTTGCCCGGCGCACCGCCGCTTGCGGCCACCACGTAAAGCTGGCCGGGCTCATAGCCGGTGACGCGGAAAATGATCTTGTCGCCGACTTCGGGCGCGGAGAAATTGTGCGGTTGCGGCCCGCCGCCCAGCATGTACGCCAGCCGGCGGCCATCGGGCGACCAGCGCAGCGCGCGCGGCTGTGCCTGCAGTGGAACGGAGATCGAGGCACCGCTGGCGAGCGTGGTGATGACGATGGCGTTACCATCGACGCGGGCGCTGCGCACACCGTCGGGCGAAAGCACGGCGGCCGTACGCTCGCGCGCGGCCGGAGGCAAAGCGCGAGAGCCGGGTTGGGACTCCCCGGGCCCCCGGCCCGGCCGAGCCTCAAGCGGGTGGCGTGGCGCAGCCACGCCCGGCCCCGCACCCGTCAATAGTTGTGGTGTGGCCGGATGCTCCGCGCTCACGCTGTAGCGCTGATGCACGCCGCCAATGTCCCAGTCGAAGCTGACGCTCTGACCGTCCGGCGACCAGCGCCAGGCGGAGGGGTACCGGATGGCGACGACATCCTGAATGCGGAACGGTTTTGTCTGCGCCGCCAGGGCCGCACCCAAAACCGCCAGCGCGAGCAACAGGCGGCGAAGACTCATCCTGTGACTATAGCCAGTTAAGGAACGACAGTCACGGCCTGACCGGGACGGAGGTCATCCTCGGCCGCGGTCACGACGCGGTCGCCAGGCGCGAGAGAGCCGAAGACCTCAAGGTTGGCGCCATCGGCAAACCCGGTCGTAACATCTACCCACTGCAGCCGGCCATCGGCGCCGATGCGCTCGACAAAGGTGCGCTCGCTGCTGCGCACCACGGCAGAAGCGGGAACGAACAAAGAAGGCTGAGCGCGTTGGAAGCTCCACTGCACCCGCACGAACATGCCCGGCGCCAGCACAGAGCCGGAGTTGGCGACGTCGAGCTCAATCGGCATGGAGCGGGAGTCGCGGCGGACACTATGGGCGACGCGCGCGACCACGCCGGTGAAGGTGCGGCCGGGCTGATTGGCCACGGTAAACGGAAGCTGCGCGCCGGTGGGAATGCCGACGGCCTCGGCCTCCGGCACATCGACGACCAGGCGCAGGGGATCCAACTGCTGCAGCTCAAACAGCGGCGGGGCGCTGGGGCCGGCGAGCGCGCCCACGCTGGCATCACGGCGGATGATGGCGCCGGTGAAGGGCGCCACCACGCGAAGATAATCGGTGAGCGCAGCCTGCGAGGCGAGCGCGGCGGCGGCGGCTTGCTCCGCCGCCTGGCGCGACTCCACTTCGGCCTGATCGGCCGCGACGGCATGCTCGGCCACCTGAATATCGTTGCCCGCCACCGCGCCCGCCTCGGCGGCCGCGGCGCCCTGCAAACGCTGCAACGTCGCCTGATCGCGTTGCAGGGTCGCTTGCGCTTCGAGGCGCAGCGCTTTGGCGGACGACAGCCGATGCTGAGCCTCGGCGCGTTTGGCGCTCAGGTCGGGCGCATCGAGTTCGGCCAGCAACTGGCCGGCGCGGACCTGGCTGCCGCGGTCGGCATAGAGTTTGCGGATGAAGCCGGGCACGCGCGCCTGCAGGGTCGCATCCTGAAAGGCAGCCAGCTCCGCGGGCAGCAGCATGGTCAGGCGCGGGCGCGCGCGGCGCACGGCGACCAGCCGCACCGCGCGCGCTTCCGCGTGGGCGGTGGCCGGCAGCGAACTGGGGTGGGCGTTGCAGCCGGTCAGCACGACTCCCGCACCCAGGACAACCAGGGTCAGCCAGATGGTTGGCGTTACCTTACGCATGCGATTCCTCCGGTTCCAAGTCGAGCGCGGGCGAGCTGGCGTCGCGACGCCGCATCAGGGCAATGTAGGCTGCGGGCATGACCAGCAGCGTAAACACGGTCGAGGCGGCCAGACCGCCGATGACCGCCTGGCCTAAAGGCGCGCTTTGCCCGCCGCCCGACTCCCAGGCGAGCGCCATCGGGACCATGCCCGCGATCATGGCGCTGGCGGTCATCAGGATGGGGCGCAGGCGCAGGCCCAGGCCGGTGCTTGCTCCTTCTTCGGCGGCGCGCAGCCGCCGCTCGGGTTCCGGCAGGCCCGCCAGCTCCGCGTAGGCATGCTTGCGGGCGCCTTCCGCCACGGTCACCAACAGAATGCCGTTGGCGACGGAAATGCCCACCGCGGTGATGATACCCATGAAGGATTCGATATTGAGACTGGAGCCGAACGCCCCCAGCAACAGCAGCGCGCCGGTGAGCAGCGCCGGCACGGCCGTCAGCACCACCAGTGCCAGGCGCCAGGATTGAAAGCTGGCCGTCAGCAGCAGCAGGATCACGATCACCGCCAGCACCAGGCCGGTTTCGAGGCCGCTCAGCGTCTCCCACATGGGCTGCACCTGGCCGACCACAGCCACATGCACGCCGCGCGGCGGCTGCGGCAGGCGCGCCAGCGCACGGTTGACGTCACCCGCGGCCTGACTCAGGCTCGCACCTTGCACGTTGGCGGTGAGTGAGACCATGCGTTGCATATTGAAGTGGTCGTATTCGCCCACGACCTGGCCGAGTTGCGCGGTCGCCACGTCGCCGAGCAGCAGCGGCTTGGCGCCGTGGCCGCCGGCGAGAGGAATGGTCTGGATGGCGTCGAGGTTATTCATTTCTGCCGGCGGCATCAGCACCTGTACCTGGTAGGTCAGGCCAGTCGCGGGATTCTGCCAGAAGTTGCGCGCGACGAAGCGGCTGGAGGCCGTCGCCTCGGTAAGCGAGCGCCCGACCTGGACCACGGTCATGCCCAGCGTGGCGGCGCGCTGGCGATCGACATCGACGAGCACTGCCGGGTAGTCGTAGGGCTGGCCATACTGCAGATCGCGCAGGGTAGGCAGAGGCGCGAGGGCGGTGCGCACCTGCTCGGCGTAGGCGTGATCGGCGGCCATATCAAAGCCGCTCACCTGCACGGCGATGGGCGTGGGCGAGCCGAGATTCATCATCCGGCCGATGATGTCGCCGGCTTCAAAGCTGATCGAGACCGCCGGCAGTTCGCGGGCAAAGTCGCGGCGCAGCCGGGCTTCAAACTCGGCGAGGTGAAGGCCGCTGCCGGGACGCAGGGCAACCTGCATCACCGCCTCCTGCGGGCCGCTGGTCCAGAGATAGATCAAATTGATGGGATAGGAGCGCGGCTGCGTGCCGACGAAGCCCAGCGTGGTTTCAACGTTGCCCGGTCCGGCATCACGGTTGACGATGTCGAGCGCCTGCGCATAGGCCACCTCAGTGCGCTTCAAGCGCGTGCCCGCGGGCGCGCGCAGACGGAGCTGGAACTGGCCGGTATCGGCTGCGGGAAAGACGTCAGCACCGATCCGCAGGGCCACGCCGCCGGCAAGCAGCACCGCCAGCACGAGATAGATGGGCAATACCAGCCGCCGCTGCCGGGCGACGGCGCCCGCGGCGCGCTGCGCGGCCGCGCGCAGGTGCTCGAACATGCCCCCGGCAGCGGCGTGCCGGTGCTGCTGTTTGCGGAACTGCCAGACGGCCAGCACCGGCACCAGCGTCAATGACAACACCAGCGAGGCCAGCATGGCGAGACCCACCGCGAGGCTGAGGGGAATGAACAGCGAGCGGCTGATGCCCTGCATGAACAGCGCCGGCAGAAACACCGCGGCGACCGCGAGCATGGCCAGCACCTGGGGTCCCAGAATCTCCATGCCGGCGCTGACGACGGCGCGCGCGGGCGGCTCGCCGCGCCCGAGGTGGGTATGGATGTTCTCCATCGCCACCGTGGCTTCGTCCACCAAAATGCCGATGGCCAGCGCCAGCCCGCCGACGGTCATCAGGTTGAGGCTTTGGCCCAGCAGCCAGAGACCAGCCACTGCGGCCAGCAGCGCAAAGGGGATCACGACCACCACAATGGCGGCGCTGCGGCGGTCGCCGAGAAACAGCCACACCACCAGGCCCGTGAGCGCCGCGCCCAAAATGCCGTCGATGAGCATGGCGTCCAGCGCATCGCGCACATAGGACGATTGATCGAAGGCAAAGGACACATCCACGTCTTCGGGCACTTGCTCGCGCATGCGCCCGAGAGCGCCCTTGACCTCGCCGACGACACGCAGCGTCGAGGCGTCGGCGTGCTTGGTGACGGGAAGATAAACCACGCGGCGGCCGTTCAATTCGGCGTAGCCGGAAACCACATCGGCAGAATCTTCGAGGCTGGCCACATCACGCAGCAGCACCTTGTCGGCCGAAGCGCCGGTGCCTACCGGTAAATCCAGAAGCTGCGGGTACGCAGGCACGACGGTGTTGGCATGCACGATGCGGTTGAGATCGCCCATGCGCGCGTTGCCGGAAGGCATGACGGCATTGCCCGCCACCAGGGCGCGCACCACGTCATCGGGCGAGAGGCGGCGGGCGCTGAGGCGCGCGGGATCCAGATTCAGGATGACGCTGCGCGGGTTGCCGCCAAACGGCGGCGGCGCGGAAACGCCGGGCAGGGAAGCAAAGACGGGGCGCACGCGCGTCTGGGCGAGATCGTCCAGCTCCGCCTGGCTGCGGCTGGCGCTGGAAACGATCAGGTCGCCGACGGGCAGACTGCCGGCGTCGTAGCGCATCACGAAGGGTGGCACCGTGCCGCTGGGCATGTAGGCCAGCGCGCGCGAAATGTAGGAGGTGGTCTGGGCCGCCGCCTGGCTCATATCCGTGCCCGGATGGAAACTCAGCTTGACGAGGCCGAAGTTCTGTACCGAGCGCGACTCGACCTGCTGAACGCCGGAGACGAACAGGAAGTTGGACTCGTAGTAATTGACGATATAGCCTTCCATCTCCGCCGGCGACATGCCGCCGTAGGGTTGCGCGACGTAAATCACCGGGGCGTCCAATTGCGGAAAGACGTCAATCGGCATGCGCATCACCGCCATGGCGGCGAGCGCGGCAGCGGCGACGACGGCGACGGCAACCGTGAATGGACGGCGCAAAGCGGCGGCGATGGGATTCATTTAGTGTCCTTGCGCTGCGGTCAAAACGGGCTGGAGATCGCCGGCGGCATAGGCGGTTTCGACCAGCGCGCGCCAGACCTGCAGTTGGCCGAGAGCATTGTCGGAATCCGCCTGGGCGAGGAGTTGTTCGGCATTGGCGAGATCGACGAGGCTGGCCAGACCAGTCTGGTAGCGCACCCGCGCCTGGCGTTCGCCCGCCTGCGCCGCGGCCAGGCCGATGGGCGATTCGCGGGCGACGGTGCGGGCGGCGTTCCAGTCGGCGGCGGCTTGCTGCTGCGCCCTATGGAGTTGCCCTTCCGTCTGGCGCTGCCGCGCTTGTTCCTGCGTAAGTTGGGCTTTGGCGGCGACGCTCTGACTGCGCTGCGCGCGCCAGCGGGTGAAGGAAAAATCCACCCCCAGCCCCACCGCCCAATTGGCGGCCGTGGTCGGCGCCAGGCCGGTGAGGCCGGGGGCAAGGCGGCCGGCGGCCAGCACGCCGCTGCCACGGCCATAGGCGCTGCCGAGGGCGTACCAGCGCGGCAGGGCCGAGCGGGCAACCTCCTTTTGTTGCGCTTGCGCCGCGGCGACCGCGTCCTGGCGGACCCGCACTTGCGGCGGCGTAGCCCGATTCTTGGCCGGGACTTCAGGCGGCAGGCCGGTCAAGGCCGCCAGCGGCGGCAGCGGCTGGCCGGGCGCCAGGCCCAGGGCCTCGGCCAGACTGGCACGGGCACTCTCGAGATCGCGGCCGGCGTCGCTGGCGCGAATGCGCGCCGCCGCCAGCTCCGCCTGGGCGCGGGAACGGTCAGCGCCGGGACGCAATTGCTGGCCGACGAGGGCCTCAACAATTTTGGCTAAATCGGCCCAGCGGCGCACGTCGGCTGTACGCACCCGCACCTGCTGCCCGGCGGCCAGGACGGTCAGGTAGGCATCGGCGGCGTGCGCACCCACTTGCAGCCTGACCACCGCCGCCTGATCGCCGGCCTGCTGCGCCAGATTCTGGAAATAGCGGACATTGGCGGCACGGCGGCCAAAGTCGGCAATCTCCCACGTAAAATACAGACCGGCGGCGCTGGTCCAGGCGCTGCGCTGGGAATAGTCGCTGGCGGGGACCGTGCCGCTGATACCCGGCAGCGGGCTGCCAAAACTCAGCCCGAGGGTGGCGTTGTCGGTGGCGCGGTCCCACTGCGCCGCCAGGCCGGCGTTGGGCCAAAATGCCGTCCGCGCCAGATCGGCCTGCGCGACTGCCAGGGTTGCGGCCTGCTGCGCGGCGGTCATGCCCGGGTAGCGCATCCAGGCGCTGGTGACCGCCTCCGCCAAATGCAGCGGCGGCGTCTGCGCCCCAGCGCCCGCGCTCATCGCGAGCGCCACGGCCACGGTGATCGTCCCGACCATCCGGTGGCAGCTTGGAGGAGCCTTGAGCACCAGCGGGCGGACCCTGCCGGCAATCGAAGCCCCCACTCCAGGCGACCAACGGGAGCGACCAGGGCAAAAAGTGGCGAGCCACGATCCCATGCGTATGCAAACGCCGATTAGATCAGGTTGGTTACATCATTTGCGTGCTGTTTTCTAGCTGGCGGCGGCTGCGGTTTCTGGGCGGCCAGCGAGCACCGCCCGGACCCGTGCCGCCAGCATCTCCGGCGAAAAGGGCTTTTGCAGGAAGGCGATTTCGGGGGCAAGCTGGTAGTTCGGCGACAGAATCCGGTCGGGGAAACCGGAAACGAACAGAACCGCCAGTCCCGGGCGCTGAGCGGCGATGTGCCGCACCAGGCTGCTGCCGTCCATTTCCGGCATGGCCAGATCGGTAATGACCATCGCCAGCGCGCCCGTATAACCACGCAGTAGCTCCAAAGCCTGGGAAGGGCGGCTGGCGGTCAGGACCTCATAACCGCGCGCCCGCAACACCTCGCACGCCAGCTCACGTACCGCATCTTCATCTTCCACCAGCAAGATGGTTTCGCCGCCGCCCCCGGTCGTCGCCGGTGGCCGGCGAAGGGCGCCATCGGCGCCCGCCAGGATCCGCGGCAGATAGACCTTGACGGAGGTGCCATGCCCGGGCTCGCTATACGCCGACACCGTGCCCCCATTTTGCTTGACGATGCCGAACACCGTCGCCAACCCGAGGCCGGTACTGCCCTGCCCCAGCGGCTTGGTGGTAAAAAAGGGTTCGAAAATATGGCTGCGGATGCTGGCATCCATGCCGGCGCCGGTATCGGAAACGGTCAGCAGCACATAATCCCCCGGCGCCACCTCGGCGTGCGTCGCCACATAGCGGTCATCCAGGGAGAAGTTCGCCGTTTCGATGGTAATGCGGCCGCCGCCGGGCATGGCATCCCGGGCATTGGCCACCAGATTCATCAGAATCTGGCTGAGCTGGCCCGGATCGGCATGGACCAGGCCCAGGCCCGCATCACCGGCGATATGGAGTTCGATCTGCTCCGTCAGCATGCGCCGCAACAGGCCATCCATTTCTTCCAGCACCGAATTCAGATTGAGCGACTTGGGTTCAATCACCTGCTGCCGGCTGAATGCCAGCAACTGGCGGGTGAGCGTGGCGGCGCGCTCGCCGGCTTTGCGGATGCTGTCGAGGGCCCGCTGTTGGCGATCGGGCGACAGAGGCGCTTCGCCCTGCTGTAGCAGCATGTCGGTATAGCCGTTGATCACGGTGAGCAGGTTGTTGAAGTCGTGGGCGATGCCGGCGGCCAGCCGCCCGACGGCTTCCATCTTCTGCGCCTGCTGGATCTGGGTACGGAGATTGCGGCGCTCGCTGGCATCGGCGATGGCGATCACGACGCCAGAGAGCTTGCCCCCACGATAGAGCGGGTTGCACCGCATATCGGCGTGAAAGCTGGAGCCGTCGGCGCGCCAGAGGAGCTCTTCATCCAGGCTGACCGGTCGGCCCGTACGCGCGGCTTCCGCGAGCCGGCACTCGGCTGCAGGATAGGGCTGGCCGTCGGCGCGGGTATGGTGGGCGAGAGCGTGCACCTGCCGGCCTAGAAGCTGGCTCGCCTCCGCCAGGCCCAGCAATTTCGCCGCGGCAGGATTACACCACAGGCAGCGGCCCTCCATGTCGAGGGTGTAAATGCCTTCACTGGTGGAGTCCAGCAGCGTGCGCACCTGCTCTTCGCGTTCGCGCAACTGGTTTTCGGCGCTGCGGCGCGCGGTCACATCATTGATAAAGGAAAGAAACGCGGCCTCGCCGTGCCAGTCAATGGGCTGGGCAAAAACTTCCGCTTCCAGCACCGTGCCGGACTTGGTGAGATAGCGCCAGAGCCAGCCTTTCACGGGCTGGCCCTTGTTCACTATGGCGCGCAGGCGCTCGCGGTCCTCCGCGGGATGGATATCGAGCACCGTCATGCCGAGGAATTCCTCACGGCAATAGCCGAATTCGCGTACCGCGCTATCGTTGACGGCAAGAAAGCGCAGACTGGCGATGGAGAACACCCACATGGGCTGCGGGTTGTTGTCGAACTGCTGACGGTAGCGGCGTTCGCTGGCGCGCAGGTCGAGGCTGGCGAGCTGGGCCATGGCGTCGCGGCGGTCCAGCTCCCAGGCAATAAGCCAGAGCAAGGCCGCGCCGAAGGCGGCGGTGCTCACCACCAACATCGCTTGCGTGACATGGACCGCGAACAGATTGCCCCGCCCGCGGGCGGCGGCGGCGGCGGCCAGCAGCACCGGGTAGAGCAAGGTGAGCGGCAGCAGACGGCGCAGCACGGACGCGGCCGAGCCCGCTTCCAAATAGAAACTCACCGGCCGCCGTTGCGGCCAAGCCGCCATCCAGGCGGCGGCGAGCAGCAACAGGGCAAACGCCATGGCCCAGGACACCGCGATGGTCGCGCCCGGCGCCCGCAGGAGAGCGTCGAAGCCCAGGCCGCAACCCGCCGCAGCGACCAACAGGTCGGCGACCGTGGCGATCCACGGCAGCCGCGGTTTCAACAGCAACGATGCGCCCAGCAGCAGCAGGGCTGCGGCCGTGATGTGCGAGGCGGGCCGGAAACCGGCGGGCGCCCACCCGCGCAGCAGCGCCGCCGCCACAACCACGGCGGCGGCGCCGTAGCCCAACCGCCGGCGGCGCGGCGATGTGGGAGCGGGCGCGGGCGCCAGAAATATGACCGCCACCGCCGCGGCCAGCACGCCCGCCGCGTTCAGCAGCGTCGGGCCCGCGTACACCCCAGAAGTCCAACCCAGAGACACCGCCGCGCCCACCGCAACCGCGGTGGCCATGCCGCGCGCCGCGGTCTGCCAGACGTGCACCGCGTCGCCGCGCAGCCAGGCGCGCATACCGTGCTGGAGGGACAGGCTCATACCGCAATCGGCGCCCGCGCGCGATGGTGATGGCTTTGCTTGGCGCGATACATTTCCGCGTCGGCGGCATGGAGCAGTTCTTCAGGCGAAAAGCCGGAACCGGGGTACACCGCAAGACCAATGCTGGCGCCCAGGCTACGCTCGCGCAGCAGCGGATCGGCGGCCAGCATGGCCGCCATCCGCTCGGGCAGAAGCTGAGCGTTGGCGGGGTTGCAGGCCGGCGCCAACACCGTGAATTCGTCGCCGCCAAAGCGGGCCACAATCGAGCCGGCGCGCGCGCTGCTTTGCAGCAGATGCCCGACATGCACCAGCAGACGATCCCCCTCCAGATGGCCATCGTGATCATTCAGGCGCTTGAAGCCATCGAGATCAATCAGCACCAGCGCGAAGCCGCACTCCCCGGCTCCCTCACGGGCCGGCTGTGTCAGCGCGCTCTGCGCCCGCCGCCATTCGCTCTCCAGTGCCTGCATGAAGAAGCGGCGCGTCTTCAAGCCGGTGAGCGCGTCGGTGACCGCCTGCTGCTGGATCTCGGCAAACAGACGGGCATTGTCCAGCGCCACGCCTGCCTGCGCGGCCAGAACCTCAAGCACGTGCAGATGGCCGGTGTCGTAGGCGTATTCGCAGCGGTCGTTTTGCACCGACATAACGCCCTCAACTTTGCCCTGGGCGCGCATGGGTACGCCCATCCAGGTGCGCGCGGGCATGCCGCTGAGTACCAGGCCGTTGGCTGCGAGATAGCCCATCAGGTCGTGATCGATCAGCAGCGGACGGCCCATCTCGATGACGTGCTCGGTCACGCCACGTTTGCGCTCGCGCGTCCGCGGCGCGCGGCGCTCGCGGTTTTCTACCTCGAAGACGAAGCGGATGCGGTTGGCCTCCCGCTCCTGAAAGGCAAGGTAGAACGAATCCACGGGCATGAGAGTTTGGAGCTGCTCGTAGATGGTTTGCAGCAGGCTGTCGGTGTCGAGCGAGGAACTGAGCGTGGTGCCGATACGGGTGAGGATTTCGAACTCGCGGCTGCGGCGCACCGACTTCCGGTCGATCGGGGCTCCCGCACCGGCGGAGTTGCGGCGTTGGCCTACGGCCAGAAACACCGCCGCCACCAGCGCAGCACCGGCAACTGCGGCCACGGCCGCCAGAAGATAGACCATGCCCTCCTCCGTTCGGGAATCCCTCAAGCGGCGTATCGGCGGCGGCAGGCGAGTGCTTTAGCTCGATGCAGCCGTCAGCACGGCAGCGAAAAAGCCGTCCGTGGCGAAGCGGCCCGGCAGCACGCGCAGCCAGGGCCCCTCGGTGAGCGCCGCGGCGGGCACGCGGAGGTCCGCAATCGTGGCCAGAACCTCTATCGCGGGCAGCACGCGAAGCTGGGGGCAAACGGCCAGCAACGCGGTGATGACGTCGGGGCCTTCTTCCGGTTCCATCGAGCAGACGCTGTAGATCAGCCGGCCCCCGGGCGCCAATCCGCCTGCCGCACGGCGTAATATGCTGAGCTGCAGTTGCGCCAGCCGCTCGGGATCCTGCGGCTGCACGCGCCAGCGGATTTCGGGATTGCGCGCCAGCGTGCCCGTGCCGGTGCAGGGCGCATCGACCAGAATGCGGTCAAAGCGGCCGGTCAGCGGCCAGGGCGCCGTGGCATCCGCCGCCACGATCTGGACGCGATCACTCGCCCCGGCTCGCCGCAGCCGGCGGGCGAGCAACTGCGCGCGGCGGACGTGCCGCTCCAGGGCGAATATCTGCGCCTCCGGCGCGAGCGCAGCCAGCAGCGCAGTTTTGGAACCCGGCGCGGCGCAGACGTCCAGAATGCGCCCGCAGGCCACCGGCTGCACCAAATGCGCGATCAGTTGCGAGGCTTCATCCTGTATCCACATTCGCCCGGAGCGGAACGCCGGCGTTTGCGTCAGCTCGCCGGCTTTCACCCGGCGGGCCGTCCGCAGCAGTTGGCCGGGCGCAAATTCGACGCCCGCGACCGGCTGCGGCGGCCAGCAGGCCACGGGCGGAGGGGCGTTATCGTATTCCGCCATGGCCGCCGCGGCCTCGGGCGAATAGAAACGGCTCCAGCGTTCCAGCATCCAGGCAGGGTGCGAGAACTCCGCCTCGCGCCGGCGCGCCAGCTCCGTCTCGTTGGCAAGGAGCCCCGCCAATGGCGCCCGCGACACATGTCGCAACACTGCGTTCACGAAACCAGCGGCCTTAGGCCCTTCCGCTTTGGCCAATTCCACGCTCTCATGCACCGCGGCGGAGGCAGGCACGCGGTCGAGCATCCGCAACTGATAGGCGCCGAGCCGCAGCGCCGTGCGCGGCAGCAGCGGAATCTGCGCGAT
Source organism: Acidobacteriota bacterium (assembly GCA_004299485.1). Classification (NCBI taxonomy): domain Bacteria; kingdom Pseudomonadati; phylum Acidobacteriota; species Acidobacteriota bacterium. Next base: position 126,567 of record SCQP01000018.1, read on the forward strand.
GGGCCGCCGCGCCGCCCGTCCGATGACGTAATCGAGCGCCGCGCGCCAGCGCAGCACCCCCATCACCAGCTCCGTCGCCAGCCGCCGGTCGGCCGGCGCCAGCGCGCGCGTCCGCTGCGAGTGCAGCAGGTCGCTGGCGTAGCCGCCGTGCTCTTCGACGAGCAGCAGAATCTCGCAGGCAAGCTGGCGCGCGGGTGAGGCAGGCATCGCTTTAGCATGGCATGGGGTCGCGGCCGGGTCGATCCCGGCCAGGCGGCGCGAGACGCGCCTATGGGACAATGAGCCTCATGGCCACTGCCGAGGTGTACTTCCTCACGGGCGTAGATCCGGAAATTGCTGCCTATGCGATGGCGCGCTACAGCCGCTCGGCGCTGTCCATGCGCGAGAGCCTGCACGAGCTGGATCAGCAGAAAGCGGAGAAATTTCTCAACACTTTTTACTTCGCCTACGGCCACCGCTCGATCGCCGATCTCGCCCACCTGAGCCTGGCGCTGGAGCGGCTGTCGATTCTGGCGGCCATCGAAGTGGCCGACGAGACGCGCTGGGATGGCCAGGAACGCTCGACCCGCTATCAGCAGTTCGAAAAAAGCGGCTTCGTGACTCCGCCGGAGCTGGCCGACAGCCTTGAATACCCCGACATCATGCAGGCGCTGTTCGCGGCTTACCGCGAGCTCAGCGCCCGCATGGAATCCTTCCTGACCGAGCGTCATCCCCGGCCGGAGGGCATGAAGCCCGAGGCGTACGCCCGCACCATCCGCGCCCGTGCCTTCGACTTCAGCCGCTACCTGTTGCCGCTGGGCACGGCCACCAGTCTCGGTCAGATCGTCAGCGCCCGCACGCTCGAACAGCAGATCGTCCGGCTGCTCTCCTCAGCCTGGTCGGAGTGCCACGAGTTGGGCCAGGCTTTGAAGCAGGCCGCCAGCGCGCCCGGCGCCGTACCCACGCTGGTGAAGTACACCCAACCGAGCGCGTACCAGCTTGCCTCGCGGCGCGAGTTGACCGAAGCGGCCGCGGCGCTGATGAACCATGTGACGCCGGATTCGACGCCGGGCGTGCATCTGGCGCCGCCGGTCGCGCTCGAAATCGAACTCGCCGCCTCGCTGCTGTATCCGTGTTGCGACCACTCCTACCGCCAGCTTCTCGATGCGGTAGGCGCGCTGCCGGCGGCGCGGCGCGAGGAGATCGTCGAGCTGGGCCGCGCCACGCGCGGCGATCACGATGAGTTGCTGCGCCCGTTTCAGGCGGGCCAGACCTTCCAGTTCGACATCCTGATGGATATCGGCGGCTTCCGCGACCTGCACCGCCATCGCCGCTGTGTGCAACTGCACCAGGGCTACACCGCGCGGCACGGCTTCGATACGCCGGCGGAAATCGAGGCGAGCGCGGCGGGGGAAGACTACCAGACGGCCATGCAAACCGCCGGACGCTGGGCCGCACGCAAGGGCATGGCCGGCGCCTATGCCCTGCCGCTCGGCTACCGCAAGCGCAGTCTGTTCAAAATGGATCTCGCCGAGCTAGCCTACATCGCCGAGCTGCGCACCGGCGTGGGCGGCCACTTCGCCTACCGCCGCGCCGCCTGGGCGATGTTCGCAGCTCTGCGCGAGCGTCACCCGGCGCTGGCCCGCAACCTGCGCGTCACCGACCCCGCCTCCCCCTTCGACCTGCTGCAAAGATAGAAAGCCGCCGGGCAGCCTCAACGCAAGGTGCCGCATCTCACCTCCGGCCTGACCCAAAAGGAGGGTGTATGCGGATGTTGCTCAAAGTTCATATCCCTGTCGATCGCGGCAATCAGCTTGTCCGTGACGGCAAGCTCGGCACCACGCTGAAGTCGATTCTCAGTGAGCTGAAACCGGAGGCGGCTTACTTTTTCGAGGAGCACGGCGAGCGCACCGGCCTGATGGTCGTCAATCTCCGTGACGCTTCCGAGATTCCCCGCTTTTCGGAACCGTTCTTCGTGGGCTTGGGCGCCAGCGTCAAGCTCCGGCCGGTCATGTTGCCCGAGGATCTCGCCAAAGCCGAGCCTGACCTCCAGCGTGCCGCGAAAACCTGGCGCGAAGCCGCCTGAGCGGCGCGCTAGTAAGGAGAACCGCCCGCCTGGCCCGAGGTGATCCTGCGGCGGCAGCTTGGAGGAGCCCTGAGCGCCAGCGGATGGACCCTGCCGGAAATCGAAGCCCGCACCCCAAGCGACCAACGGGAGCGACCAGGGCAAAAAGTGGCGAGCCACCCGGTGCGGAATTGGTTTGCGCTGCCAGCGCCCCAGCGCCGGCCAACCCCACGGCCAGTAGTAGCGTGAGCCGCGAGCGGAGCGGACGCATCAGGGGATGGCCGCCGCGGCGCTCTTCTGTTGCAGCGCCGCGCTGACAGCGGCGGGCAGATGATCGGCGTGCGCCAGCAGCAGACTCACCTGCCAGAGCTGAACATCGCTCAGCGAGTCGTGAAAGCCGGGCATACCGGTCAGGCGAATGCCGTTTTTCGCTTTCCAGAAGGTCACGCCGGCAGGATCGTCGGTGACCATGCCGTCCCCTTGCAGCAGTTGCGGCGGCGGTGGATACATGCCGCGCGCGGCTGCGGTCGCCGGACCGTGCGCCCAACTGTGGCAAAAGGCGCAGTGGGTGCTATACACTTGCGCGCCGGCGAGCAGGTTCGACTCCGTTAGCGGCACGGGCGCGGGAGTGCGCGGCGCCTGCCGGCGCAAGACGGCGTGCAGCGCCGTCTGCGTGATGGCGTGCTCAAACGGCAGGGGATGCGCGGCGGTCGCCACCGGTAGCCCGCCGGTCATCGCCAAGGCGACACCGGCAGCAGGAGTATGCCGATGATGAATCCGATTACAGGTTTTGTCATGCGCAGGAATCTTTCTCACTAGCGGCCAGCGGCTTTACTCTCAACCTTGGTGGGCGTGCGGAACGGAATCGCCAGCCGGTTCCAGCAGTTGATGGCGATGATGGCATAGGTCAAATCCACCAGCGCTTTGCCGTTGAAGTAGCGCGACACCCAGTCGTAGACTTCGCCGGGGACGTGATCGACGCTGACCAGCGTGACCGCCTCCGCCCAGGCGAGAGCCGCGCGTTCGGTATTGGTAAACAGGTTCGATTCGCGCCATACGGCGACGGCGTCGACGCGCTGGTTGCTTTCACCCACGCGGCGCGCATCCCGCGCATGCATATCGACACAGAACGCGCAGCCATTAATCTGCGAGCAGCGCAGTTTGATCAGCTCGGCGATTTTCGCGTCCAGGCCGCACTCGTTCACGTATTTTTGCAGATTCACGATGGCCTGCACGCCTCCCGGCGCCGCAGCGCTGTAATCCAGGCGTTGTGCCGGCGCCTCTTCCTCGACAAAGGGCATGGAATTATTCCTCCTCTTCCTCAGTATGCCCACGTTCGGCGCGCGCCTTGGTGATGATTTTTTCCGCCTGCAGCGCCGGCACCAGATCGTAGCGCGAAAACGCCATGTGGAACGCGCCCCGCCCCTGCGTCTTGGAGGTCAGATCGGACTGATAGGTCAGCATTTCCGCCAGGGGCACCTGGGCGCGGATAAACTCGCTGCCGTTGCGCGGCTGCATGCCTTCAATGCGGCCGCGGCGCGCGTTGAGATCGCCGATCAGATCACCGGCATACTCCTCGGGCGATTCCACCTCCACCATCATGATGGGTTCGAGCAGCACCGGCCGCGCCGTCTCCATGGCTTTTTTGAAGGCCAGCGAGCCAGCAAGCTTGAACGCCATTTCGCTGGAGTCAACCTCGTGATACGAGCCGTCATACAGCACCACGCGGAAATCGACCACGGGATAGCCCGCCAGGTACCCGCGCGCCGCGCTTTCCTGAATGCCTTTCTCGACCGCAGGAATGTAGTTTTTCGGAATCGAGCCGCCAAAAATTTCATTCACGAACTCAAACCCCGAGCCGCGCGCCAGCGGCTCCATGCGAATCCAGCAGTCGCCGAACTGGCCGTGGCCGCCGGTCTGCTTCTTGTGGCGGCCCTGCACGTCGGCCTTGGCGAGGATGGTTTCGCGATAGGCGACACGCGGCGCGCGCAACTGTACCTCGACGTTGTAGCGCTGCTTCAGGCGCGCGACGGCAATTTCCACATGCTGCTGGCCGGTGCCGCCCAGCAGGAACTCCTGCGTCTGGGCGTCGCGCGCAAACTGCAGCGCCCGGTCTTCTTCCAGCATCTTGTGCAGCGCCAGCGAGACCTTGTCTTCATCGCCCCGGCTTTTGGCGGCGAGGGCAAAATGAATCGCGGCTTCCGGCCAGGCAAAGGGCCGGTAGGCAATGGGCGCGGCCTTGTCGCCCAGCGTGTCGCCGGTGAGAGTGTCCTTGAGCTTGGCGACCACCCCCAGATCGCCGGCATGAAGTTCGGCGGCCGGCAGCAGTTGCTTGCCCTGCAGCACGCTCAGGTGCGCGAATTTTTCCGTGGCCTGGGTGCGGAAGTTGGTCACGGGTTCTTCGTTCTTGAGCTTGCCGCTGCGCAGCTTGAACACGCTCAGCCGTCCGGCAAACGGGTCGGCGATAGTCTTGAAGACCTCCAGCGATAGCGGTTGGCTGTCGCTCACCGTGCGCGTCAGCTCCTGCTCGGGATGGCCAGGCACCGTGCCCGGCCGCGCCGGCGCTTCACCCGGGTGCAGCGCGTAGGCGGCCACAAAATCCAGCAGCGCATCGACAGCAATATTCTGCTGGCCGCTGGTGATCAGCACCGGCACAATGCGGCGGGCGCGGATGGCGCCCCGCAAGCCCTTGACGAGATGCTCGGGCGCCAGCGTGTTCTTGTCGAAAAACTCCTCCATCAGCGCGTCGTCGCCTTCGGCAATCAGCTCGACCAGTTCTTCGTGGGCTTTTCGCGCGACCTCATCGTCGGCGGCATCAATGGCGGCGGTGCGGGTCTTGCCATTGCCGCCTGCGCTGTAGTGGCGGGCGCTCATGGCCACCAGATCGATGACGCCCTGAAAACCGCGCTGCGCACCAATCGGCAACTGCACCGGGCACAGAGCGCGGCCGAAGCGCTCGCGCAGCGCGGCCAGCACCGCCGCAACGTCGCTGTGGTCGTGATCGGCGCGCGTCAGCACCGCCATCACCGGAAGGTTGTGCGCCGCCGCCAGCTCCCACAGCCGCGCCGTCTGCACCTGCACGCCGCTCGCGGCATCGACCGCAAGCAGCATGGTCTCCGCGACTTCCAGCGTGGCCACGGCTTCGTGGGCGAACAGGCTTTGGCCGGGCGTATCGGCGAAGTTCAGCTTGCAGGGCGCGCGGTCGGGACCGGGCCACTCCGCCAGCGCCAGACCGGTGGCGATGCTGTTGTGGCGCTGAATTTCCTGCTCGTCAAAGTCGGTGACCGTGGTGCCGGCGGCGACCGAACCCTGCTGGGGCGTGGCGCCGGCGGTGTATAAGGCTGCGGCGACGAGGGTGGTTTTGCCGCAACCGCCGTGGCCCGCGAGAGCCAGGTTGCGCACGTGGAGGGTATCGAAAACCTGCATGAGGCGCTCTTTCCTCCTTCAAAAACGCCATCATAGCGCACCGAAGGCGCGCTGGGGGAAGCGCCTATTTCAGGGGTTTGGGGGTGAACAGCGAATCGGCGAAGGGGGCAAAGCTGATATCGGTGTAATACTGCTGCTCCAGCCGCTGCGGCCCCTGGTAGCGATCCACCGAAAAGGCGGCTTCAATGCCGCCAATATTGGCCCAATTGCCATAAACCACCGCCTCGACGTAACGGCCGCCGGTATCCGGATCGGTGCGCTGCCAATGTACCCGCACCGGCAAGTGGGTGAGGAGGGAAAAATCCACCGTCGCGGAAACGCCATCCTTGGTGGTAAACAAAACCGAATCGATAGGCGCCTGGTCATACAGGCCATTGCCCTCGTCCAGCATCAGCGTCGCCGGATCGGCGGCCCAGGTCTTGAGGATGACATCCAGGGAGTGCGCGCTGACTTCTTTATAGTTAGCCATGGTGCGCCGCAGCATCGGCGTGACGCCGCGAAACGTGACTTCCCAGCCCTTACCGCCGGAATAGATATAAATGACGTTGCGCTTCTTGGTGAGTTCGAGGCGCTCATCGCCGGGAAAGCGGTAGTAGGACCAGAACTGGGTTCCGGTGCCGTTCAGCTCGCCCGCGGAGTTGAAGGTGTACAGGTAACCCTTGCCGCTGCGCTCGTTCGCCTGCAGGTACTCGTCGCCGCCGAGCGCGGCAATCGCCTGCGCCACGGTGCGATGGGCGGCCGCAACCGCCGGGGTGTTGGCTGCCGCCTGCGGCAGCCGGGCAGGCACAGCAGGAGCGAACGGGAGGGCGGCGAGCAGCAGCCAGGCAAGCGGCATAGGGAAGATTCTAAACCGGGCTCAGGCCGGCCATTTTTTCCACCAGTTTCTTGAGGCCGTAGCCGGGAAACGAGATAGTGAGCTTCGTGAGGTCACCCTCGCCTTCAATCTGCAGCACCGTGCCCACGCCGAATTTGGCGTGGCGCACACGCGAGCCGGCGCGCAGACCGGACCCGGTGGCCTTGGCTTTGGGGTGCGAGCGCGGCGCGGCCGGCGGGGCGCTCGCGGCAGCCGGGGCGGGCGCCTCGGGAGGCCGCCCGCCCCGGCTGCCGAAAAACTGGTGAATACTTTCCACCGAGTTGTATTTATGACGGAAGCCGCCCGGCGCCGGTTTCACTTCCTGGCTGTAGCCCTCGCTGACGTAGCGCGGGCCCGCGGGGGAAACGTCGTGCAGCAGCTCCTGCGGCACTTCGGCCAGGAAGCGCGACGGCACCGTCGGTTCGTAGCTCTGGCCGCCATAGCGCCGCCGCCGCGCCGCGTGCGACAGCAGCAGCTCGCGGCGCGCGCGCGTCATGCCGACATAGCAGAGGCGGCGCTCTTCTTCGAGATCGGAGGGGCTGTTGGCGCTGCGGCTGTGCGGAAACAGACCCTCTTCGAGTCCGGCAAGAAAGACAACGTCAAACTCCAAGCCCTTGGCAGCATGCAGGCTCATGAGCTGAACCGCGGCTTGCGGATCGTAGTCGTCCTGATCGCTCACCAGCGCGGCGTGGTCGAGAAAGGCGGCCACCGATTCGCCGCGCGCGGCGGCGTCGGCGGCAGCGTTGATCAACTCACCCAGGTTCTCCAGCCGGGCTTCCGCCTCCGGCGTGGCCTCTTCCTGCAGCAGCTTGGCGTAGCCGGTACGCTCCAGGATGAGCCGCAACAGCGTATCGGCAGGGACCGGCTCCAGCGCCGCCGTCCGGAACTCGGCCATGAGTTTGAAAAACTCCGCCAGCGGCCCCAGCGCCCGTGACGGCAGGCCCGCGCCGCCCTCGAGCGCGATCTTCACCGCGTCCAGACAGGTGGCATTGCGTTCGAGCATCAGGCGCTCGAGGGCATCGACGGTGACCTTGCCAATGCCGCGCGCCGGGGTGTTGATGATGCGCAGCCAGGCGATGGAATCGGCCGGATTGATGCTGGCGCGCAAATAGGCCAGCAGGTCGCGGACTTCGGCGCGCTCATAAAAGCTGAAGCCGCCCAGCACCTTGTAGGTGAGGTTGCGGCGCCGCAGCGCTTCTTCAAACAAGCGCGACTGCGCATTGGTGCGGTACAACACCGCAATCGAGCCGGCGCCTGCCGCCTCGCCGGCCTTGCGGCGCGTCTCCACCGCTTCGGCGACCCAGACCGCTTCCTGCTCGGAATCCGGCGCCAGGCAGTAGCGGATCGCCGCGCCCGCCTCGGCTTCGGTCCACAGCACTTTGCCTTTGCGCTCGCGGTTGTTGGCCACTACGCTCGACGCCGCCGCCAGAATGTTCTTGGTCGAGCGGTAGTTCTGCTCCAGCCGGATCACCTGCGCGCCTTGGTAGTCACGCTCGAAATCGAGAATGTTGTGGATGTCGGCGCCCCGCCAGGAGTAAATGCTCTGATCCTCGTCGCCGACGACGCACAGATTCTGCGTCTTCTGCGTCAGCAGCCGCAGCAGCTCGTACTGCGGCCGGTTGGTGTCCTGATATTCATCGACCAGCAGATAACGGTAGCGTTCGTTGTAGCGCGCTGCGGTTTCCGGCGATTGCCGCAGCAGCCGCTCGGTCTCCAGCAGCAAATCGTCAAAGTCGAGCGCATGTGCCTGTTTCAGCCCGGCCTGGTAGCGTTCGTAGACCACCGCCAGGCGCTCGCTGCGTGGATCGACGGCATGCTTGAGGAACTCCTGCGGCGACCAGCCGCGATTCTTGGCGGCTGAAATCCGGCTCAGCACTGCACGCGGCGTAAACGCCTTGTCCTCGAGGCCCAGCGCCTTGAGCACCGTCTTCACCAGCCGCTGCTGCTCGTCGTCGGCGTAGATCACGAAATCGCGCGTGCCGCCGATGGCGGGGTAGTCGCGCCGCAGCGAGCGCACGCAAAAGGCGTGGAAGGTGGAAATCTGCGGCTGTGCGTACGCCTCATACGACAGCAGGCCGGCAACCCGGCTCTGCATCTCCTCCGCCGCCTTGTTGGTGAACGTCATCGCCAGAATCGCGTCCGGCGGGGTACGATAATGGGCGATAAGATGAGCGATGCGGTGCGTGATGACGCGCGTTTTCCCGCTGCCCGCACCTGCCAAAATGAGCAGCGGCCCATCCACCTGCTCAACGGCGGCGCGCTGCTGCGGGTTCAGCGCGGCCAGTCCGGCGCGTTGCGATGAGGGAGCTGCGGTTGCCACATCCAATTTTAACAAGGCCCTCGCTTTAGTTAGATGCTTCGATGTTCGTTCTTTACTCTATCCTTCTCGCATTGGGACTTGCAGCCTTGGCGCCGCTGCTTTGGGCGCGCAATGCTCCCGACGGCCGCTACACCCGCCATCTGGGCGAGCGCTTCGGCTGGCTGAAGCCGTTGGCCACTGCCGGCCCAGGGACGATTTGGCTGCATGCGGTTTCGGTGGGCGAGACGCTGGCGGTGGAGCGGCTGATCAGCCTGCTGAAACAGCGCTTCCCCGACCGGCTCGTAGTGTTATCAGTCACCACGGCCACCGGGCGCAGCGTGGCCGAACGGCGCATCCCGGCCGACCGGATTTTTTACTTTCCGCTCGACTTCCGCTTTGCCACGCGGCGCGCGCTCAAGGCTATGGCTCCGGCATTGGTGATCATCACCGAAACCGAAATCTGGCCCAATTTCCTGCGCGAAGCTGCCGCCGCGGGCGTCCCGGTGATGTTTCTGAACGGCCGCATCTCCGGCCGCAGCTACGCCCGCTACCGGCTGGTGCGCAAGCTGCTGCGCCCGGTGCTGGGCGCCGCCGCCGGCTTTCTGATGCAGACCCCCACCGACGCCGCGCGTATTGAAGACCTGGGGGCGCGCGCCGAATGCGTTGAAGTCGCCGGCAACCTGAAATTTGACTGGATTCCGCCCGATCTGCCCGGTTTCATCCGCTGGCTGCGGGCGGCGTTTGAGCACGCCGGCATCACTGAGGTCATCATCGCCGGCAGCACTATGGAGGGCGAAGAAGCCCAACTGCTCGAGGTCTATCGCCGCCTGGCTACGCCCTCCCGGCTGCTTGTCCTCGCGCCCCGGCATCCGCAGCGCTTCGAAGCGGTGGCGGCAGAGATCGGCGCCAGCGGCCTGCCCTGGGCGCAGCGCTCGCGCCTCATCGCCGGCGACGGGGCGTTCGTCCCGCCCGGCGGCGTGCTGCTGCTGGATTCCCTGGGCGAGCTGGCGTCGGCGTACCAGCTCGCCACGGTCGCCTTTGTCGGCGGCACCCTTGGCGCCTTTGGCGGCCATAACTTGCTCGAGCCGGCCTATTGGGGCGTGCCGGTCACCTTTGGACCACATATGGAAAACTTTGCCGCCATCGCCGAGCAGTTCCTGGCCGCAGGCGCTGCGCAAGGAGTCGCCAGCACCGTCGAACTCGAACGTGTCTGGCGCAGGCTGCTCGAAGACGCGGCGGAGCGGCAGCGGCTCGGTCAGGCGGCGCAGGCGCTGTTGGCCTCACAGCGCGGCGCCACGGAGCGCGCGCTCGAAGCCATCGCCGCCCAGATTCAGCCCGCCGTCAGCGTACAATCGAAGCTGTGACAACGACCGACTTCGCTGTGACCGTCGTGGCCGACGGTGCCTGGGCCATCCCCGAAGGCGCCGGCGCGGGGCTGGCGCGGTTGATTACCGAAGCCCTGGAGCGCACCGGACTGACGGCCCCAGCCTCCCTCGGCGGTCAACTCTGGATCAGTGACCGCTGGCAGGCGGAAATTGCTGTCAACGGCGAGCGCAAGGCCGAAGAGGCTCCCTTCGCGCTGGCCCATCACTTGTTGGCGCGGCTGGCCGAGTTCGCCGCGCACCAGCTCGGCGCGGAGCTGAGCCAGCCGGTACTGCGCAGCTTCGAGGATCTGGCCACGCCTTCCCCGGCGGCGCTGCTGCATTTTCTCGCCGGAAACTTGCGGCGCGCGTTCGAGCTCGATCCTTCCATGGTCGCCATCCGCACCGCTTTGGCGCGCGAACTGCTGGGCCAGAACAAGGCAGACGCAGCCGCGGCGCTGTTGGGCGGCCTCGTGGTTCACGACGGCTTCGCGGGCGCGGATCTCGGCATCGGCCTGTGGGCGGCGGGCGAAATACAGGTCAGCTTCGAGCTGCTGCAAGCGGCCGTGAAGTCCAACCCCGAAAATGGCCTGGCGCTGGCCGCGCTCTCCTCGCTGCTGCTGCGCCGCCTGGAGCATGCCGGCCTTGCCCAGGGCGAAGGCGCTCACGAAGGCTGGGACGAGGCGCTGCTGCTGGCGACCGAGGCCACCCAGAAGGCCTCCGACGATTTCCGCACCTGGGCCGCGCTCGCCGATGTACACCGCGCCGGTGGCGATTTTGACCAGGCCGCATTTTTCTACGGCTTTGCCCTGCGGCTCGAACCCGAGGCGGCCCGTGTGCTGAAAGACGCCAGCGCCTGCTGGTTGCAGGCGCGCCAGCCGGAGCGCGCGCTGCCGCTGATCGAACGCGCCCGCGCCGCCGCTCCCGCCGACGCCGAAAACGCCGGCAATCTCGCCTTTGCGCGGCTGCTGCTGGGCGATGCGCCCGCGGCGCTCGCTGCAGCTCGGGAAGCCGCCGAGCTGGGGCCGCGAAACGCCCGCCTGCACGTGCTGCATGGTGAGCTGGCGCTCAAAGCTGGCGAGCGCGAAGAAGCCCTCGACGCCTGGGCCCGCGCCGCCGCGCTCGAACCCGGCTTTGTCATCAACCCGGAGGGCGGCAATCTCGGCCTGGAGATCTCATGAGCCAACCCGAACCCCTCGATATTGAAATCAGCGTGGAAGAGCTCGCCGCCCGCCGCCAGGCCGGCGAAAAGCTGGCGCTGCTCGATGTCCGCGAGCAATGGGAGTTCGACGCCGCCCACCTTGACGGCGCCGAGCACATCCCGCTGCCGCAAATCCCCATGCACCTCGACGAGTTCCTGCAGAACCGCGCCGGCGAAGAGATCATCTGCTACTGCCACAGCGGCCAGCGCTCCCTCACCGCCGCCGACTGGTTGCGCCGCTCCGGCTGCGCCCGCGCCCGCTCCCTCGCCGGTGGCATCGACGCCTGGAGCCTCACCGTCGACCCCTCCATCCCGCGTTACTGACCGTGACACAAACCCCCAGTTAGCGCGGAAACGGAGCCACAAACTCGACCGCCAACTCCCGCCGCAGGCGCCGGAAATCGTCCAGATTCGAAGTGATTAGGGCGATGCGCGGCAAGCGCGTCACGGCCTCGGTTTCCGTGCGTACTCCTAACGCGCGCCGCACCTCTGGCGGCAGCTTGGAGGAGCCCTGAGCGCCAGCGGGCGGACCCTGCCGGGAATCGAAGCCCGCACTCCAAGCGACCATCGGGAGCGACCAGGGCAAAAAGTGGCGAGCCACATCCAGCAGTTTCGCGTCCAGCAACATCGTCTTTTTTTGCTTTTGCGCCATCTGTATGCAAGCATAGCGCCTGTACTTCACCCTGTTTGGCCCGGAAGACGCGGACAGAGGCCGTCGCAGCGACGGAAGAAGCAATTGGCGGCAGCTTGGAGGAGCCCCGAGCGCCAGCGGGCGGACCCTGCCGGGAATCGAAGCCGGCACTCCAAGCGACCATCGGGAGCGACCAGGGCAAAAAGTGGCGAGCCACTAAGCCACCGCAAGCTCCGACCCTCCCATAGTCGCGCCGACCGGCGGTCACGCCCGTTTCACCCCGTCAGTAGAGATGCACAAGCTGATCGCTGATGGCTGATCGCTGATCAGTGCAGCCCCAGGCGGCCGAGAATCACCGTCAGCACAATAACGCCCAGCACTGTGCCGCAGACCAGCACGAACTTGCGGTCGCGGTCCACCCAGAAAGTGAGCAGGGCCACCACCACGCGCGACACCGGCGTGAGAATCAGCACAATGGTCGCCAACTGCATGAGCTCGGTCGGATCGAGGTGGAGCAGTCCGCGCCAGAACTGGCTCCAGCTCACCGCCGCCATCGGCCTGAGGGAGATGACCATATGGCGGCGCAGCGAGAGCACCACCCCCAGCGCGAACAGCGCCGAGGAGATGACCATGCCCCACAGCAGCGCCTTATAGACGACGGCGTAAACGTTGGCCGGGGCTTCGTGAATGTGGGGTTCGGGACTCGCCATCTCAGCTCCCCAGACTCGGCAGTTGAATATGGAAGCGCAGCGCCAGCGCTTTCACCAGCATGCCGTAGGCCAGATACAACATCAGGACGGTGAAGATGCGCTTGAGGACGACCGACTTCAGCCGGTTCATCACCAGCGTGCCCAGCGTCGCGCCCGTGGTCGTGCCCAGCGCCACCGGCGCGACCACATAAAAATGAATGAGTCCGGCCAGGTAAAACAGAATCGAGCCGACCGCGGCGGTGACCCCGATCATCATCTTGCTGGTGCCGACCGCGGCCTTCATGGGCACGTTCATGTAGCGGTTCATGGCCGAGACCTTGAGCACGCCGCCGCCCACGCCCAGCAGGCCGCTCGCGACGCCCGCCAGATAGGAGATGATCATGCCGGTGCCGCTGCCGTTGACGACGTAGGTGACCTCGCGGTCGAGCGCCTCATCATGGTAGCGGCCGCTCAGCTCCAGCCGCTCCGACCAGGCGTCGGGCGCCGCCAGCACGTAGGTTCCGGCGGCGATGCGCTGGTCATCCATTTTGCGCGTCACAAACGCCGTCCAGGCCATGTAGGCCAGCAGCACCGTAAACAGCAGCAGCATCACCCATTCCTTCAGGTACAGCGCCAGCACGCTGCCGCTCAGCGCGCCGATGGTGGTCGCCACTTCCAGAAACATGCCCAGCCGCACGTTGGTGATGTGCTGCTCGACATAGCTCGAACCGCCGGCGTTGCTGGTGGCGATGACCGACACCAGACTGGCAGCCACGGCAATCTTGATGGGCAAATGAAAGGCCAGCACCAGCGCCGGCACGATGAAGATGCCGCCGCCCACCCCGAGCAGCGCGCCCAGAAAGCCCGCGCACACCGCCGCAGCAAACAACACAGCCACAAAATGCAGCGAATAGACCATGCAGGAAGCCAATAGAATACGCTATCCGCCCGGCCGACTTCGCCGGCGCTCATACTGAAAACATGAAAGTCGACAGACGCGGGCGCATCACCATCCCCAAGCGCATCCGCGAGCAATTCGGCTTCGGGCCACAGCACCCGCTCGATCTTCAACTAATGGGTGACGCCATTGTTCTGACGAACCTTCGCCAGAACCTCGGTTTCGCCGACTGGAAAGGCCGCCGTGCCCGCAGCTTCGCGCGGCTCGGTTACAGTTCGGTCGACGAATTCATCGAAGCTGTTCGCGGCCGATAGAACGCAGCCTCATCTGCTTCCGCAGCCCAAACCCTGCACAGGATTTCCGCAAACTTTCGCCGGTTTGCACAGTAATTCACAGTGGCATCCACAGGGCCGCAAGGCGTACTATGCTCGCTCATGGCGATTGCGGATCAGCTCGCGGAAAAAGGTTTGCCCTCCAACGTCACCGCGGAGCGGTCGGTGCTGGGCGCCATCCTGCTCGACAGCTTCCACTATTTCTCCACCGCCGACGTGCTCACGCCGGATGATTTTCATCTCGATGCCCACCGCAAAATCTACCGCGCCATGCGCGAACTGGCGTCGAAAAGCGTCGCCATCGACTTCATTACGCTGGGCGAGGAGCTGGAGCGGCAGCATGACCTCGAAGCCGTCGGCGGCCATCTCTACCTCACCACGCTCACCGAAGGGCTGCCGCGCACCCTCAACGCCGAGCATTACGCCCGCATCGTCAAGGCACGTTCGGTCGAGCGCGAGCTCCTGGGCGTCGCGCAGGAGATGACCCAGGCGGTGCTCGCCGGCGAAACCGGCGACGCCGTGCTGGAGCTGGCGCAGCAGCGCATCTTCGCCATCGCCGTCGACCGCGTGCAGGAGGGGCTGACCAGCGTCAGCGACCTCACCGGCGACATCATCGCCAAGCTCGACCAGTTGCACGGCCAGGAGATCAGCGGCCTGCACACCGGCTTTGAAAGACTCGATGAGATCACCACCGGCCTGCAGCCATCGGATTTGGTCATCATCGCCGGCCGCCCCTCCATGGGCAAGACCAGTTTCGCCATGAACATCGTCACCAACGCCGGCCTGCGCTACGGCAAAACTGCGGCGGTGTTCTCGCTGGAAATGTCGAAAGTGCAGCTCGTGCTGCGCATTCTCTGCTCCGAGGCCCGCGTCAACGCCAAAAAGTTGCGCAGCGGCTATCTCGGCCGCGAGGACATCGCCGCCCTCACCGATGTGGCTGGCAAGCTGGCGCAGGCCGCCATTTACATTGACGACACCTCCGGCATCGACCTCGCCACGATGCGCGCCAAGTGCCGCCGCCTGGCGGCCGAGCTGGCCGCCCAGAATCCGCCGCGCAAACTCGATCTGGTGGCGCTCGACTACCTGCAGTTGATGGGCTCCAGCGGCCGCGCCGAGAACCGCAACCTCGAAGTCTCCGCCATGTCGCGCGGCCTGAAAATTCTCGCCAAGGAGCTGAACTGCCCCGTCATCGTGCTCTCGCAGTTAAGCCGCGCACCCGAGCAGCGCACCGGCTCGCACCGGCCCATGCTCAGCGATCTGCGCGAATCCGGCGCCATCGAGCAGGACGCCGACCTGGTGATGTTCATCTACCGCGACGAAGTTTATAACAAAGGCAGCGACGATCAGGGCAAAGCCGAGATCCTGATTGAAAAGCAGCGCAACGGCCCCACCGGCATGATCAAGCTCGCCTTCCTGCGCGACTTCACCCGCTTCGAAAACCTCGCCGACGATTACGAAGGGTAACCATTCGCATCCGCAGACTTCACGAGCCGCGAGGGTAAATCTCTCGCCGGTGCCCGACTTGCAATACCAGCACCGTCAATACATGGTGCTGCAGCTCGGCAATAATTCGATAATCGCCGATAAATAGCGATAGATCCGCTGCGCTGCCGTGCGGTTGAGCTTCCGCAACTGCCGGCTTGCAGCATCGGTGTACTCAATCGTCCAGGCCAAGCTCGGCCTTCACCTCGGCGGCCGTATGGACTTTCGATTCGCCTTTGCGTATGCGTTCGAGCTCCGGGCGCCACCCCGCCTTGGAGATGCTGCCGTAGGCCTCACACCCGCGGCAGGTGTGTCCAGGTCGCCATGAGATAAAACGCCACGACCACGACCGCGATCACCACCATCGCCACCACGGCCCAGCGCCGCGTTTGCGCTTCGGTGAGCGGGGGATCATCGCCCACCAGCATGCCCAGCGCGAAGCCGGCGGCTAGACCGCCGAGGTGCGCAGCGTTGTCGACGTGCGGAATCACGAAGGCGAGAATCAGCGCGTAAATCGCCCAGCGCATCGCGACACTGCGCAGCTCGCGGCCTTGGGCGGTGTGGCTGCGGCGCACACCGTAGGCGATCATCACGCCCAAAATGCCGAAAATAGCCCCCGACGCCCCCAGGCTGACGTAGCCGCAATAGCTGGAAACGATGTAGCCGAAAATGCCGGTGACGATGTACAGAAACAGGAACTTCGCGCCCCCGTAAAACGATTCCACGATCTGCCCGATGTCGTACAGCGCCCACATGTTGAAACCAATATGCAGGATGCCGGCGTGCAGAAAGCACGCCGTGATCCAGCGCCAGTACTGGGCGTGGTAGGGCGAAGGCAGCACCAGATAGCCCAGCGGCAGGCTTTCGCCCAGCCGCATGGTCGCTGCACCGCTGGGGCTCGACATCAGGTGCGTCAGCAGCGGAACACCGCTCACCGCATACTCGATGATGAACATTACGAAGTTGGCGAGAATCAGAATGCCGGTCACCGGAACCGCGCTCGGCATGGCGCGCTTCAGCAGCTTGCCGGTGGGGCCGGTGCCGAACACTTTGAGCCGCTGCCCGCAATACGGGCACACGGCTTTGCCGCGCGGCACAAAGGCGCGGCAGGAGGGGCACATCTTGTTGGTCGCAGTAACCGCCTGCTCGGTCTGGCGCAGTCCGCCCTTCCACTGTTCCCAGCGGTTACGCAGGCGGTTCAGCTTGAATTGCCACTTCGGTGAAAGCGGAGACATCTGACGCGGACAATGCGCGAACTAGCCGACGCGCTCGATGGTGACCTTGTGCATCACAACCGGGATCTTGGGACGGTCCTGTCCATCGCGCGGCGTTTTAGAAATCTTCTCGACGACATCGTAGCCTTCCACCACTTGCCCGAACACGCTGTGCTTGCGGTCGAGCCAGGTCGTGGGCGCTACCGTCACAAAAAACTGCGAACCGTTGGTGCCCGGGCCGGCATTGGCCATCGAGAGCATGCCCGGCTGGGAATGGTTGAGGCTGGGGTGAAATTCGTCGCCGAACTTATAGCCCGGCCCGCCGGTGCCCGTGCCCTGCGGGCAGCCGCCCTGAATCATGAAGTCCGGGATGACGCGGTGAAAAATCAAGCCGTCGTAGAACGGGCGCTTGGTCTTCGCGCCCGACTTCGGATCGCTGAATTCTTTGCTGCCTTCCGCCAGCCCGACAAAATTGGCGACCGTGTTTGGCGCTTCCTGCTCGAACAGACGCGCCGTGAAATCGCCCTGGGAAGTTGAAAAATGGGCGTAAAGACCGGATTGGGCAGCAGTCGGCATGATGCGCGGATGATCCTTTCGCACTACGGAGTGTTAGTCTAACCATTCGAGCACACTATGGCGACTACACGCAACGTGGTGATCCTGGGATCGGGCTGCTCCGGGCTGACGGCGGCCATTTACTGTGGCCGCGCGGGGCTGGAGCCGCTCGTGGTCGAAGGCCACGAGAGCGGCGGCCAGTTGAGCCTGACGACACTGGTTGAGAATTTTCCAGGCTTCCCCGAAGGCATCCAGGGCCCGCAGTTGATCGAAAACATGCGCGCTCAGGCCACCTCGTTTGGCACGACGTTTGTCTCCGGGGACGTCATCGCCGCCAAGCTCAAACAGCAGCCGATTGAGTTGACGCTCGACGATCAGCCGGAGCCGCTGCGCACCCGCTCGCTCATCATCGCCAGCGGCGCACGCGCGCGCTGGTTGGGTCTGGAGAGCGAACAGGCGCTGATCGGCCATGGGGTCTCAAGCTGCGCCACCTGCGACGGCTTCTTCTTCCGCGGCAAAGACATTGTCGTTGTCGGCGGTGGCGACTCGGCCATGGAAGAGGCGCTGTTCCTCACCCGCTTCGCCTCTTCGGTCACAATTGTCCATCGCCGCGACGAGTTCCGCGCCTCGAAAATCATGCTCGACCGCGCCCGCGCGCATGAAAAAATCCGCTGGGTCACCGGCGCCGCGATCACCGAAGTACTCGATCCCGCCAGGAAAGAAGTCAGCGCCATCCGCCTCGAGTCCACCAACGACAGCAAACGGCAATGGGAGCTGCCCACGGCGGCCGTCTTCCTCGGCATCGGCCACGAGCCCAACACCAAGCCCTTCGTTGGCCAGCTTCCCACCGACGCCGCTGGCTACCTGGTGACCACCGATTACGTGCACACGCCCATTCCCGGCGTCTACGCCTCCGGCGACGTGCAGGACCGCCGCTACCGCCAGGCCATCACCGCCGCCGGCAGCGGCTGCATGGCCGCCATGGAAGCCGAGAAGTATTTGGGCGAACACCACGGCTAGGTCAGCGCGGGGCTAGAATCTAGCCATGGTGCCGCCGTTCATCCGCCGGGTCCAAATCGAGAACTTCCGCAGCATTGCCGCCTGCGAAGTCGCGCTCGGCCCCCTCATGTTCATCGTCGGCTGACGCGCGCGTGCGCCAGCAGCAGATGCCCCCAGTCGCTGCTGAAGGCAGAGGCGCGCTCGAGGCGGTGGTCGATGGTGCGGGCGAGTGGGCCCAGGAGCGGGAACCAGCGCCAGGTGTGGGGCAGCAGGTGGATGAGGCCGCACACTTCCAGCACCTCGAAGCTCGGAGTCAGGTCGTCGCGCAATTCATCCGCTTCGTAACAATGAAAGAAGATACCGCTGTCGTGGATACCCTCGCGTGGCGCGCCCCGGCGCCGGATGGGCTGGTTGAAGTTATAAACCGTCAGCAGGCAACGGCCGCCAGGCCGCAGCAGCCGCGCAAAATCCCGCAGCAACGCGCGCCGGGCCGCAGGCTCAGGGATGTGCTCGAGCACCTGGGTGCAGAGCACCGCGTCAAACGATCTTTCGGCCAGCGGCAAATGGCCCAAATCGGCCTGGCAAGGCTCGGGACGCGAACCCTTTGGCGCCTGGGTGCGCAAATACCGCATGCGGCTGAGCGCGAAGTCGAGCGACACGACTTCGGCGCCGCGGCGCAGCGCCGCGCAGCTCATCCGGCCGACACCGCAGCCGGCATCGAGCACCCGCATGCCGGGCCGCGGCTGCAAGCGGCGCATGACTGCCTCCAGCTCGATTCGCCACTGATAGCGCACCCGCCGATCGCCGGTGTGCGTTACCGCACGCTCGCGGTAGGCGCGCTCGCGGCGCTGCAACTCTGCCGGTGAAACCGCCGATGCCACTTCCGCTGGGATGCCCCGGAGCTTTGGTGGGATAGGATAACGGACATGCAATATCGAAAGAGGCAGGCCAGAGCACGTCAGCGGATGGAGCGCGGCGGCGTCGAGGCGCTGCTGATCTCCCACCTGCCGAACGTCCGCTATCTGTGCGGCTTCAGCGGCTCGAACGCACTGCTGCTACTGGCCCCCACGCAAACGATTCTTTTTACCGATGGCCGCTACCGCGAGCAGGCACGCACGGAGGTGATGGGCGCGTCGGTTGTAGTTCCTCCGAAAGGCGATCTGTGGAAGGCGGCTGCCGCCAAAGCAGCCAAGCTCAAGCGCGTCGGCCTGGATAGCGACCACGTCACCGTCACCCAACGCTCCCGCTGGCTCGCAAGCTGGAGCGGCCGGGCGGCGGGGCTGAAGTCTGCCAGCGGCTGGATCGAACCATTGCGCGCCGTCAAGGATCCGGAAGAAATCGAAGCCATCGAGCGCGCGGTCCGGCTGGCCTCTTCGGCGTTCGCGCCAACCCTCAAGCGCTGCCGGCCGGGCGTTTCAGAAACGGAGCTGGCCGGATGGCTGGAGTTCAATCTGCGCCGCGCCGGAGGCGAAGGCCTGGCGTTCGAGACCATTCTGGCCGGGGGCGCCCATGGCGCGCTGGTACATGCTCAGCCGGGCCGGCAGCCGCTGCCGCACCGCGGCCGGCGGCAGCTTGGAGGAGCCCGGAACGCCAGCGGGCGGACCCTGCCGGGATTCGAAGCCCGCGCTCCAAGCGACCAACGGGAGCGACCAGGGCAAAAAGTGGCGAGCCACTTTGTGGTGATGGACTACGGCGTCGTCCTCGCCGGATACCACAGTGACATGACGCGCACCGTGCATCTGGGCCGGCCGGACCGCAAAGCGCAGACCGTGTATCGCGCCGTGCTCGAAGCCCAGCTTGCCGCCATTGCCGCGGTGCGGCCCGGTGTCACCGGCGCCACCGTCGATGCCGCCGCGCGGTCGGTATTGCGGCAAGCGGGCTTCGCCCGTTATTTCCCCCATTCCACCGGTCATGGCGTGGGCCTGGAAATTCACGAAGCGCCCCGCATTGCCTCAACCGCAACGGGCGAAAACGACCGTTTGCAAACCGGCCAGGTGGTCACGATCGAACCCGGCGTCTACATCCCCGGCTGGGGCGGGGTACGCATAGAAGACGTTGTGCTGGTGACCGCGCAGGGGGCAAAAGTATTGACTCCTACCCCCAAAGACCTCATCGTTCTTTAAAATAGAAGGCTCATGCCTTTGCTACCCAAGAGAACCCCATCCATGGACCTTGACGCCATCAACAAACTCATCGACACGTTAATCGAAAAACAGATTGACGAATTCGAGTTGGAAGAAGAAGGCCGCCGCATCCGTATTCGCCGCAGCGCCGCAACGCCCGTGCCCCCACCGCTAGCACCGGCTGTAGGCGGCGCTAGCGCCCTGCGTAGCGCAGAGCGCGAAGCAGGGCCTCAACCGTCCAGTTCTGTCCCCGCTCCCACCGAAGAGACCGGTCTCCTCACCATCACCTCGCCCATCGTCGGCACCTACTACGACGCGCCCGCGCCCGGTGCGCCCGAATTTGTGCATATAGGCGACACCGTCTCGTCCGGCCAGGTGCTCTGCATCATCGAGGCCATGAAGTTGATGAACGAAATTGAAGCCGAGCAGGGGGGCACGATAATCAAAAAGCTGGTCTCCAACGGCCAGCCGGTCGAGTTCGGCCAGCCGCTGCTGCTGCTCCGGCCCAGCAATTAGACAGAGTTGTTTCCATGTTCAAGAAAATTCTGATCGCCAACCGGGGCGAGATCGCCGTGCGCGTGATCTGCGCCTGCAAGGAAATGGGCATCCGGACCGTGGCCATTTACTCGGAGGCCGACCGCCATGCCCTGCACGTGCGCTTTGCCGACGAAGCCATCTGCGTCGGTCCGCCGCGCCCGGCGCAAAGCTATCTGAACGTGCCTGCCGTGGTCAGCGCCGCGGAAATCACCAACGTGGATGCGATCCATCCCGGCTACGGCTTCCTGTCTGAGAACGCCAATTTCGCAGAAGTGTGCGAAACCAGCCATATCAAGTTCATCGGCCCCCGGCCGGAAGTGATCCGGGTGATGGGCGAGAAGGAGCGGGCGCGCGCGGCCGCCAAAAAGGCCGGCATCCCGATCCTCCCCGGCTCGGATGGCGTGCTGGCAGACGCGGCGCAAGCGCTGAAAGTGGCCGAAGACATCGGCTACCCGGTGATGATCAAAGCTTCCGCGGGCGGCGGCGGCCGCGGTATGCGCATGGTGCGCTCGCCCGAGGAGCTGCCCAGCCTGTTTTCGGCGGCGCAGACCGAAGCCGCCAACGCCTTCGGCTGCGGCGACCTCTACATGGAAAAACTGGTCGTCGAACCGCGCCATATCGAGTTCCAGATTCTGGGCGATGAGCACGGCCGCGTCATTCACCTGGGCGAACGCGAGTGCAGCATCCAGCGCCGCCACCAGAAGCTGGTCGAAGAATCTCCCTCCACCGCGGTGGCCCCCGAACTGCGGCAAAAGATGGGTAAGATCGTGACCGAAGCCATGGTCAACATTGGCTACACCAATGCGGGCACGATCGAGTTTCTGATGGACAAAAGCGGCGCGCTCTACTTCATCGAGATGAACACCCGCCTGCAGGTCGAGCATGCCGTCACCGAGATGGTCACCGGCGTCGATCTGGTGAAAGCGCAAATCCGCGTGGCCGCGGGTGAAAAGCTGGAGAACATCCTGACCGTGCCCAAGGGCCAGACCGGTCTGCTGCCGCACGGCCATGCCATCGAGTGCCGCATCAACGCCGAAAACCCGGTTAACTTCACGCCCTCGGCCGGCAAAGTGACGGCGCTCAATCTGCCCGGCGGCATCGGCATCCGCGTGGATTCCTACATGTACGCCGAAGGCGTAGTGCCACCCTATTACGACTCGCTGGTGGCCAAGCTCGTGGCCTACGGCAACGACCGCAGTGAGGCGATTGCCCGCATGCAGCGCGCGCTCGATATGTTCGTGGTGCAGGGCATCGAGACTTCGATTCCACTGCATAAGAAGATCCTGGCGGAAGCGGATTTTCAGGCCGGGCGGCTTTCCACTGCCTTCATGGACCGCTTCATGCCGGTCAAGAAGCAGTCTGCCGTCAGCCATCAGCCATCAGCTTGAACCGTGCAGCCGTTGTACCCGATTCTGGACGTGGAAGCGGCCGCTGCCGGCGGCCATGATCTGGTGGCCTGCGCGCAGCGATTTGCCGCGCTCGGCCTCGATTTGCAGCAGCTTCGGGCCAAGTGTCTGCCCGACCGCGAATTTCTGGATCTCGCGCAGCGGCTCGCAGCCGTGGTGCCGCAGCTCATCATCAACGATCGCGCCGATATCGCGCTTCTGTCCGGCGCCGCAGGCGTGCACGTCGGCCAGGACGATCTGCCCGTCACCACGGTCCGCGCGCTTCATCTGGCGGCAGCTTGGAGGAGCCCCGAGCGCCAGCGGGCGGACCCTGCCGGCAATCGAAGCGCGCACTCCAAGCGACCAACGGGAGCGACCAGGGCAAATAGTGGCGAGCCACATTGGCGGGTGGGCGCTTCCACGCACTCGCTGGAACAGGCGCGCGCCACCATGGCCATGAATCCCGACTACCTCGCCATCGGCCCCATTTACCCAACCCGCACCAAGCGCAACCCCGACCCGGTGGTGGGTTGCACCATGGTGCGTGCCATGCGCGAGTTGACGGACAAGCCCCTCGTCGCCATCGGCGGCATTCAACTCCACAACTGCGCCGCCGTCTGGCGGGCGGGGGCGGATGCAGTGGCAGTCATCTCGGGCCTGTGGTCGGCCGACGATCCTATCAGTGCTGCGAGGCAATTCCTGCTTGCGTTTGCGCGGGTTTAATTCTATAGTCCCCCACAGCAAGCAAACCAGGCTGGCAAGCCCAGCCGAGCTCACCCGCATGGCCACCGATCGCGCCTCTCCCCAAAACGCCGCCGACACCGGCTCCGGCACCGTCAAAGCCCTGGGGCTGACCAGCGCCACCACCATCGTGATGGGCATCATGATCGGCTCGGGCATTTTTGTTGTTTCCCCCGAGATTGCGCGCGAAGTCGGCTCGCCCGGCTTGCTGATGCTGGTCTGGGTAATCACCGGCATCATGACGCTGATGGGCGCGCTCTGCTACGGCGAGCTGGCGGCCGCCATGCCGCAAGCCGGCGGGCAGTACGTCTACCTGCGCGAAGCGCTGGGCTCGCTCTGGGGCTTTCTATTCGGCTGGACGCTGTTTCTGGTCATTCAGACCGGCACCATCGCCGCAGTCTGCGTCGCTTTCGCCAAGTACCTCGGCGTGCTCTACCCACACGCGATTTCCGACGCCCCCTTCATGCACATCTTCGGACTGGGCATCAATCCCGAGGAGCTGGTGGCGATTGCCGTCATTCTGTTTCTCACCTGGCTGAACACGCGTGGCGTAAAGTCAGGCGCGCTGGTGCAGAACGTCTTTACCTTCGCCAAGATCATCGCCCTCGCCGGTCTCATTCTGCTGGGCCTGGTGATCGCGCGCAATGTCTCCGTCATTGAAGCCAACTTCGCCCACTTCTGGCATGACTTCTTCTCGGGCTTCTGGGGTCACGGCCTCTACAACCTGACGGGCGCGGCGAATGGCAAGCTGGTCTCCACGGCCACCATCGTGGCCGTATTTGCGGCCCTCGTCGGTTCGCTATTCTCCTCCGACTCCTGGAACAACGTCACCTACACTGCCGGCGAGATAAAAAATCCGCGCCGCAATCTGCCGCTGTCGCTGGCCATCGGCACCATTACCGTGACCGTGCTGTACCTGCTGGCCAACCTCGCGTATTTGTGCGTGTTGCATTTCAACGAAATCGCGCACGCACCCGAAGATCGCGTGGCCTCCGCGATGTTGGGCGCCCTCTACGGCCACACCGGCGCGGTGCTGATTGCAGCCGCCATCCTGATCTCGACCTTCGGCTGCACCAACGGCCTGATCCTGGCCGGCCCGCGCGTGTTCCAGGCGATGGCCAAAGACGGCCTGTTTTTCCGCAAGGCGGCGACGCTCAACGCCCGCCACGTGCCCGCGACCGCGCTTTGGATTCAGGGCATCTGGGCGTGCGGGCTCTGCCTGTCGGGCACCTACACCGATTTGTTGAACTATGTGATGTTCACCGAGTTCATCTTTTACATTCTGACCATCAGCAGCCTGTTCGTGCTGCGCCGCAAGCAGCCGCATCTGGAGCGGCCCTATAAAGTCATCGCCTATCCCTGGCTGCCGGCAATCTATATTCTGCTGGCAGCGTTTTTCGCTGCCGTAGTGCTGTGGGTTTTTCCCCGCTACTCGGGCAGCGGCCTCATTCTGGTGTTGATTGGAGTTCCGGTGTTTTACATCTGGCGGCGCAGGAACAAGCCGCCGGAGAGCAACGCTCCTGCTTCAGCTAAGGTAAGCTAGGAACAAATTTATGGGCATGAACCTACTCGCACGCAAAGACGTCCACGCCATGCTGGCGGAAACGGAAGGGGAAAAGAGCGGCCTCAAGCGCACCCTCGGTCCCTTTAACCTGATCACGCTGGGCATTGGCGCTATCATCGGCACCGGCATTTTCGTGCTGGTCGGCCCCGCTGCCGCCATCTACGCCGGCCCGGCGGTGGTGCTCAGCTTCATCGTCGCCGCTATTGCCAGCGCCTTTGCCGGCATTTGCTACGCCGAATTCGCCGCCGCCATCCCCATCGCCGGCAGCGCCTACAGTTACGGCTACACCGCGCTGGGCGAAATCGTCGCCTGGATCATCGGCTGGGCGCTGATCATGGAGTACGCCTTTGGCGCCGCCACCGTCGCCGTGGGCTGGTCCGGCTATATCAATAGCCTGTTGCACACCTTGGGCATCAACATTCCTCCCGCCCTGTCCGCCGCGCCCGGCACTGAAGTCGCCCTCGTCGGCGGCATCTGGAAGCCCCTGATGTCGCTCGCCGGCAGCGAAAAAATCGCCGCCCTCACCGCTCCCCATGCGGTCGCGCACTTTAATATTCTGGCGTTTCTCGGCATTTTGATGGTCACCGCGATTCTGATCATCGGCATCTCCGAATCCGCCAACATCAACACCGCCATCGTGGTCATCAAGGTTTCGGTGCTGCTGGTGTTCGTCGGCATCGCCATCGTCTTCCTCAACGTCCACGGCTGGAACACCGCCGTCCACAACTGGACCACTCCTTCTTTCATGCCCTTCGGATGGTCGGGCGTCTTTAAAGGCGCCGCCTTCATTTTCTTCGCCTATATCGGCTTTGACGCCGTTTCCACCGCCGCGCAGGAAGCCAAAAACCCGCAGAAGGACATGCCCATCGGCATTCTCGGCTCCCTCATCGTCTGCACCATTCTCTATATCCTGGTGGGCGGCCTGCTCACCGGCCTGGTGCCCTACTCGATTCTGAACGTGCCCGATTCGCTGGCCATCGGCGTACACCATACCGGCCTCACCTGGGGCGAGGTGCTGATCGACGTCGGCGCCATTTGCGGCCTGACCTCCACCATGCTGGTCATGTTGCTGGGCCAGTCGCGCGTCTTCTACACCATGTCGGGCGATGGTCTGCTGTTCAAATGGGCCAGCAAGATTCACAAGAAATTCCGCACGCCTTACGTTTCCAGCGCCGTGGTCGGCATCTGCGTCGCCGTCGTCGCCGCCTTCTTCCCGGTGGATAAGCTCGCCGACCTCACCAACATCGGCACCCTCACCGCTTTTGCCATCGTCTGCGCCAGCGTCTGGGCCATGCGCGTTCGCGAACCCAACTTGGAGCGGCCCTTCCGCACGCCCTGGGTGCCCGTGGTCCCCATCATTGGCGTGCTGATTTCGGTCGGCCTGATCTGGGAGCTCACCCCACTGACCAAGGAGGCCTTCCTGGTCTGGCTGGCCATTGGGCTCGTCATCTACTTCACGTACGGCCGCAAGCACAGCGAAGTGCAGCGCAAACTGCAGAAGGCCACCGCCTCAATTCCCGGGGCCGTCGGCAAGCATTAATCCGCCGTCTTCATGTGTGAGGCGAAGGGGGCTCGCGCCGGCGGGTCCCCTTCTTTTTTTCCCCTTGACATGGAGGCGGTGATCGCCGCACACTGGGCTTAACCTGCAAGCGCGAATCTGTCGCATGTCATCGCTGTTCGGTTATGCGACAGCTCCGCATAATTGGCAGTCGTACAGTTGACGCTCTCGCTACGTAAGCGCACACTACCGATATGTTCTGCGATGCGGTCATTCGCGATGCTTCCAAACCCGGCCGCCGGGAACTGGACAGCGCCATCGCCTCTTCGCCGCTAATGGCGCACTCCTTCGACCGGCGCTCTCTGCTGGGAGAACTCAAAGCCAAAGGCATCCGGCTGACGTCACAGCGGCGGGCGGTGGTTGAAGTGATCCAGGAGGCCAACGAGCACCTCGACGCCAGCGCCCTGCTGGAGCGCGCCCGCGCCAAGGGCGTCAATGTCGATCGCGCTACGGTCTACCGCACCGTCGAGCTGTTGAAGCGGCACCGGCTGATCGACGAGCTCGACCTGATGCACCTGCAAGGCGAAAAACATTACTACGAGGCGCGCACCCGCGGCGATCATGTCCATCTCGCCTGCCTGAACTGCGGCCGCATCCTCGAATGCGCCACGCCCCTGCTCGACTGGCTGAAGCTGGAGCTGGCCACGCGCACCGGCTTTGAGTTGCGGGTCACCCGGCTGGAGGTCGGCGGCTACTGCGCGCAATGCCGTGCGGCCCACTCCCGCCGCGCCGAGACTGCGGAAGCGATCGCCTCGGCTTAGCGTGCGTCGTTTACAGGCGAAGCCCAGCTAGAGCAGTTTTAGCATCGCTGTAGCCCGTACCGGGCGTACCGCATGCGGTTTTTCACCAAGAAAAGCCGCACGCACTCGACCAGAGCGGGACACAACTAAGCTAAAACTGCTCTTAATGCGGCGCGAGCCGCCGCATCGGCTACGCTAGAATCAGCAGGATGGCGACGCCGGAGACCCAATCCAACCCGACCGGGCCGCCTCAGGCGAGCGCCGCCCATGCCCGCGCCCGCACCGCGCGGCTGCTGCTGGAGTTGCGGCATTCGGTGCTCTTCAAAGTCACCGCTGGCCTTGGCGTCCTGACGCTCCTGTTGGGCCTGCCCGCGTTTTTCGGCCACGCCACCCTCAGCGGCTTTGGGCTATTCCGGGCGGCCTTTTCCATCGCCGTGTTTCTCTTGCTGGTGCGCGTGGTACACCTCCTCGCCACCGAAACCCTCTGGCTGCTGCGCAACCGGCTCATCCTCGCCTATGTCTTCATGGGCGTGGTGCCGGTGCTGCTGATCGCCGGCATGCTGGCCATCGGCGCCTACATGTTTTATGGCCAGTACGCCTCCTACCTGCTGCTCAACGAGCTCAACGACCACACGCGTAACGTAGGCGCGGTAAATGCCCTCACCGTGCGCGAGCTGGACCGCAATCCCGGCCGCATCAGCGATGCACCGGGCTTGAGCCGTTACTACGCCAGCTACTACTTCCCCCGTGGCTTTGGCGGCGTGCGCTCGTTTTTCTACAGCGGTGGCAAGGCGCTCACGCCGGCCTCCGAGCGCTTCGGCGGCCCGCCCAAGTGGCTGCAGAAGGGCTTCGTCGGCCTGATCGTTCGCAACGGCCGCTACGCCATTGCCAGCTTCGGCGAGTCCGCCAACCAGCCCAAACAGGTCCTGACGCTGTACGCCCTTTCAACCAGCAACCTCGACACCCTGGCCAAGCCCTTGGGGCTGGTCTCTCTGCACCTGGGCTTCGCCACCGTGACCGGCACGGCTGCCACCGGGCCGGGCGATCTGGCCAGCCAGGCGCCGCTGCGGCCCGCCAGCAGCGCCTTTGACATCCGCATCAGCAGCTTCGCCTTTATCCCGGTGACCGACTGGCAGACTGGCGCCGCCGAGACTGCCATCGCCACCGTGACCACCCGGCCCTCGCTGCTCAACGATCAGTTGTTCGCCAGCTTCCAGGACAGCGCCGGTCCGGTGCAGCGCACGCGCTGGCCGCTGCTGGTGCTGGCCATCGTTGCCGTCGGCTTCCTGATCATTGAATTTTTCTCCTTCATTGCCGGCATCCGCATGACCCGCGTCATCACCGGCGCCGTCAACGACCTTTATGTCGGCACCGAACACGTCAATCGCGGCCAGTTCGACTACCGCATCCGGGTGCGCACCCGCGATCAGTTGGCGGCGCTGGCGCACAGCTTCAATACCATGACCGCCTCCATCGAGCGCCTGCTGGCGGAGCAACGGCAGAAGCAGAATCTGGAGAATGAACTGGCCATCGCGCAGGAAGTGCAGGCCCAGTTGTTTCCGCGCACGCCGCCGCAAATCGCGGGCCTGGAAATCGCCGGCCGCTGCCTGCCGGCGCGCGTCGTCAGTGGCGACTACTTCGACTTTCAGCAGTTGAGCCCCACCAGCCTGAGTCTGGCGCTGGGCGATATTTCCGGCAAGGGCATTTCCGCCGCCCTGCTGATGGCCACCATCGTCTCCGCGGTGCGCGCCTACCAGCCCAGCCTCGCCGACCGCGCTGTGGGTGCGGCTGCGGGGGTACGCGGGATGGCCCTACCCGCCAACGGCACTGACCCGGTCGACCCAGTGCAGTTGCTGGAGCGGCTGAACCACCAGCTCTACCACTCCACCCCGCCGGAAAAATACGTGACCTTGTTCTACGCCGTCTACGACGCCAACGACTGCTCGCTGCGCTACACCAACGCCGGCCATCTGCCGCCTGCGGTCATCGGCGGCGGCGGCGTGCGCCGGCTGGAGCGCGGCGGCATGGTCGCCGGCCTGTTTGACGACGTCCACTTCGAGCTCGGCCGCCTGCAGTTTGAGTCCGGCGACCTGCTCGCTGCCTGGAGCGACGGCGTCACCGAGCCGGAAAACGAATACGGCGTCGAGTTCGGCGAAGCGCGTCTGCTGCAAATGCTGGAGCTGCACCGCGCCCGGCCGCTGCAGGAAATCCTCGACACCGTCCTCAGCGCCGTGCTCGACTGGAGCGGCACCGCCGAACAGTCCGACGACATCACCCTTATCCTCGCTCGCGTCGCCGGCTAATCTCATCGCGCCAGCCCGCAAGGCCAGGCGGCGTGCGCGCAAGCGCCCCCAGACGCCGCATGCGTTCCACCGCCAGCTCCACAAAACGCAGCGGAAAGGCCGCACCCAGTGCCGCGGCATCGTAGAGCAGCACCGCCGATTCGCCTTCAAACGGCAGCGGCGCCACGCGCAGCGGACTCGCCGGTGGCTGTGCTGCCTGCAACAGTCCGGCCCACTGGCGCGGCCGCAGATACAGCCGCGTGAGGTGGTCGCGCTGCCCCCACTCGCTCTGCCGCTGCGCGGCGGCGATGTTAGAGACAAAAGCGGCCCGCCGCGCCAGCCGCGCGATCTCGCCCAGCGCCGCCCGCGCCGCGCCCGCCTCCAAATACTGCAAAACCCCGTTGCAATACACCAGATCGAACCGGCCATCGCCAAACGGCAGCCGCGCGCAATCCGCGCGAGCCGTCATCCTGCCCCCAGTCGCGCGCCGCGCGATGTGCGTGGCATGGCGGCTGCGATCCACGCCGGTCGCCCTCACGCCCCAATGCTGCCGCGCGTACCCAGCCAGCGCTCCCTTACCGCAGCCGACATCCAGCAGACTGCGTGCCCCCGTCAACTCCACCAGCGTGGCCAGTTGCGCCTCCACCACCGGGAAATAATTCGGGTAGTAGCCATACCCCCGGACCTCATCCCCGCCCTTCAGCCCCGGCGGGAAATCAGAGTCTTCAAAGTATCGCCGCTCGAATTCGCCCTCAACGTTCGCCACGCACGACGGATGACTGATGACTGATGACTGACGACTTTTCCTCATTCGCTGTCCGGTTCGCGCCGTAGATCATGCTTGTGTTTTTCCGGCTTGCGGCGCTGGTCGGGCACGGCCTGCTCCGGCGGCACCGGACCAATGTGCGCCCGCGCCATCGTCTTGACGAGCTTGGCGGCCGAGGGTGGACGCGACTTTTTGCGCTTGGGCATGACCGATGCGGCCTGTTCAATTACTACTCGAACCGTGGATCCAATGCCCCTATTTTAGGAGAATGCGCAAACTCGGTTCACAGCCCGCATGGTGGAATTCTGAACTGCCGCCAAAGCTGATAGACGAGAGCCAAGGGTAAACCAACGACGTTGGAATACGAGCCTTCAATGCGCGGAATGAAGCAGGCCGCGCGCCCCTGAATGGCGTAGGCGCCCGCCTTGCCCTCCGGCTCGCCGCTGGCAACGTATGCGTCGATTTCTTCCGGCGGTAGCGCCGCGAACTGGACGCGCGTGGCCTCGACCGCTGCTGCCTCCGCCCCGCCATAAATCAGGCAGACGCCCGTCAGCACCTCATGCACCCGGCCGGAAAGCTTCGTCAGCATGGCGCGGGCCTCGGCAGCATCGGCCGGCTTGGCCAGCAACACATCGCCCAGCACCACCGTCGTGTCCGCGCCCAGCACGCCCACGCCTGCAACTTGCGGTGCAATGGCGCGCGCTTTGGCGCGGGCCAAACGCAGCACGTAATCGGCAGCGGGCTCATCCGCGAGCTGGCTCTCGTCCACATCGGCCGGCCGCACCTCAACCCGCCAGCCCGCCGCCTCAAGCAGCTCGCGCCGGCGCGGCGACGCCGAAGCCAGCACCACAAACCGCTCTCCGCTCACGAAGTTGCACCCTGGACTTGCACGTCGCTCGCGGCAGAGCGTCGCGACTCCCGCCAGAGCTGCCAGCCCAGCAAGGCGTAGAGCGGCACATACTCAACCATGGTCCAACCCGGTTGCCGTCCCATCAGGTAGGCCCAGGGCACCGCCACGGAGAAATAAATCCAGGCGGGTTCGGGGAAAAACACCACCAGCGGCAGCAGCCACAGCACAAACCAGGGCTGCATCTGTGGCAGCACCAGCAGCAGCACCGTCAGAATCCAGAGCGCGCCGCGCAGCGGCTCGATTCGGCGCACAGAGAGGAACACGATCGCCGCCAGCACCAATAGCGTCGAGACCACGGCCGCCGCGTGCGCGCCCCATGCGGCATGCAGCAGCGCATACACGCTGGCATTAAACGGTGCGGCGACAGCCACAGCCGCCCGCAGGTTGCGCACAATATCCCCCAGCACGAACCGGCTGCTCGCAAACCAGTAGGGCAGCGACAGCACCACCGCGCACGCAATGGCCCAGCGCAGCGCGCGCCCCCAGCGCTTCCCCGCCCTCACAATGACCAGCGGCACCAGCGTGATCGCGTACCACAAGCTGAGCGCGGCTGCAGCGGCGGCCACGCCGGCCGAGCGCGCGCGGTGCTCGCTCCAGCCCAGCGCCAGCAGCGCCAGCAGCGCCGCCACCGGCGCGATGTGCCCCTCGCCGGCCACTTCGAAGATCGCCAGCGGCGACCAGGCATAAATCAGCACCCATTCCGCCGGCAGCTTGCGCCGCCGCAGCATGCGGATCAGCAGCACAAGCAAAAGCAGATCCGCAGCCACAAAAACGATCTTTCCCGGCCGCAAGCCGGGAAACCAGTTGTAAGTCCAGTGAAAGAGTAATTCCGCCAGCGGCGGTTGCACAGCCGCCCGGTTTTGCGCCGGCACGGCGGCATCGACAGCCGTGCGGATGGGGCTAAGCAGGCTGTTGTTGGGCGCGTAAATGTAGGGGTTGAAGCCGGCGTGGGCGATCTTGCCGTCCCAATGTACCCGCCAAAGCTGGTGCGATAGCGCCGGCGTAAGCGGCAGCAGCGTCAGCCGGAACACAGTCGCCGTCAGAAAGATAAACCAGAGTGACCGGCGGCCCAAAGCGGCGCCTGTGCCCTGGCGCACCACCGTGAATACGGCAATCAGGTAAACTATTCCTGCTGCGGAGAACCAAAGCAGAAACTGCGGCAAGGGCGCCGGCTGCGTAGCGGCGCGCCACAGTAGGACGCCAAAAATGGCCTCCAGCAGGACGGCCAGTGCAATGAGAGTCAGTACGCGTGATCGGACAGCAAGCTTTCCCACAGGCTTTAATAGCCTAACACTTGCCCTCTTCGGCTATCTGAGTCTCTGGCAGACCGGCGCGCAGCAGCAGAGCGGCCTGCTTCACTACATCCATACCCAGCTTCTGAACCGCACCTTCACCGTCGGCCAGGCGAACCTGCCGCTCTATCAGGCCAACGGCTTCGATATGGCGCTGCTGATTCCCTACTTTGTGGTGCTGGGCATCCTCGCGGGCTACGGCTTCCATCGCTATTCGCTGGTTTTCCTGTACTACAAGTACCGGAAACGCGAAACCCGCGAGCCCGCCCACCGCTTCGCCGATCTGCCCGTGGTCACGGTGCAGTTGCCCATCTACAACGAGCAGTTCGTCGTCGAGCGCTTGGTCGAATCCATCTGCAAGCTCGACTACCCGCGCGACCGGTTGGAGATTCAACTCCTCGACGACTCCACCGACGAAACCCAGCTCGTCGCCCGCGCCGCGGTCGAGCGTGCGGCTGCCGCCGGCGCTCCCATTACCTACATCCACCGCACCAACCGCAGCGGCTTCAAAGCGGGTGCGCTCGATGCCGGCATGAAAGTCGCGCGCGGCGAGCTGATCGCCATCTTTGACGCCGACTTCGTCCCGCCTGCCGATTTCCTGCGCCAAACCGTCGACTACTTCACCGACCCCAAGCTCGGCATGGTGCAGACCCGCTGGGGCTACATCAACCGCGATTACTCCTGGCTGACGCGCGTCGAGGCCATTCTGCTCGACGGCCACTTCGTGATGGAGCACGGCGGACGCCATCGCGCCGATCTGTACTTCAACTTCAACGGCACCGCGGGCGTCTGGCGTCGCCAGGCCATCGGCGAAGCCGGCGGCTGGCAGCACGACACTCTCACCGAAGACACCGACCTCAGCTACCGCGCCCAGCTCTGCGGCTGGAAGTTCACTTACCTGCCGCATGTGGTCTGCCCCTCCGAGCTTCCGGTCGATATGAACGCCTTCAAAGTCCAGCAGGCACGCTGGGCGAAAGGCCTGATCCAGGTCTCGAAAAAAATCCTGCCGCGCCTGCTGCGCCGCAAAGACGTCGATGCCCACCACAAGATCGAAGCCTGGTGCCATCTGACCAACAACATCAGCTATCCGCTGATGATCCTGTTGTGCGCGCTCCTTCTGCCCGCCATGATCGTGCGCTTCTATCAGGGCTGGTTTCAGATGCTCTACATCGACCTGCCGCTGTTCATCGCCTCCACCTGCTCCATCTCCTCGTTTTATCTGGCCTCGCAGCGTGAGCTCTATCCCCGCAAATGGTTCTCGACGCTGTTCTACATCCCCATGGTGATGGCCATCGGCATCGGCCTGACGGTGACCAATTCGCGCGCGGTGATGGAGGCGCTGCTCGGCATCAAGAGCTCCTTCAAGCGCACCCCCAAATTCCACATCGAGTCCCGCGCCGACGAGCAGGCCTCGGTGGTCAAGAAAAAGAAATATAAACGCAAGGTAGGCTGGTCGCCGGTGATCGAGCTGGTGCTCGGCTGCGTCTTTCTGGCGGTGACGGTCTACGCCTGGCAGATGGAAAACTATCTGACCATCCCCTTTGTCCTGCTCTTCGTCGTCGGCTACTTCACCACCGGCTTCCTGTCCATCTTCCAGGGCCGCTTCCCCCGCCGCCGCGCCGCCGCGGTTGTGGCTCCTCCGGAAGAAGTCCCCGCCGCCTCCCTCGCCAGCCGCTAGAATTAAAACCAGACCAGCTATAGGCCGACGGCCCGGATCGTGTGCGGCTTCGTCATGCGGAGAAGCCGCTCCCACTTCGGCCGCCGCCGAGAATCTGCTCGACCGCCGCAGAATGCCGCGGCCATACTGCGGCCCCAGCGACACGGTTTTCATCACCAGCAAATCCAGCGTTCCCCGCAACGTCAGCCGGCAACGGCGGCGACGCGCCGGGGCCATGCCTCCGCGAACAAAACGCCGCTGATCTGGGTCATGACGTCAACTCTCACCGGAGCAATGCCAATTTGATAGATGAGATTCGGGCTGGAGAAATCCTCGGACGTGAGGCCGTCCTTTTGCAGCGGCGCTCCGAAAGCGGCCAGGGCGGCGTACACCTGCTCCGCGTTCCGGGCTGAGTTGTTGATCCAGAGGTCCAGGTCCTTACGCGGAGGCCGCGCCGTTGGAACTGTGGGCCAAGTCGGCGCGGAAGTCTGCAAAACTCATGCAATGGCGGCTCGTCCCCGGCAAACCACCGGGCGCGGACCCGGCCGGGCGGGGGCTCCGGGGCCCCCAGCCCGGCCGAGCGTCAAGTGGGTGGCGTGGCGCAGCCACGCCAGGCCCCGCGCCAGTCAATGGTGAAGCGCGGCTCGCTGTACTTCATCAGCGCGTAGCCGCCAACGACGAGGTACTCAGCCTCTTGTTCGTTGAACCGAAGTAACAGTTCGCTGAAATGTGGGTTGGCTGCCATGGCGGATTTCCTCAGCCGCGAGCACGAGATCCCAGGCGGCAGCAAAGATTGCCTCGTCCCCTTGCGCCTGCCAGAACTCCACGTCGAAGCGGCGGTCGGGAAAACTGCCCCGAACCACGCGCGTTTTCCAATCGGAAGTTTGGGCAGCAGCCATGGGGATCTGTGCGGCTAGTACAAATGGAAGTTGACTTCGATCTGGGCAACGACGGCGATGGGTTTGCCGTGCTTGTCGCGCGCGGGCTGGAATCGCCAGCGGAGCACCGCCTGCAAGGCCTTCTGGTCGAGGCCCAGGCCCAGCGGTTGCACAACCTTGGGATCGCTCACACGTCCATCGGAGCCAATCACCACCGACAGCACGCAGGTGCCCTGGAAGCGGGCCTTGCGCGCGGCGTCGGTGTACTCCGGGTCGGGTTCGTAAATGCCCACCGGCGCAGAGGCGGCCACTGATCCCGCCTCCACGCAATCCGGACCGGTGCAGGTGCCTCCGGCCGAGCCGCGGCCCATGCCGCCCGGGCCGCCATTCACGCCACCACCCGAACCGGGCGGCCCGGAAATCGGGCCCAGCGAACCGAACGAGGGCAGCGATTGCGCCATCACCGGCGCCAGCAGCGTGGGCGTGATGTTGACCGGGTTGGGATGCGGCGTCTGAACCTTCTTGGGTGCATTCAAGACCGGCGCGCCGCCGCCGGAAAGCCGGATCATCCGGACCGGAACCGCCTTTACCGGCTCGAGCGCGGAGGGGAGATAAATCGATTGCACCGTCAGCGCCTTCTCCACCTTGGCGCGCACGGGCCGCCAGAAGGGTAGCAGGACAATGACGATGACCGCGACGTGAATGCCCAGCGATTTGAGCCGGCTGGAGAGCGGCTGCGGCGGCGACCAAATGTCCTTAACCGGAATCGGCTTCGACTCCAGCACCAACTCCGGAGCCTTGGGCGGACGGATGGTCTCCTTGATACGCGCCCAGAACTCCTTGAGAGCCGATTCCTGCTCCAGGTGAAAGATTTCGTCAGAAGGCCCGTTGGCGGGCGCGTTGCGCTGGTCGGCCATGCAACTTGATCCTTTGGACAGCCGGTGTGGACTGCCTTCCCACTGCTTTATACGAAGGATATCATGTTGGCGTTGCGCGAAATGAGAATTCGCCCTGGAAGTGGGTTATCGGCCGGTCGGTCTGTGCGGCATAAAGTGGCGAGCCGCTAGAACAGCCGGAAATTCACTTCAATATCGGCCAAAACCCGCACTGGGCGGCCGTTTTTCATGGCCGGACGAAAGCGCCAAAGTGTAACCGCTTGCACCGCTTTCTGGTCCAGCCCGAGGCCCACCCGGCGAATCACCTTGGGATCGTGCACGTGGCCGTCGGTGCCAATGATGACCGCCACGATTACCGTACCCTGAAATTTTGCGCGGCGGGCGGCGTCAGAGTACTCCGGGTTGGGCTCATAAATCGGAATAGGTTCGCTCACATCGCCGCCCGGCTCACACAGGCCACTCACGCAGTCACCTCCGCCGGAAGGGCTGTTGCCCGGCCCGCCCGGGCCGGCGCCACTGTGGCCGAAGCTCGTGCCCGGAGGCCCGGCAACGGGGCCGAGATTGCCGAACGCCGGCAGTGGCACATTGGCCTCCGCCGTCGCCGGCATGAGCTGCAACGGCGCCGACACCGGCTGCGCCTGCGCATCCACCGCCTGCAGGGTCGGGGGCGCCGGCAAGTGCACCGGCGTGCCGCCGCCCGCCAGGCGGTGCATTTTCGGCAGCGATCCCCCGGGCGCGAAGAGAGTGGGAATCAGCTCCGCCTGCTCCTGCTTTTGCACGGGCAGGTGAACGGCGTGCCAGATGGGCAACAGGATGACAGCGATCACCGCAACATGAATCGCTACCGAGATGATGCGCTGCCGCGTGCGCTGCTCATGACTCCAGATGTCTTTGACAGGAATCGGCTTCGACTCAAGCTGCAGTTCCGGCCGTGGAGTGGGATGCATCCACTCCCGCACCTCCTCGACGAGCTGCCGCCAGAAGGGCTGATCGGGGGACGATTCATAATCGGCAAACAGAGCCATCCCGCCCTCGCTCCCTATTGCTGAGACTGCTCCCAGGGGGGGAAGGTTGCGCAGAACCTTGCCAGCGCAGCTCATAACGGAGCTGGCGCGTAGAGGCTGCAGGCGCCAGTGGCGCGTTCGCGCGCATTGGGACGTCGGCTCTTAGTCTAACTTCACCCAAGCCGCCCAGCAACGCGACCTCGCCCCCCTCCTGATCGCCTCCTCCGCTCCCGCTAAGCAAACCACCGACTTTTTCGATGCCATCACCCGCGCACGCCAGCGTCTTCCCTTGATTTTCTGATCTCCGCAAAAGTTGCGGGCTGTGCTTATAAGACGGGAGCGCGCGGTGCGGGCCGCGCGCCCCGCTGAGGCGGGCAGGTATCAGGTCAGATTATCGTTCAGGTTCCCTCCGGAATCGCCATTAAAGACCTTAAACAAGGCGGCGACCAATGCCTCCTGGCCGCTCCGATAGAGCCAAAACTGGGTGTGCCGGTTCCTCCATCCGCTCACGATGGCCATCAGCGGCTTGGGTGACCGCGCTTGCTCGGAAGTCGCGATGTTTCGAGCGACCTTCAAATCTTTCCTGCTCGGTTCGGAAGAGCCTAAAGGATGTGTGTGCCAGTCGCCGAGGTATCCCCAATAGCGCCCCGATCGCTCATACGCGAGCGCTACCTGTTTGTCGTCGAACTCGTAATCAGGTACGAAGCTGAAAAGCCGATGGGCCGCGCGCGGGCCTGGGCGAGTTGCGGCCATCACAGCAGCGCTACCATCGTCGTTCCAGTAACCCAACAATAGACCGCCAGCTTCAAACGGACAAAATTGAGCTGCCACTTCCAACATCACTCCCTGAGCGGCGAATTCTAACCACACCGAACTCAATGGCTCCGGCATTCAGGATGCCTTTCGAGGGAGCCAACAGTCCAGGATGGCGCGCAGAGCGCGCCTTTTGGCGTTCGCAGCGTGAGCGTGCCGACATCCCAGTTGGTGGCAGGATAGCCGCCGGGACAATTCTCTAGAAGCGTGGAAACGGCCAAGCGTATGCCCGCTAGGGATACCTCCTGCACGTCGAAGGCTGCTGCGGTAAAGGTTGGCAAATTGCAGCCTTGTGGCTGGATAAGTGTCATTGGTGGGGCCTCGGGAAGAGTCGGGAGCAAACCATCGTCCTCATTCTTCAAGAAACACCACCAGCAACCCAGGGTCGCGTTGGGGCGAATCCTCACGAGCCGACCTCCCCAACCGCCATGAGTTGAGTAGGCACAAATGTAGGGCAGAGAACGTGCACGAGCCATTGCTGATACGAGCATGTGCAAACCTGGATCAGCGGTCGCATCGAAAACCAGGTCAATGCCATCTAACAATCGCGTTTCCGTCGCGAGGTCCAGGCCGCCCATTGATACAGCGGAGCCCACGCGCGTCTCGCTGACGGTTACCTTCGTTCGCGGGAAGTTCTCGCGAAGAAAGGCGTTTAGCGCCCAACCCTTCGCTTCGCCCGAATGCACAACCCCAAGCGGCCAACGGACGACCGTGCCCGGCTCGATGAAATCGGGTTCCACCAGGCGGAGGTCGCCGATTCCGGCTTTGGCCAGCTCGATAGCCACTGGGGCGCCCACGCACCCGAGTCCGATGATGGCGACCGCTTTGCCTTCAAGTGAAGAAAGTTCCGGTATGCGGAGGAGCATGTCTTGGTTGCCGGCGCGGCCGGCTCTGGCGAAATACGTCGCAGGCAGTGCCTTTCCATCTCGAAAACCGTTCCGCCGTACAGGGTGTTCGACGACAAAAAGCCATCCGTCCCCAGATGATTCTCGCTGTTTGATTTCTTCAGGAAAAATAATCCCTGTGATTAGCGGCGCGCTGCTTGGCCTCCCCAGCGGCCGTGGACTCATTTGCTGGCGTACCATCTCAAGAAAACGCGTGGCCTGAAATTCGAGGATCGGCGCAGCAACGCGTGACCAATCGCCAGAAAAAGTCGCGGCGTTGTATAGATCTCGCAAAGCAGGGTCGGCAACGGCGACGATTTGGCCCGAAGGATCTCGAAGTTCGAGCACGGCCGCGCTAATCGTCTTTTCGGTGAGGTACCGACAACCGACTAGCATCGTACCCGAGCTGCAAGTGGACAGATTCCAGGATGAATCGACCAGCACAATTGAACTGGGCGCGTACGGATAATAAGCACTGACGGGCTCCGCCTGTTCGGCCTCTTGGCCTGCGGCCGCAGATTTATCCTTGCTAATGCCTAGCTCCAATACACGCGGTAGGCGGTCACGAAGGCATTCGGCAAGGTAATCTTCCGGTCCCCAGCTCCCGGTGTTCGCGAACAGGCAGAGGTTCTTTGCGAATGGGTTCTGATGATGTTCCAGCGCGAGACTCTTCGCGAAAAGCTCGAAGCGAGTGTGCGGGTAGGTTGGTGGGAATTCCGCAACCATCTCGACAGACTGTTCCTGTGCCGTCAATGACAGCGCCATCGTCAGCACACCTCTTCTGGCGTCCTGCTCTTGAACTGTGAACTCAATCCCAGCATCCCTGAGCGCATCGAGTTCGAACTTGAGGCGCTCAGGAATGCGCTCCCACCAGGGCTTCACCCCACCTCCCTGTGATGAGGAGGTCGCGGCGGATTTGGCGGCCCCGGCGGATGGCCCGGCTTGGGTGGGTGTTCATGTTGAGGAGACGATTCCGGCTCCCGCGGCTTCTGGTCTGGTTTCGACATTTAATCTCCTAGGAATCAGGTTTGTTTAGGCCGAAAGGAAATCCTCGATCCCATGGCTCAGCAAATGCTCCGCCAGGGTCCGGCATCCACGGTCGCAGTTGGGGGTTGATAGCAATATGCAAGCGGCGCCGACCCAAAGCAACGCCGCAAGCCAGCCCGAGTTCTTCGGTGTTGTCACGCTCAATTCCCTCCGTTCCGATTTTCCGTGCATGTTTCATTTGTGAGTGCTAATCTCCCAAATGATGAACATGAGGGGACTGTACGCCACTCGGCTTCCTTTGTCAAACTGTGTTTTATATTTGAGACAGGAGGGTAGGCGATGACGCTTTTGCGCCTCGGGGCAGCGCTCCGTGATAGAAGGGGCACGCGCGGCGTTCGCGAGCTTGCGGCGGAAATTGGAATCAGTCCGGCTACGCTATCGCGCGTTGAAGGGGGCAAGCTTCCTGACCTGGTCACTTTCCGGAAAATTTGTGTCTGGCTGAAAATCGATCCGGCACAAATCCTAGGCCTTCCCGGTGCTCAGGAGGGGTCAACCGAGCCCTCAATTCCGGACTCGATGACGGTAGCCGTTCACCTTCGGGCAGATGCGCAACTGTCCCAAGAAGCCGCCGGCGATTTGGCCGCGCTAATTCTTGCCGCCCAAAGAGAACTGGCTGGCAGAGTACGGGATGGGCGTGCCGATGTTCCGTCGTGGGTTTAAGACGTGGTCGGAGGAGACCGCAGCTCATGTTAGACAAGCGCTCCAGATTGCAATGGACGCGCCTCTGGAGCCACTGCGTATGGCCGAGTATTTAAGTGTTCCGGTTCTACGGCCTCTGGATCTTTCGGGACTTGCGCCGGAGGTTATCGGCCGCCTGTCGGCCTCGCACCGCGAAGCGTGGTCGGCGATTACGGTAGCCAATGGCCGGCACAAGCTCATCGTCATTAATCCGGCGCATTCGCAGGCACGTCAAAATAGCAGCCTCGCCCATGAGCTTGCGCACATAATTCTTGACCATGAGCCCTCGTTGATGTTCATGGCGCCCGGGAGCGGCGCTGTGTTGAGGACGCACAACAAGGAGCAAGAGGACGAAGCGGGATGGCTTGCAGGGACTCTGCTGCTCCCAAGAGCGGCGCTTCTTAAGATCAGACGCAGGCGGCTCACGAACGAGGAGGCTTGCACCGAATACTTCGTCAGCGCAGCCATGCTCCGGTTCCGACTCAACGCAACCGGTGTCAATGTGCAAATCAGGCGTGCCGGTCGGATTTGAACGGTTTGCAAAGCAGGCCGCCCATGAATGCACGAAGACTGGCTGCATCAACCGATATGCATAGTGTTCCGGAACACTCCTGTCCTGCCAACGTTCGGCAAACGCTTGCTTTATCTTCTCCGGCCGACAAGCGATTGCACGGTGTTCTCAAAGAGCTTGCATTGAAAGGACGGCTGGAGTGCGACATGCGCGATGCCGAAGCTGGCCTGCCGAACCTCCCGCCGACCCTCAAGGGGAAATGAAAACACCCCCACAAGCGCTGGCTTTCTGGCGTGGCTCGCCACTTTTTGCCCTGGTCGCTCCCGCTGGTCGCTCGGAGTGCGGGCTTCGATTCCCGGCAGGGTCCGCCCACTGGCGCTCAGGGCTCCTCCAAGCTGCCACCGAATTCAGGTGTTCCGCTTAATCACGCTCAGAACTTGGCTGAATTTCACGCAAGTCGAGCAATAGAAAAGTCTCAATCGTTCGCCCCGGCTTTTTGGTCTCGCGCTTCCGTAAGACCGCCTGCCAACGCCGCCCGACGAGCTGCTCCTGATGTATGCGTTCGAGATATGTTTCACTGAAAATCTCCGCAACTTTTCCGGAGATGAGTTCGCCTCCGGGATACGTCCTGAACTCAAACCGACGCCCGTACGGTACTACCCCTATCAGTTCTCCCTCGACCGGAATGTCGTCCTCTGCAATCTCGGTGGCTTCGACTCTACTGTATGCCCTTTCGATTGCAGCTTGATCAAACGGCATCTCTCGCTCGTCCTCGACAAGCCGGAATACTGCATGCTCACTGCGAATCTCCTTAAAGAAGTCCCTCAGGGACGAAAATATCCGTGGATTTATCTCTTCAACCAGAGCGCTGAACGGACGATCGTCTTCGGCCGCGACTTGCTCCATGTAATCGGTTACCTTGCTGATTGTTTGCTTTAGCGGCGTTGGGAAGAGCGGTTCACCTCGCTCGTCAAGTTCCTCCAACAAGAACCCGACCGATCCGTGGACAAGGTTCGTGATGTGGAGTCGTGTGGCATCGCGATCCTTAATCTGTCCTCGCAATGCCAAGGCGCCACACTGGAGAGTTGCCCCGACTTTCGACACAAGATCCTGATAAGTGGATACAATGGAAGAAGCGAAATCGGCCTGAATTCCGCGGCTGCCGATGACGGGGCCACCCCCAAAGTATAGTGCGACTGCGGCTCGCCGTTCCTCCATAGTGTCGAGTTCGGCTAATCTGCCTCGTAGCTCTTGGACTCGCGAGCTAAATCCTAGCAGGCCTACGGGATCATTTGCCGGAAGTGAACCGAGGATCGCTTCAACCGACGCGATCTCAGCAACGAGCTGGTCCCGCTCGATTTTGCGAATCATGGCTGTATCCCCGGCATAAGCAGTGCGGCTGCGGCATGGTCCGCTGCCGTGATTGCAAGTGGCACCTCTAACATGCCCTTCCATTCGCCCGTCACCCTCCTGTGTGAAAAGAGGCCATACCAGTAGCGAGTCTGAGCAACCAGCGTTAGTGGATCGATGTCCAGATCCACGAAGTAGGAATCGCAGTGATAATTTTGTTTATTCGATAAAGGATGGAACAAGGTCGAGTTCGAGGCGAAGAACTCGGCCCATAATGGGTCGGAACGCAAATGCGGTGGGCGCCGGAAGAAGGTCACAACGTCGAGATCGTTCGGATTACGGCTTTCCCGAACTTCAATCAACTCTGTAAAGCTGCCATCTAGCCACTGGAACCCGTCATTCAGACCTGCCTTTTGTAAGGCCAGCCTGAACTGAAGGAATCCTCGAAAGATCTCGGATCGCTTCGCGGTGTGCGACAGTGCTCTGGCTACGACCTCGACCGAAGTAGGATATGGTGCCAAGGATTGCGGCTGCGCGGGATTGGTGCCGCAGTATGGCGGGAGTAACCCGGCCAGTGTGAATGCTGGCAAGGCCGTGAAGAGCACTGAAGGGGTGTAAGTTGGAGTACCCATCGGGCCGAAAAACAATCAGCGGAAAACATATATCGAACAGGTTTGAACGCGCCGCAAAGCCGAGGCTTGAATTCTAGCGCGCATACGATCACCTGAGCGATCTTCGAACATTAACAGCTTGCCATGAGGAAAGTGTATGGCCAAAGCGCGCTTGCCCGATGGCGATTTAGCGGGGCCGCTGGGGTTAACCAGAGGGTTACCGATCGCCGCGCGATCTCTTACGGTTCGGTTAGCGTAGAGCTTCGGATTGTACGCATCCGGATGCCGCTCGGGCCCTCAGCCTCTCGCTTCTCGCGCCGCCAGGCTATAACCGCTTTGATTCCGCTCTAAGAGCGGCGGTTTTGCGAAGCGCTCCCGGAGCAGGGCGGGCGTCCCAAGCGGAGCTGGGGCGTAGGGGCTCCAGCGCAGCGGGCCGTCGGCCTTTGAGAGCGGGGCAAACGACGCAGTGCGTCGTTTGCGGGCGAAGCCCGGCTGGGTGCCCGCGACCATATAATGAACTGTGGCCGCTTCGTCCTATAAAAGCACATTGAATCTGCCAGTGACGAAGTTTCCGATGAAGGCGAATTTGCCTGCCCGGGAACCCGAGTGGCTGGCGCGCTGGCACGATCTGGGCCTCTATGAGCGCATCCGCGAGACCCGTCGCGGGCAGCCGGTGTTCCTGCTTCACGACGGCCCGCCCTACGCCAACGGCGCCATTCATCTCGGAACCGCGCTGAACAAAGTCCTGAAGGATTTCGTCGTCAAATCCAAGACCATGGCCGGCTTCGATTCCCCTTATGTGCCCGGCTGGGACTGCCATGGCCTGCCCATTGAAATCAAAGTCGATCAGGAGCTGGGGCCGAAAAAGCGCGAGTTGAGCGCGCTCGAAATCCGCCGCCGCTGCGAAGCCTATGCCCGCAAGTACGTCGACTTGCAGCGTCAGGGGTTTGAGCGCCTGGGCGTGCTGGGGCAGTGGCAACAGCCCTACCTGACGCTGAACTCCAGCTACGAAGCTGCCATTGCGCGGCAACTGCTCGGCTTCATCGAGCAAGGCTATGCCTACAAGGGCCTGCGCGCTGTGTATTGGTGCATTCACGACCAGACGGCGCTGGCCGAAGCGGAAGTTGAGTACAAGCAGCACCGCAGCCCCACCGTGTGGGTGCAGTACGCCTACGCCGGCGGCAAGCTGCCCGCCGGACTTTCCGGCGAAAACCTCTTCGCGGCCGTGTGGACCACCACGCCCTGGACGCTGCCCGCCA
Source organism: Acidobacteriota bacterium (assembly GCA_004299485.1). NCBI lineage: Bacteria > Pseudomonadati > Acidobacteriota > Acidobacteriota bacterium. Next base: position 170,037 of record SCQP01000018.1, read on the forward strand.
GCATGGCGCTCGCCTTCCATCCCGAACTCGAGTACGTCGCCGTCAAGCACACCAACGGCCGCGTCTACGTCATGGCCGCGGCGCGCATGGCGGCAACATCGGATGCCATCGGTGCTGCCTGGACCGACGCCGAAGTCGTAGCCCGCTTCTGCGGCAAGGATATCGAGGGCGTGCGCTTCCGCCATCCCTGGCTGGAGCGCGACATTCCCGCCGTGTTGGCCGACTACATCACCACCGATCAGGGCAGCGGTATTGTCCACACCGCGCCCGGCCACGGTGCCGAAGATTTCGCCACCGGCGAAAAATACAAGCTGCCGATTCTCTGCCCGGTCGACGGCACCGGCAAATTCTTTGGACCGGAAACCGCGCCCTTCACCGGCCAGCAAATCTTTGCCGCCAATCCAGCGATCATCGAGCACCTGCGCTCGATCGGCGCCCTCCTGGCCGAAGCGCCCCTCGATCACTCCTACCCGCACTGCTGGCGCTGCCATCAGCCCATCATCTTCCGGGCCACGGAGCAGTGGTTCATCGGCATGGACCGGCTCGCGCTGCGCGAAAAGGCGCTGGAGGCCATCGCCGGCGTGCGCTGGATGCCGGACTGGGGCGGCGAGCGCATTCATCAGATGGTCGCCTCGCGGCCCGACTGGTGCATCTCGCGCCAGCGCGTCTGGGGCGTACCTATTCCAGTCCTGGCCTGTACGCAATGTCATGCCTACCTGCGCGACAAGGCCACCGATGAGCGCATCATCGCCGCCTTTGCCGCCGAAGGCTCGAACGTCTGGTTCGAACGCCCGGCCTCGGCCTTCATCGCTCCCGGCGCGCGCTGCGCCCAGTGCGGCGCCGGCGAGTTCGTCCAGGAACACGACATCGTCGACGTCTGGTTTGAGTCCGGCTGCAGTCAGGCCGCGGTGCTCAACCAGCAAACCGGACTCCCTTTTCCCGCTGACATGTATCTGGAGGGTGGCGATCAGTACCGCGGCTGGTTCCAGTCCTCCCTGCTGGTTGCGGTGGGCATGCGCGGCGCCGCGCCCTACCGGCAAACCCTCACCCATGGCTGGGTGGTCGATGCCCAGGGCCACACCATGCACAAATCGCTCGGCAACGCCATCGAGCCGGATGAGATTGTGGGCAAGTATGGCGCTGAAATTTTGCGGCTCTGGGTGGCGAGCAGCGATTTCCGCGAAGAAATCAGCCTGTCGGACGATTTGCTGCAGCGGATCACCGAAGCCTACCGCAAGGTGCGCAACACCTTCCGCTACCTGCTCGGCAATCTGCACGCCTTCGAGCCGGCGCGCGACGCCGTGACGGAAACCGAACTCGAGAGCCTTGACCGCTACATGCTGCGCCAGGTGGCGCGCCTGGCGCGCGAGGTCGAGCAGGAATACGCCGACTACGCCTTTCACCGCGCCTGGCGCCGGCTGGCCGATTTCTGCGCCATCTCCCTCAGCGCCTTTTATCTCGATGTGCTCAAAGACCGGCTCTACACCTTCGCTCCGCGCAGCCCCCAGCGCCGCAGCGCCCAAACCGTCCTCTGGCACACCCTGCGCGTTCTGGTCCGCCTGACGGCGCCGATTCTGGCCTTTACTGCCGATGAAGTCTGGGCCGACATGGCCGCCGAGGGCCTGGCGGATGGCCCCGCGCCACTGCGCGCCAGCGTCCATCTGCAAACCTACACGGAGGTTGCGGCGTGGCTGCCAGGCGGGGCGGCGGAGGAAGATCGCTGGGCCACGCTACTGGAGTGGCGCGAAGAAGCGCTCAAGGCGCTGGAGCAGGCGCGCCAGGAAAAGCGCATCGGCACCAGCCTCGAAGCTCGCCTGGAGCTGGTGGCGCCGGCCGCGGAGCGGGCGCTCCTCCAGGCCGAACTGCCGCAGCTTCCCGCCCTCTTCATCGTGTCGCAAGTCGAGCTGAGCGCGGACAGCGGCTCCCGTAGTGTCCGCGTCCATCGCGCCCGCGGCCTGAAATGCGAGCGCTGTTGGAATTATGCTGAAGATGTGGGCGCCGATGCGGCGCACCCCACGCTCTGTGCGCGCTGCGTGCGCGCCCTGGCGGAAATGGCGGCGCCGGTGGCGCACGGCAAGTAGCGGAGCATGGCACACGGATTCCAATTGAAACATTTGCTGGCCGGCGTCGCGGTCTTCGTCGCCGACCAGTGGTCGAAGGGACTGATCGACCGCACCCCGCAGTATTTCGATCACACCGTCATCCCCGGCCTGTTCCGCATCATTCACGCCGACAATCCCGGCGTGGCCTTCGGCCTGTTTCAATACTCCTCGCCGGGGTTTCGCGATCTGCTCATTACGGCATCGAGCATCGCCCTGCTGATCGTGCTGGCGCTGCTCTGGAAAAATAAACAGTCCTCGCGCACCGGCTACGCCATGGCGCTGATCGTCGGCGGCGCCTGCGGCAATCTGCTCGACCGGGTGTTGCATGGCCAGGTCGTGGACTTCCTGCTCTTCTATGTGGGCAGCCATAGCTGGCCGGTCTTCAATCTCGCCGACAGCGCCATCGTCATCGGCGCCGCCCTGCTGGTCTGGGAGATCATCCATGACCAGCCCGCCCCCTATCCTGCTCCCACCCCAGCCCCCGACAAGGAGATAACCTAGCTACTAGCTCCGAGCTGAAAACACATGTTCCCCGTCCTCTACAATTTCGGCTTCTTCACCCTCCACACCTACGGCCTGCTGGTCGCCATCGGCTACCTGATGGGCATCTACGTGGCCCGCCACTATGCCCGCCGCTTCGGCCTCGATCCCGACCGGATTTTCAATCTGGCCGTGTATCTGGCCATCGCGGCCATCGTGGGCGCCAAGCTGTTTCTGGTCATTCAGGATTTCCATTTTTACGTGCGCGAGCCGCGCGCCCTGCTCAACATCGGCTTTCTGGAGTCGGCTGGCATCTTCTACGGGGGCCTGCTGTGCGCCTTGCTGGTGCTGACACTTTATGTTTACCGCCAGAAGCTGCGCTGGCTGGCGGTGGGCGATGCCATCGCGCCCGGCGCCGCCGTGGGCCAGGCGATCGGCCGCCTGGGCTGCTTTTCCGCCGGCTGCTGCTGGGGCAAGGCGACCACCGGCTTTTTCGGCTATACCTTCCATAACGCCTACGCCCACGCCACCGTGGGCGTGCCGCTGGGCATCAAACTCTACCCCACGCAGTTGCTCATGTCGGCGGGTGAATTCGTGATTTTCCTGGTGCTCTGGCGCGTGGCCAAACGCCGCGCCTTCGAAGGCCAGATCATGGCGCTCTACCTGATCTGCTACGGCGTCTTCCGTTTCCTGATCGACTTCCTGCGCTACTACGAACCCTCCGCCATGCTCTTCGGAGGCCTGATGACCGACGCCCAATTTACCAGCCTCTGCCTCATCGCCCTGGCGGTAGTGATCTGGGCCGTGCGCGGCCGCCGCCCCGTCGCCGCCGCCACTGCCGCGTAAGGCGCCGCACCGCGCCTCAGCACCCCATCATCCCTCGCTCGCTGCCAACTGGTTTAAACTAGTTTGATGAAGACGATAGGTGCATTCGAAGCCAAGACCCATCTCGCCGAACTGCTGGATCAGGCGCAAGCCGGCGAGGCGATCACCATTACCCGCCACGGATCGCCCGCGGCCGTCTTGATGCCGGTGCAAATGGCCACCCGGTTGTCGCACCCCGAGATCATTGCCGGCTTGCGTGCGCTGCGGGAGCAGATCCGGCCGGACGCACTTTCCGTACGGGATATGGTGCGGGCAGGCCGCCGCCGGTAATGACCGCCGTTATCGACGCCTCCTTGGCGCTGGCGTGGTACTTCCCTGATGAAAGCAGCGCCCTGGCAGAGGCAGTGCTGCGACATCTGGAGGGTGCGGCGCTTTTCGTGCCGGCGCTCTGGGCCAGCGAGATCGCTAACGGCATCGTCGTGGGTATCCGCCGCCGGCGCGTCACCTCCGCAAGCAAAGATCAATTCCTCGTGCTGCTGGCGCAGTTGCCGATTCAGATCGAACCCGAGCTATTTCCCGAGCACGTACAACAAGTGGTCGCATTGGCCGAGGCGTACCAACTTACCGCCTACGACGCCGCGTACCTGGAGCTCGCGCTGCGCCGGAGTGCGCGGCTGGCGACCCTGGACCGCGAACTGCGACGGGCGGCACGCCGGGCCGGCGTGAGCCTCTTGCCCGAGCGGCTCGATTAACATTGTGCCATGCAGGCAAACCCCACCAGCGCCGAGCGCCAGAACTGGATCGCCACCCAGGCGGAGCGGCTGGACCTATTTCTGCATGCGCAACTTCCGGACCAGAGCCGGGCGCGGCTGCAAGCCCAAATCCGCGCCGGCGCGGTCCGCGTCAACGGCGCGGAAGCGACACGGCCGGGAGCGGTGTTGCGGGTGGGCGATCTCATCGAAATGCAGGCGGCTGCCCTGGCGCCCGTGGCGCCGCATGCCGAAGCCGAAGCCATTCCGCTCGAGGTGTTGTACGAGGACGACGATCTGGCCGTCATCAACAAGCCCGCCGGCCTCGTGGTCCATCCCGGCGCGGGGCAGGCGCGGGGGACGCTGGTCAGTGCCCTGCTGCACCGCTATGGAAGGCTGTCCGCGGCGGGGGGCGAGCAGCGTCCGGGCATCGTGCACCGCCTCGACCGAACGACGAGCGGCGTTATCGTGGTTGCCCGCACTGATTTTACCCATCAGCAATTGAGCGCCCAGTTTCAGGCGCGCAGCGTGGTCAAAATCTATCGTGCCCTGGTGCATGGCCTCACCGCCGCCGACGGCGACATCCGCCTGCCCGTGGGCCGCGACCTGCGCCAACGCGTGCGCATGACCACCCGCCGCCCCGAGGCTCACGCCCGCAGCGCCCGCACCAGCTTCCGCCGCCTCGCAGCCTTCCCGGCGCCGCAGGACACGCCCGCGAAGTTGCGCGCGGCCTGCAGCTTCAGCGAACTGGAACTGCGGCTGTTTACCGGCCGGACGCACCAGATCCGCGTGCATCTGGCCGCTGTGGGCCATCCCGTCGTCGGCGACCGGCTCTACGGCGCCGCGGCCACCCTGGCCGGACCGGGCGCGCTCGCCGGCTGGCAGCCGCCACGGGTGATGCTCCACGCCGCCGAGCTCGAATTCACCCATCCCCGCAGCCACGAGCGCCTGCATTTCCGTGCCCCGGTTCCCGTAGAGATGGAAAACCTGCGCCTGGCCCTGCGGAGCCCCGTGCCGGATTCGGGCACCCAAGCCCCCTGCCGGGCGACACCGGCGGGCGTAGAGAGCGGGCGGCAGCGCGCAGCGAAGCCGGGTGCCCGCGATCAAGCGATGTCATAATCGGTGAAGATGCTGAAGCGCGCAGGAGCCATGTGTGCGGTGTTGATGGGTGCGGCGGCACTCGTCTGCCTGGGGCAGCAAACCAGCCCAAGCGGGCAGACCACCACCAAAACCCAAACCCCGACCATTGTCGCCAACGTCAACTCTGTGCCGCTGGTGTTTGTCGCCCTCGATAAGCATCACCACTTCGTTCCCGATCTGACCACGAAGGACATTCAGATCTACGACAACGGCAAAGTGCAACAGATCCAGCAGTTCACCTCCGAAGGCAACCTGCCGCTCCGCATCGCCGTCCTGATGGACGTCAGCCAGAGCGTCGATACCCGCTTTCAGTTCGAGCAACATGCGGCGACCGATTTCCTCCAATCGGTGCTGGTCGAAGGCCGCGACAAAGCCATGGTCGCCGGCTTCGACACTTCGCTGCATGTCGCCCAGTCGTTTACCGACAACTACGCCAAGCTGGCCATGGCGATTGGTATGCTGCGGCCCTCCGGCGGCACGGCGTTGTACGACGCCCTGTTCTATACCGCGCACAATGACTTCGGCCCGGGCTCAGGCGAAGTTGGCGCCGGTCGCAATGTCATCGTCATCATCAGCGATGGCGCCGACGACCAGAGCCGCTATAGCGAGAGCGAAGCCATCGCCATGGCGCAGGACGCGGGCGCGGTGATCTATACCATCGGCACCGAGTCCACCGGCGCCGACCCCCAAGCCGATGGCGTGCTCAAGAAATTCGCCACCGAAACCGGCGGACGCTCCTACTTTCCGATCTCCGCCCGCGATCTGGGCGGCGCCTTTCAGTCGATTTTGCAGGACTTGCGCCATCAATATGTCGTCGCCTACAGCCCCAATGACCTGGCGCCCAACGGCGAATTCCATAAGGTCATCATCAGAGTCCTGCGCAAGAACGTCACCGTCCGTACCCGCAAGGGCTACTACGCCCGCACCACCAGCGGCGCTTATTGACCCCCGTACAACCCCGCAACTCCGTCCGGCTTCTAACTATTTAGGCGGCCCAGGTCTCCGCGGCGGCGCGTTGGCGGTTCGTCGCCGCTTTCCTGTTTGACAACTGAAGTTTTTTCTGGGGAGCGGTCGCGCTCCCGGCCGCTCCCCTTTGCCGGCGCGCCGGCCGCGACGGTTCCATTTATTGTTCCGCCTGTGCCACCCTAATCCCGCAAAACCCCCGGTAAACACGCCACTTTGGGGTGCAAAGTGGCACACTTTGCGCAAAAAAAAAGAACAGCCCGCGCGACCGTGACCCACCCCCACCCCGCGCCGCCGGCTATCGCCCTTATCATTTACAAGTGACCAAACCTGGTTCCATCGTGATCGTGGGGCGTCCGAATGTGGGTAAATCCACCTTGTTCAACCGGCTGACGCGCTCGCGTCGCTCCATTGTGGGCGATGAGCCGGGGATTACCCGCGACCGCATCGAAGGCCAGGTCGAGTGGCGGGGACGGAGCTTTGGCATCACCGACACCGGCGGGCTGCTGCCCGGCGATGAAGCGGAAATTCCAGCCGCAATCTTCGCGCAAGCCCAGGTGGCCCTGAAAAGCGCCAGCGCCGTGGTGATGGTGGTCGATGGTCGCAGCGAGCTGACCGCCCCCGACATCGAACTCGCCCGGCTGCTGCGCACCAGCGGCAAGCCCGTTCTGCTGGCCGTGAACAAGATCGAAGGCCGGCGCGCGGAAAGCACAATTGGAGATTTTTATCAGTTAGGCCTCGAAGAGGTATTCCCCCTCAGCGCCGAGCACGGCGATGGCCTCGATGCCTTGCTCGACCGCGTGATCGCGCTCTTGCCCGCGGCTGCCGAAGCCGCCGCGGACGAGCCGGCGGTGCGCGAGACGCGGGTCGCGATCATCGGCCGGCCCAATGTCGGCAAATCAACCCTGCTCAATTGCCTGCTGGGCGAGGAACGCTCGATTGTCAGCCCCGTCGCGGGCACGACCCGTGATGCCGTCGATGCGGTCCTGATCCATGGCAAGACGCCGTACCGCTTCATCGACACGGCCGGCATCCGGCGCAAAGGCGCCACCCACGCCCTGGCGGAAAAGCTCAGCGTGGTCATGGCGCGCCAGCACCTCGAGCGCGCCGATCTGGCGCTGGTGTTGATCGACGGCGCCGCGCCGGAAGAAGGCGGCGTGCTCGCGCTCGATGCCACGATCGCCGGCTACGCCTTCGAGGCACAGCGTTCCTGCATCCTGGTGGTCAACAAATGGGACGCCGCGCAGGCCATGGGGCGCACCCAAAAGGAACTGGAGCAGCGGGTGCGCGAGCGCCTGAAGTTTCTGGCCTTCGCGCCCATCGTGTTCGTTTCCGCCCGCGCCGGCACAGGACTGCCGCAGCTTTTTGCCGCTATGGCGCGGGTCGCGCGCGAGCGGCGCAAACGCATAACCACGGCAGCCATGAACCGCTTTCTGGCCACGGTGGATTTTACCCGAGCCCCTGTGCCCGCTGGCCAGCGCGTGCGCATTCTCTATATGGCGCAGGTGTCACTGGCGCCGCCGCAGTTTGTGCTCTTTATCGACCGCGCGCGCCGGCTGCATTTTTCCTATCGGCGCTTCCTGGAGAATCAGATCCGGCGCGCCTTCGGCTTTGAGGGCACGCCGATTCTGCTTAAAACCCGCGCCGGCAGCCGAAAACATCAATGAATCTGCGGGATATCGCGCAAACGCACCGGCCCGCTGGTACTGACCGCTGCCGGCGCCGGGTGGTTGAGGTTGGGCAGGCCATCCCAGATGCCCGGGTCTTCCAGGCCCAGCCGCCAGACTGAATAGCCGCGCAGATGGTACTGGCTCACCAGGTCCAGCTCGGCGCGGAAGCTGCGCGCGTCCTCAACCCAGGTCACCACGCGGTGGTGACCGTAGCCGGAAATACGGTAGGCCGCCTGCAGCGTCGGGTCCCAATGCAGGTCGTCGTAAACCGAGACCGGACCGCTGCGGTGAAAGAAACGATAAATCGTGCGGTAGAACCGGTGGATGCGCCCGGCAATGCGGCGCCGCCAATAAATGCGCACCCGCCGTTGCATCCAGTCGGTCTGGTAGGTCGGAATGCCGAGCGACACTTTATCCGGCGGTGCCGATTGCAGCACATAATCCAGCACCTGCTCCACCCAGGGCGTGCTCGCCAGCGGCCCGGGCTGATTGCCGCTGCTTTCCGGATAGGCCATCACGCTCAGGAAATCGGCGCTGCGCGCCAGCGCCGCGTAGTCGTAGACCCCGGAAAAGTCGCGGTAATTGTCGCTGTAAGGATCGTTGTTGGTACGCGCCGCAACGGCGACACTCAGCTTCAGTCCATGGCGGTGCAAGGCGCCGGCCAGCTCGGCGATGAAATGCGAAAACGCCGGCCGTTCAAACGAGGGCAGGTTTTCAAAATCCACCTGCCAGCCCATGAAGTCCTGCAGGCGCGCCGTATTCACCAGGGCGCCCACCGCCCGGTCGCGCGCCGCCGGCGAACGCAGCAGCCGCTCGGCACCGATGCGCGAGAAGCCGGAGTTGATCACCAGCGGCATGACCGGCACGCCATGCGCGCGCGCAATGGTGCTCAAGGCGCCGGGCACCGAACCGCGTAGCACTCCGTAACGGTCGAGCGAAAAACTTTGCGGCGCGAAGATGCCGATGCTGTCGGCGTGCTCCAGAAAACTGCTGACCGCCTTCGACCCCGGCATGGCGTAGAACAGACCTTGGGCGGCCGGTGCGGCCGGCGCGGTTTGCGCGACCGCTGCCACCCACAGCAGCATCGGGATCAGAATGGCGCAGAAACGGCGATGAGCCACTGTGATTTCAGTGTAACAGCCCAGAGCCGCTTCTGAACCTAAGGATAAACGCCGAGACGGATGTGACTTCCAGGGGGGATCACCAGGCCGCTTAGCAAAAAGTGGCGAGCCACTCTGCAGCGATTCACTGAAGCAGGCCGGTACTGCCGCCGTGGGGGGCGGGCTCGGTGTCTTCGTCGTCGCCGGTGATCAACTCGGCGCGGCACAGCGCGCTGGCGAGGCGGATGGTGCCGCCCTCGAAAAAAAGCCGGATGGTCGGGGCGGGATCGTTCAGAAACTCGAAATAATCCAATTGTCCCGGAGGGTCCCGCTCGAAGGCGACTTCGAAGCGCGTAAGTTCACTGAAGTGCAGCGCCAGCCCGCTCACCGGCAGTGCCCGCGCTCCGCGCACCACATGCAGTGGCTCGATCGCCGCCCAGCCCAGCGTGGCGCTGGTGGGCTCGATGCCGAAGGTCAAGCCCACCAGCCGCAGGTGACGGTGCAAGTCCAGATGCACGCCCTCCACCTCGATTTCGGCGAGAGGGTGGTTGAGCGTGGGCGGCTTGAGGTTTTCGAAACGGATAGCAACGATCCTTTTAAAACGGAATGTCGTCGTCAGTGATTTCGGTCGGAGGTCCGCCGTAGCGCTCCGCCGCCGCAGGCGCGTCACTGGCAGGACCGGCTTCGGCTGCCGCATGGGCGGCACGGCCCGCGCCCTCGCCGCGACTGCCGACCATCACCATTTCACTGACCACCACTTCGGTCATGTAGTGGCGCTTGTTCTCCTTGTCTTCCCAAGAGCGGGTTTGCAGCCGCCCTTCAAGATAGACGCTGGAACCTTTGGTCAGGTATTGGTTGGCGGTTTCCGCCAGTTTTGACCAGAGCACAATGTTGTGCCACTCGGTCCGCTCCTGGAATTCACCGCTGCCTTTGTCTTTCCAGCGCTCGCTGGTCGCCAGGCTGAATTTGGTCACCGCCTGGCCGGAGGGCGTGTACTTCAACTCGGGGTCTTTTCCCAGACGCCCGAGCAGGATCACTTTGTTGACGCTACGTGACATAGATCACCTCAGATCGTACCCTTCGCCGGATACGATGTTGGGACAATTGTACCCGCGAACCCGGCGCAAGGGGATGAAGCGGCTTCCACATTTCTGTAAAATAAAAGAAGCACTTTTCCGAATTTGGTAGTGCGCTACAATCCTCTCGAAACGGGCTTTTTCGTCCGGGACACAGCTTGCAATACCTGCTTCTCCACTTCGGTTACGCGTTTCTGGTTCTCGGCCTGATCCTGGAAGGCGATGCCACGCTGGTGGCCGCCATGATCCTGGCCAGTGCCGGCGCCGAGTACTTCAGCATGCGCTGGGTGGTGGGCATTGCCATGGGCGTGACCATTGGCGGCAACGAGCTCATCTACGAAATTGGCGCCCTGGGGCGGATGCGGGGCTTGCTCGCCAACAGCCGGCACCGGCAGCGGGTGTCGCGCTGGCTGCACAACTCGCGCTCCGGGTTTTTGTCGCTGCTGTTCTCCCGCTTCATGTGGGGTTTCCGGCTGATGATCCCGTTTGCCGCCGGCATGCTCCACATCAAGCGCCGGCGCTTCTCGGTAGCCAATGCGGTCGGCGGCGCCATCTGGGTGGCCGTGCTCGCCTATTTCGGCGTGGCCATCGAACAGTTGTTTGAGCTGCTGCACAACGATCTGCTGCGTTACCAGTCCCACATCGCGGTGGCGCTGTTCCTGGTGGGCGTCGTGATTGGCCTGGCCACCATTCCCTGGCAGATTGTGCGCCGCAGCCGGAAGAAACAGCGCACGACTGCAGCCCTGCGACTGGCAAAGCGCCGGATCGTCCTGCCGCCCCGGCCGGCAGCCAAACCGCCAGTCCCGGCCGTCCCGGCTGGCTGGGTGCAGCCGCGGGAAGCCGCGCCGCCGCCACCGCCCAATTGACGCCTTCCTATCCTATTGATTAAACTCAGCTTAGATGATCAAACTGGACCTCATTCAAGCCGTGGTTGCGCGCACCGGCCTGAGCAAGGCGGACGCGGAAAAGGCCGTCGAAGCCGTGTTCGGACGCATGAAGATGGCGCTCGAGCAAGGCGAGCGCATCGAGCTGCGCGGCTTCGGCGTGTTCAGTATCCGTCCTCGCAAGACCGGCGTGGGACGTAACCCGCGCACCGGCGCCGAAGTGGCGATTATGCCGGGCAAGTCAATTCGCTTCCGCCCGGGCAAGGAAATGAGCGCCATCGACTGACGCGCGGCAGCATGCGCGTTCCGGACGAAGACAGCGACGGAGAAGAGGCGGTTCCCGCGCCGGTGGCGGCAGCTTGGAGGAGCCCTGAGCGCCAGCAGGCGGACCCTGCCGGGAATCGAAGCCCGCACTCCAAGCGACCATCGGGAGCGACCAGGGCAATAAGTGGCGAGCCACCATTTTGGGCGATGCCTTGGTGGCAGGTGCCGCGCACCGAGCGCTGGCGCCCGCCGTGGCCAAGCTGGACGTGGGCCGCGCCGCTGTTTGTCGTTACTCTGATCACCACCACCGTAATCGGTGCGCGGCTGCAGTTCGATTTCGCGCGTGGACTGCCTGCTTATTACACCAACAACGATCTGTGGCCCTTCGGCTGGGTGTGGCGCCATCCGGCGGAGTTCTGGACCGGCTTCGCCTTCAGCCTGGCGCTGATGGCGATTCTGCTGGCGCACGAGTTGGGACACTTCCTTGCCTGCCGCTACTACCGGCTCGATTCGACGCTGCCCCTGTTCATGCCGGCGCCCACGCTGATTGGGACGTTGGGCGCGTTTATCAAGATCAAAGCGCCCTTTCATGACCGGCGCGAAGTCTTTGACATCGGCATTGCCGGACCACTGGCAGGGCTGGCGCTTACGTTGCCGCTGCTCTGGTACGGCATGGCGCACTCCCAGGTGCTGACCGCGGCGCAGGCGCCGTTGTTCCAGCATCAGTTCCTGCATTTCGGCTGGCCGCCGCTGGTCGCGTGGTTCGCCGCCTGGCTGCATCCCGGCGTGCCGTTGAGCCTGATTGCGCTGTCGCCCATCGCGCGCGCCGCGTGGCTGGGCTTGTTCGTCACCATGTTGAATCTGATCCCCGGCGCGCAGCTCGATGGCGGGCATATCTTGTATGCCTTGCTGCCGCGACTGCATCGTGGGATCTCCTGGATCGCGATGCTGGCGCTGTTTGCCGCGGGCTGGTTCTACTGGCCGGGCTGGTACTTTTTTGCGGTCTTCATCGCGGTGATGCGTGTGCGGCATCCGTTCGTGCCGGAAGTCGCGCCGCTCGGCCGCGGACGCGCGGCGCTGGCGATTCTCTGCCTGCTGGTGTTCGTGGTGACGTTTGTGCCGATGCCGCTGTTTACCTAGAGGTTCAGGGGATCGACGTCGAGGGTGAGGGCGGTGGCGGGAAAGTTTCGGGCGCGGGCAAAGGCGCGGAGCTCAGCCAGCAAGGCGTGGAGCGAGCGGCGGGATTCGGCTTTGAAGAGAAACTGAAAGCGATAGGCGTTTTTGGCGCGGGCCAGCAGCGCCGGTGAGGGCCCGAGAATGCGGATCGCGGGATAAGCGGCGGCGTGCTCGCGCAGAAATTGCCCGGCTTGCGTAGCGTAGGCCAGCACGCGGTCGTAGTCCCGGTGGCGGAGTTGTGCGACGGCGAGGGCAGCGAAGGGCGGGTAATGGAGCCAGCGGCGGAAGTTGGCTTCCTTCTCGTAAAAGGCGGCGAAATCGCCCGTTACGGCGGCTTCCACGGCGTAATGGCCGGCGTGAATGACCTGCAGCAGGACTTCGCCGGGTTCGGCGCCGCGGCCGGCGCGGCCGGCAACCTGCGTCAGCAACTGGAACGTGCGCTCCGCGGCGCGGAAATCGGGAAACGCCAGCCCCAGGTCGGCGTGAAGCACGCCCACCAGCGTGACACCGGGCAAATCGTGGCCCTTGGCGATCATCTGCGTGCCCACGAGAATGTCGAGCGCGCCCGCGCGGAATTTCGCCAGTGTCTGCTCGAAGTGGCGGCGGCTGCGGGCGGTGTCGCGGTCGAGCCGGGCAATGCGGGCCATGGGCCAAAGCGCCACCAGCGTCTCTTCGACTTTTTCGCTGCCGGAGCCGACGAAATACAAGTGCTCGCTGCCGCACGCCGGGCAAGTTTTGGGCGGTTCGACACTATAGCCACAGAGGTGGCAGAGCAGGCGCGCCGCACGTTTGTGATACGTCAATGCCAGCGAGCAGTCGCGGCACATGACGCTCGCGCCACAGGCGCGGCAGAGGACCACTGGGGCAAAACCGCGGCGATTGATAAGCAGCAGCGACTGCTGGCCGCGCTGCAGGCGATCCTCGATGGCCGCGCGCAATTCGGCCGAAAGCAATTCTTCGTGCTCGCCGCGGCGCCGTCCCGGCTGCGCCTCCTCCGCGCTCCTGCGGAACTCGGCGCCCATATCCACCAAACGCACCGCCGGCAACGGGCGCTGCTCGACGCGCTCGGCGATGGTGAACAGGCGGTACTTGCCGGCGCGGGCGTGGGCGAAACTCTCCAGCGAAGGCGTTGCCGATCCCAGCACGATGCGTGCCCTCGTGAGCTTGGCGCGCAGCACTGCCAGATCGCGGCCATGATAGCGGGGCGCTTCCTGCTGCTTGAAGCTGGCGTCGTGCTCCTCGTCGACCAGAATCAGTCCAAGTTTTTGCACTGGCGCGAACACCGCCGAGCGCGTGCCAATGGCGACGCGCGCTTCCCCGGACCGCAGCCGCTGCCAGTGCCGCGTCCGTTCGCCCTCCGCCAGCCCCGAATGCAAAACGGCGACCAGGCCAGGAAACGCAGCTTCGAAATCGGCAAACAGTGCGGGCGTGAGGCCGATTTCCGGAACCAGCAATAGTGCGGATTCCCCGCGTGCCAGCGCGGCTGCAATGGCGGCAATATAGACCGCGGTTTTGCCACTGCCGGTGACACCGTGCAACAGCAGCGGCCGGCAGTCGGCTCCGTCCTCAATCGCGGCCAGCGCGGCGCGCTGACTGGAGTTCAGGTTGGTAACGCGCGGGCGCGCTTCCCACGCGGGTGCGGCGGCGATAGCCGCGCGCCGCCGCCGCTTGGGTTCCTGATTCGAGCCCGGCGGCAAGGCGCAGCGCATGACCTCGCCGAGCGGCGCCTGATAGTAGGAGGCAGTCCAGCGGACCATCTCCAGCACCGGCGCCTCGACCGCTGGGGTTTCTTCCAGCACGGCACTGAGCGGGCGGATGCGGTCCGCAGGAAAATCCGCGGGCGGCGCGTCGCGCACGGCGACAATGACGCCGGTCATCGTGCGCGCGCCCCAGGGCGCGCGCACCCGCAGACCAGGCTGCAGTGTGCGCGCGCCAGCCAGCTCGACCGGGACCGAATAGGTGAAAGCACCGTCGAGCGGAACCGGCAGCGCCAGTTCCACGAACGCAGGAGCCAACGAATTATAGGCCTTTGACGGCGGCGATGATGGCATCGGCGTCAATGCCGTAACGGTGCAATAATTCCTCGGGCTTGCCGCTGCGCGGCACACCGTTCACTGTCAGCCGGTGGACGCGCACGCCCGCAGGCGAGACGGCCTCGCTGACGGCATCACCTATGCCGCCGGCCGAATAGTGGTCTTCGACAGTGATGAGGGTGTTGTTCGTGTCGCGGGCGGCAGCCAGCAGTGCTTCCGTATCGACCGGCCGCACGCTGAAAAGATCAATGACGCGAATGGCGATGGCTTCTTTTTGCAGCCGGTCGTAGGCGGCCAGCGCTTCCGTCAGGGTCACGCCGGCGGCGACGACGGTGACGCGATCCTGGGCGCTCTGCCGTAATACTTTGCATTTGCCGATGGCAAAGGGTTCGCTGTTTTCGTAGATCACCGCCGCCTTGGGACGGCCGGTGCGGACGTAGCAAAGTCCTTTCACCTCGGCGATCAGCGTGATCGCGCGCCAGGTGCTGACCGCATCAGTAGGGTACAGCACCACCGAATGCGGCAAGGCGCGGAAGAGAGAGAGATCTTCCAGTCCCATCTGCGAGCCGCCATCTTCGCCAATGGAAATGCCGGCGTGCGTGCCGACAAATTTCACGTTTGCCTGCGCTAGCCCGGCGAGGCGGATGAAGTCGGCCGCGCGCGTGAGGAAGCAGGCAAAGGTGGACACGAAGGGAATGCGGCCGGTGGTGGCAAAACCCATCGCCATGCCGGTCATGTTCTGCTCGGCAATGTAGCCTTCAAAGAACCGCTCGGGCTGCACCTTCTGGAAGTCCTGGGTGAAGGTCGAGTTTTCGACATCGCCATCAATGGCCACCAGGCGCTCGTCGCGCTGGCCGAGCGCGGCCAGGGCCTGGCCAAAGGCTTCGCGGGTGGCAAGCTGCTGGCCCAATTTGTAGTTGGGTTCGGGCGCCTTGCCGGAGGGCACGGGCAGCGGCGCCGGAGCCGGTGCGGGCTTGCGCGGCCAGGGCTTGTAGCCGTTGGGCACGGGACGAATCGCCGCGCGCAACTCAGACAGGGCGGCGTTGGCCTCCTCGCCTGCCTTCAAAGCTTTGCCGTGCCAGCCGTTCTTGTCCTCAATAAAGGCCACGCCCTTGCCCTTGAGCGTGCGCGCCAGCAGGACGGTGGGCTTGCCGCTGGTCTGTGCGGCGTTCGCAAATGCCGCACGAATCTGCGGCAGGTCATGGCCGTCGAGCACAATCGCATTCCAGCCAAAGGCGTCCCAACGGCGGCGGTACACGTCCATGTCGTGCTGCAGCATGGTGGGCTGACTCTGGCCGAGGCGGTTGACGTCGACGATGGCGCAGAGGTTATCGACGTGGTAGAAGCTGGCAACCTTGGCCGCTTCCCACACCGATCCCTCTGAGGTTTCGCCATCCCCCAGCAAGGCGTAGGTGCGGTAGGAGGCGCCTGCCAGCCGTGCCTGCAAGGCCATACCGAGCGCCACCGGCAGTCCTTGCCCGAGGGATCCGGTGGGCACGGCGACAAACGGCAGCTCCGGCGTGGGATGGCCCTCGAGGTCGGAATCCAGCTTGCGCAGCGTCAGCAGGTGCTCGCGCGGGTACAGGCCCAGCTCGGCCCAGACGGAATAGAGCACGGGCGCAGCGTGGCCCTTGGACAGCACGAACTTGTCGTTGGCGGGGTCAGCGGGATGCACCGGATCGAGCCGCATGACTTCGAAAAACAGCACCGCCAGTAAATCGGCCGCGGACATGGAACTGGTGGGATGGCCGCTGCCCGCCGCGGTCGTGGCTTCGATGGAGTCGATACGGAGCTGCGTGGCGAGATTGTGGAGCGCAAGATCAACTTCCTGCGCCGGATGAGTTTCTTTCACGGGCATGGCATTCTCCCTGGGTTAGCGGGCCAACACTGCCTCGGGCAGGATGAAGCGCACATGCTCATCAATACCCTCGGTCTCTTCTACATGGGTAAATCCAAAACGCTCGCGCAGCGCGGCGACTACCTGCTGCACCAGCGACTCGGGCGCGGAGGCGCCGGCGGTCAACCCGACCGTGGTGACGCCTTCCAGCCAGGCAGGCGCAATGGCATCGGCGTCATCAATGCGGTGCGCGACGGTGCCGGCATTGGCGGCGACTTCGACCAGACGCAGCGAGTTGGAACTATTTTCCGATCCCACCACCAGCACCAACTCCACGCGTGGCGCGATGCGCTTGAGGGCAGTCTGGCGGTTCTGGGTGGCATAACAAATGTCCTGCGCCTTGGGTGCCGCCACTAAAGGAAAACGCTGGCGCAGCCGGTCAATGATGGCGCGCGTCTCGTCCAGACTGAGGGTCGTCTGAGTGAGGAAGGCGACGCGCGTGGGATCCGGAAGCTGCAGCGCATCGACCTGCTCGACGGTCTCCACCACGGGCGTACCTTCCGGTACTTCCCCCAGCAGGCCGATGATCTCGTCATGATGCCGGTGGCCGATAATGACGATACTATAGCCGCGGCCGGTGTACTCCTGAGCCTCGCTGTGAACTTTGTTGACCAGCGGGCAGGTAGCGTCAATGACCTGGAGACCGCGTTCGCGGGCATCACGCCACATCTGCGGCGAGACGCCATGGGCGCTGAAGAAGGTGCGTGCCCCGCGCGGCACCGCAGCCAAATCCGGCACAAAGACTGCTCCGCTGGCCTCGAGACTGGCGATCACGGTACGGTTATGGACGATTTCTTTCAGTACGTAAATCGGCGGGCCAAACTTACGCAGGGCCACTTCCACCGCTTCGACGGCGCGCACCACGCCGGCGCAAAAGCCACGCGGTTTGAGAATCAAAATCGTCTTCGGGCGGTCGGCGGCCATCCGTCATCATTTTAAGCCATCCGCGGCCAGCGCCCCCGCTCAGCGGTGTGGAATGACGGGCGGCTGTTTCTTTTTTGCCGGCAGCTTTTTCACGGGCTTCGCGGTCGTGTTAGCGTCCTGAATCACCAGCGTGGCTGGCGGTGGCGCCGGGGACGGGCGGGGTACGGCCAGATGCGTCGAGGCCGACGGGTGATGCGCGGCGTAATCGGCACTGCCGTGCACCTCGATCCAGGAACCGAGCTGATCGAGGCTCTGGCGCAGTTCATCGGTCGCCGAGCGCAACGCTACGCCGCCGTCGTCGTCGTCATCCTTTGCCGGCAGCACCGCGGCGCTGCGCTGCGCGACCGCAAGCACGGCGTCGGCATCCTGATAAAGCCGGAATGCAGCGCCAAGATTTTCTGGCGCGGCACGGAAGGCCTGCAACAAGCCTGGCATGGCTTGGGTAAGGTTACGCATGAGCGACGCTTGGCCGTCGGTAAGCGCCTGCTTTTCTCCCGTGGGCACATGAAGCTGGCTGGGATCGAGCGCACCGATTGCGGTCTGCAACGATTGCAGCGACTCGCCGAGCTGCAGCGCAATTCCCTGACCGGTCAGGTTAGATGCAACCGAAGGAGCCTGCGCCCGCGCTAAGCCAAAGCTCAGGGCCGCAGCAATGAACAACGTCGTCGACCACGATCCAACCGCACGTAGACGCACCATTGCTGAATTGGATGCAGCGGCGGGCTGCTTGGCGGCAAGTGTCCGCGCAAACAAAAAAGGAAGTCGGCTCGCTTCCCCCCGGAAAAGCCGACTCCCTCATTTTTTGGCCTGATTTCGGAAGACCGAAATCCGGCACCTCGCCTACCTACTTAGCACGCAGCATGCCAAACTCGATAAACACCCTAGGTATGGCTTTTGGCGGATATCCAGAGCGCTAGCAGCCTGGATCGTTCAGTGACTGAATAGTCAATTGTTACGTTACGAAATTTTCACACCTTCATCGCGGAGTTTTCTCCGAAAACGGCGCACATGATGCCATGCAGCCAGCCCCACGGCGATGACGAGCAGCAGTGCCCAGATCAAGTCAAACCTATGAAAATAAGGGGCTATCTGGTTCCAGTTTTCGCCCAAACGGAATCCAATATACGAAAGCAGGAATCCCCAGGCAAGTGAACCCACGAAAGTGTAGAAATGGAAACGCAGCAGCGGCATGCGCACCACGCCGGCAGGCAGCGCGATGTAAGTGCGGACAATGGGCAGGACACGACAGACCAGCACCGTTACATCACCGTGGCGGCGAAACCAGGCCTCGGCGCCATCCAGGTCAGCAGGGGCGATCAGCAGCCAGCGGCCGTAACGATGGGCCAGCGGGCGGCCGCCGTAATGGCCCACGGCGTAGGCAAGCATCGAGCCGATGTTATTGCCCACGGCGGCGGCCACGGCCACCCAGAGCAGCTCAAATCGGCCGGTGGCGACCAAAAAGCCGGAAAACGTCAGGATGATTTCGGAGGGAACGGGAATACAGGCCGACTCCAGCGTCATCAGCAGGACGACGCCGCTATAGCCGAGCGAGGCAATGATGGTGATGATGTGCTGGCTGGCCCAGGAAAGCACCGCGTAGTAAGCATAGCAGCCATATGCGAATTTAGGGCGGCAAGCCCCGGCCGTGGATGATACCGTTGGATTAAGGACAACGAGACGACATGAACATCACCTTTCTCGGAACCGGAATCATGGGAGCACCCATGGCGGCGAACCTGGCGCGTGGAGGCCACACGGTGCAGGTGTGGAACCGGACACGCGAGAAGGCGAATGTAGCGGGTTGCACCTGGGTGAATTCTCCGCTTGACGGCGCGCAGCAAGCCGACGTGGTCTGGATGTGCCTGAGCGACACGGCCGCGGTGGAAGAGGTAGCCGAACAAATGTTTCCGGCAGCCAGACCCGGTCTCGTGGTGGCCGATTCCAGCACGATATCGCCGCGGGTGAGCCGGGAGCTGGCCATGAAGTGGGCGGAGCGCGGCGCGGTATGGGTCGATTGTCCGGTGACCGGATCGCGCAGTGGCGCCGAGGCCGGACAACTGATCTTTATCGCGGGCGGGCCCGAGGCCACGATCCAGCAGCTCTCGCCTCTATTTGAGGCGATGGGCCAGCGCATTTTTCATATGGGCGACAACGGCATGGGTCTGGCCACCAAACTGGCCATGAACCTGAACATCGCCCTGATTTACCAGGGCATGAGCGAAGGCCTGGTGCTGGCGGAAAAATCCGGCATCCCGGCCGAGCAAATGCTGGCGATCATGGGCGCCACGATGCTGCGCTCGGGCGTGAGCGACTATAAGTCGCCGGCCATCGCGCGGCGCGACTTCAAAGCCAACTTTCCGTTGCGGCTCATGCTCAAGGATATTCACCTGATGTTGGATCAAGCGCGCGAGCTGCGGGTCAAACTGCCGGCGCTAGAGACCGTGGAAGAAGTCTATGCCGTCGCCGAGGAAGAGGGCCTGGGCGAGATGGATTACGCCGCGGTGCTGACGCTGTTGGAAAAATGGGCCTCGCTGCCCGGCGGCGACGTTACCCTGGCGGCGGATTAGCGCCTACCGTCGCGCTAGGAGCATTCCGACCTGCGCAAGGCGGTCCGCACCGCTTCCCATTGGCTGTTCCGGCATCATCAAACTGAGACCGCGGGCGCGCTTGTGCAGCCAATCCACCCGCATGTCGATCAGCTGCAGCGCGATGCGGGTGGCCGTTTGGCGGGTTAACCTGAGCTTTTGACTTCCCTCTCCGGGCGGAGTCTGCTATAACCTTGCGGGGGGTTTCCCGCATGCGCCTTCGCACATTTCTGTCATGTCTGACTGGTCTGACCGTCCTGGCGGTTCTGCCGCTCGCAGCACAACAGAACTGCACCGTCCAGCCCGATACGCAGTACACCTCTCAGATCCTCAAAGACACCACGCTCACCGAGTTCGACACCTCGCTCACTAACCATCTGAATGTGAGCTCCTGCGTCGAGCCGCCGGACAAGTTCCTCGGCCACATCGTGGGCGCGCCCAACGTACTCGACAAAATCGAGAAGATTGAGGCCTACATGGCGCAGCTCGCCTCCCAGAGCCCGCGCGTCAAGGTCTACGACATCGGCAAGAGCGAGGAAGGCCGCGAAACCCAACTGGTCGTCATTTCCAGCGCAGAAACCATCGCCAACCTGGGCAAGTACACCGGCATTACCGCCAAGCTCGCCGACCCCCACGGCCTGAGCAAGGAAGCCGCCGAGGCGCTGATCGCGCAGGGCAAGCCCTTCTATTGGGCGCTGGGCAGCATTCACTCCCCGGAAACCGGTTCGCCGGAAATGCTCATGGAGCTGGCCTATCGCGTGGCCACCGACCCCTCGCCGTTTTACCAGAACATCCGCCAGCACGAAATCGTGATGATCACGCCGGCCACCCAGGTCGATGGCCGCGACCGCGAAGTCGAGCTGTACAACCATCACAAAGCGCATCCCAAAGAACCGCAGCCGGGCCTGATCTGGTGGGGCCATTACGTCTCCCACGATGACAACCGCGATGGCCTGACGCTGTCGCTGCGGCTTTCGCAGATCGTGATGGATACCACGATGAAGTGGCATCCGACGGTCATGCACGATCTGCACGAATCGGTCCCCTACATCTACGTCATGAGCGGCACCGGGCCGTACAATCCCTGGCTCGATCCCATCGAGATCAACGACTGGACGCAGATGGCCTACTACGATGTCGACCATCTCAACGAGCAGGGCGTGATCGGCGCCTGGACGCACGGCTTCTTTGACGGCTGGGCGCCCAACTACATGCTGGACGCCGCCTGGATGCACAACATCATCGGCCGCTTCTACGAAACCTACAGCATCAACGGCGCCGACAGCGGCCTGTCGAAGCTCAGCTCGGGCGAGACCAGCCGCGAATGGTACCGGCCCAGTCCGCCCCTGCCTAAGGTCTATTGGTCGGCGCGCAACAACATCAACCTGCAGGAAAGCGGCGTGCTCTATGCCATGAGCAATGTCGCCACCAACCACGAGCACTTCCTGCGCGATTTCTACCTGATGAGCCTGCACTCGATCGACATGGCGAAGACGGAAGGCCCAGCCGCGTACGTGTTCCCAGCGAATGATCCGCGCCCAGGCTTGCAGGCGCGCCTGCTGCAGACTTTGCAGCGGCAGAAAGTCGAGATTTCACGCGCCACCGGCGCCTTCACCGCCAAGGGCGAGATTCCCGGCGACAAAGCGAAAGAATGGCACTTCCCTGCCGGCAGCTACGTCGTCCGGCTTGACCAGCCCTATAGCCGTGAGGCGGCGGCGCTGCTCGGGCAGGAATATTACTCGCCCAAATCGCCGCGCAACTACGACGACACCGGCTGGACAATGGGCGCGCTCGGCAACGTCGAAACCGTCCAGGTCACCGACCCTAAAGTCCTGCAAGTGCCGATGACGGCGGTGAAAGGCACGGTGGAGGCGCCAGGCGGCGCGCGCGGTGCTGCCCACATATTCGCTATCGACGCCAACGCCGACCCGAACATCGCCATGTTCCGCTACGCGCTGGCCTCCACGCCCATGGAAGTGGCCGAGAAGAGCTTCGAAATGGCCGGCCGAAAGTTCAACGCCGGCACGGTCATTATCCGCAATAGCAGCGCTTCCGCGCTGAACGCCGCGGCAGAAACCGCCGGCGTGCGGCTGCTGGGTCTTGCAGCGGTGCCCAAGGTGCCCATGCACCCGCTCCTCGCCCCGCGCATCGCCATCGTCCACAACTGGAGCAACACCACCAACGACGGTTGGTTCCGCGTTTCGTTTGACGAAATGAAGCTGCCCTACGATTACGTGGCGCTGAACAAGCTGGGTACGATTCCCGACTTACGCTCCAAATACGACGTCATCCTTCTGCCGCCCAACGACCGCTCGCTGGCAGGCATTGTAAACGGCGTCAGTGGTAAGCAACCGATTCCCTGGCAGAACACCGCGGACATGCCCAACCTGGCGCCGCCGGGCCTCGATTCCACGCCCGACATTCGCGGCGGCCTGGGTCTGGCCGGTTTGCAGCGGCTGGGCGAGTTCGTTGCACAAGGTGGACTGCTGATCGCCATCGGCCCCGATATGGCGGTGGCGGCCGATACGGGCATGACGCCGGATGTCACGCTGCGGCAGCCGCGCGGCCTCGATGCGCCCGGCATTGTGGCGCGCGCGCAGATCACCGACCTCGACAGCCCCATAGCCTACGGCTATAGCCCTGATCTGGACATCTACTATTCCGCCGGCCCGTTGATTTCGATCAGCAGCGGCGGCCGTGGCTTTGAAGGCTTTGGCGGCGGCGGCAATCAGGGCCGCGCCAGCGGCATCGGCAGTGTTACTTCGCCCGACATCCTCCAGACCCGACCGTCCGATTCCGTCCTGCTGACGAAGTCGCTCGGCAAGCTCACCTTGAAAGAAGCGGAAAAGCAAACCCCCGCGCGGCGCTTCGACGGAGGCCCGGCGGGTCCGCCCCCGCGCGTGATCGTGCGACTGGTCAAGAACCCCGACGACGTGCTCCTCAGCGGCCTGCTCACCGGCGCCAAGGAGATCGCCAACCAGCCCATGGTCGTGCAGACGCGCCACGGCGAAGGCTACATCGTGCTCTTCGCCACCAACCCCTTCCGCCGCAATGAGACCGGCGGCGAGTTCGCGCTGGTCCTGAACGCCGCAATGAACTACAAGAACCTCAACGCCGGCGCCAAGCCAAAGAAGACCCCGGTTACCGACAACCCCTCTGGTAACTGAGGTATGCTGGGCAGAGCTTTAGGAGAGCTCCCCAGATGTTTCAAGAGGACACTACGCCTCCGCCGCCGCCGAAAGGCGGCCCGAGCGCGGCTGCGGGCTGGTGGCTGCTGGCCGCCATCATCGCCGTCGCGGCGGGCGGATTTTTTTGGGTGCGCACCCAGAACCAGGCGCTGGCGCAGCAATTGGCCAGCGTACAAAAGCAAGCGGCTACGCAGGCGACGGAACTTGACGGCTTGCGCGCACGACTGCACGTCAGCGCGTCCGAGTTGGAGCGGCTGGCGGCGTCGGCGAACAGCACCCGCCAGCAGGTGAGCCAGACGCAAGCACAGTTGGCATCGGCGCGCGAACAGACGCAGTCGCTGGCGCAGCAGACGGCGCAAAACATCGCTGCGGTGAAGCAGGATACGGGACGCCAGCTCGGCGCCATCAACGGCAGCATCAGCGGCGTGCAAGGCGACGTTTCCACCAACAAGAAGGCCATCGCCGATACCAAGGCGGAACTCGAAGCCACACGCGCGAAGCTCAAATCCACCATCGGCGACCTGGGCATCCAGAGCGGCCTGATCGCCACCACGCGCGATCAGCTCACGGTGCTGGAAAAATCCGGCCAGCGAGCCTACTACCAGTTCTCACTCGACAAGCACAACAAAAAGCCGGTGCGCGTGGGCGCGCTCTGGCTGCGGCTGCGCAAGGTCGATCCCAAGCACGGCAAGTACAACGTGGACGTGTACGTGAACGACACCCGCATCGAGAAGAAGGACAAGTACCTCGATGAGCCGGTGCAGTTCCTGGTGGGCAGCGATCACGCGCTGAACGAGCTGGTGGTCTACCAGATGGACAAGAACACCGTCACCGGCTACGTCTCCGCGCCGAAGTACCGGCACACCGGCAGCGCCAACTAAGGAATTCGTCTAAGCTGCCTGCATGGGAAGCCTCACCCGTCAGCAGAGCGCTCCGCACCTCGTCCGCGGCATCGGCCTCAAGGGCGGTATCGCCCTCAACATGATCAACATGATCGGGGTGGGGCCGTTCATTACCCTGCCGCTGATCCTGGCTGCGATGGGCGGCCCGCAGGCGATGCTGGGCTGGATTCTGGGCGCTGTCTTCGCCCTATGCGACGGGCTGATCTGGGCCGAGTTGGGCGCGACGTTTCCGGAGGCGGGCGGATCCTACCGCTACCTGGCCGAGTGCTACGGGCCGAAGTGGGGACGGCTGCTGTCGTTTCTCTTCGTCTGGCAGTTGAGCTTCTCGGCGCCGCTGTCTATTGCCAGCGGCTGCATCGGCCTGGCGCTCTACTCCACCTATTTTTTCCCCACCCTTGATCACCAGCTCCTGCACGTGGGCAGCGCCGCGATTGGCATTTCGCTGAGCGGGGCGACCGCGGTCGCGGTGGGCGTCTGCCTGCTGGCGCTGTGGCTGGCCTACCGGCGGGTGAACAACATCGACAAGATTTCGCAGTACCTCTGGTTGGGCGTGGCAGCGACGGTGGTGTGGGTGATTTTCGCCTCACTCACGCACTTCCACGCCAAGCTGGCCTTCACCTTCCCGCCCCATGCCTTCGCCTTCAGCGGCAGCTTCTTCCTCGGCCTCGGCTCAGCCATGCTGATCGCCACCTACGATTACTGGGGTTACTACAACGTCGGCTTCCTGGGCGGCGAAATCGAGCAGCCGGAGAAGAACATTCCGCGCGCCATTCTCTGGTCGGTGGTGCTGGTTGCGATCATTTACATCGTCATGAACATCGGCGTCATCGGCGTTATGCCTTGGCAGGTGCTGACCAGCGGGCTCAACCAGAACTACGTCATTTCGATCTTCATGGAGCACATCTACGGCGGCTGGGCCGGTGGCCTGGTCACCGCACTCATTATCTGGACCGCCTTCGCTTCGGTCTTTGCACTTATGCTGGGCTACTCGCGCGTGCCTTACGCCGCCGCGACGGACGGTAATTACTTCAAGAGCTTTGCCAAGCTGCACCCGAAGGGGCAGTTCCCGCACGTCTCGCTGCTCTGGATCGGCGGCGTTGCGGCGCTGTTCTGCTGCTTTTCGCTGGCGGCAGTGATCGCCGCGCTGGTGGTGATCCGCATTGCCCTGCAGTTCCTGCTGCAGGCGATTGGCCTGCTGGTGCTGCGTGCGCGCCGGCCAGACCTCCGGCGCCCGTTCCGGATGCGGTGGTATCCCCTGCCGGCGCTGGTGGCGATTGCCGGTTTTATCTACGTATTGTTCTCGCGCACAAACTCGGCGGTGCAACTGCGCTACGCCGGGGTGATTGCCGCGATTGGCGTCATTATCTTTTTGACGCGGATGCGCAAGCGGCCCGCAACCCGCACCTAACCCTTATTTCTGCGGCGGGGCGGCGCAACTGGGGTCGCCGAGCCGCGACGCCGAAACGCGAAGCGGGGGCAGATGGTTCTGGCCAAGCACGCGGTTGAGAGCCACGACGTCGGTCGTCCGCAGGTGGTTCCAGGTGGTCACGGTCTGGTTAAACTGCTTGCATTCGCCTTGCCAGGTCGCAATCTGCGCGGGCGTGGGCGCCATATCGAGGCCGACCTGAACGATACTGATCAGCGAGTTGAACTCGTTGTTCAGATCGACGAAGGAGACCAACGCGCCAGGTTTGGGCGCCGGACCGCGGCGGAAGAAGCCACGGCCGGTTTCGACCTTGCCGCCCACGGCAGTGAGTTTGGTGTCGAGTGCCTTGGCTTGCGCGGCGACCGCGCCGGGCGGATTGGATTGCTGGAGCGTGGCGAGTTGCGCCTGCAGCTTGGCAACCTCTATATGGCCCTGGTAGGAGCTGTCCATGGCGTGGTAAGCGTCTAAGTTGATCTGGTTCTGCGCGCGCAGTTCGGCCATCACGGCGGGGCCCTGACCGACGCGAGGATCGTTGATGACGGTCAGCGTTCGGCTGTAGACCTGTCCATCGACGGTGAGCTTCAGAGTGTAGCGGCCGGGGATGACCTGCATTCCGTGCGGCCCGGCGGTGACGGAGTGCTCGACCATGTTCATCTGGTTTTCCAGATCGTGACGGAAGGCAGGCGGGTCGTTGTACTGCAGATCCCAACTAACGCGGTGCATGCCGGCCGCGGTGGGCAGGGCACGGCTTTGCGGGGTCGACAGCCAATAGTCGGGATAATGCGCGCCGGTAACCGGCGGCGGCAGCGTGCTCGAGGCGGAATGAATCAGGTTGCCGCGGGAATCGTACACGTCCAGCGTGATAGGGCCCGAAGGCGGCTGGCTGAGGTAGTAGTAAATCAGAGCGCCGTAAGGAGGATTGGAAGAGTGCGGCTCCTCGGGATTGAAGGGTTGATCCCAGTTGGCATTCTTGCGATGGCGGATGGCGTCGCCGGGTTGGAACAGATAGGCGGGCGCGGCGCCGGCGACCTGGGCGGCATCGGCAGCGAGAGCGCGAAGCGGGGTGGTGTCATCCATGACCCAGAAGCCACGGCCGTAGGTGGCAACCACCAGGTCGCTCATGTGGTCGTGGGTATGGAAGACCATGTCCTGAACCGAGATGCTGGGCATGTTCTGCTGCAGCGACTGCCAGTGATCGCCGTTGTCAAAGGAGACGAAGACGGCAGTCTCGGTGCCGGCGAACAGAAGACCGGGCTGCTGCGGATCGGGCAGAATGACGTTGACCCAACTGCCGCTGCGCTGGTCGCTGGGTAAACCGTCGACGATTTTGGTCCAGGTACGGCCGCCGTCGCTGGTGCGCCAAATCCAGGGGGTGTTGCCGTCTTCGGTTTTGGTCAGATAGACGTTGTAGCGGCGGCCGCCAAGGCGGCCGGAGACGTAGGCAGTGCCGGGGGCTAGGCCCGCCGCAATGGTGTTGAATTCGAAGTGGGCGGGCACATCGGGAAGGTTGGTGACGTTCGTCCAGTGCGTGCCACCGTCAGTGGTGTGGTAGATCTGGCCGTTGTTGCTGACCGTCCAGATGACGCCTTTTTGCGCGGTGGAAATCGAGAAGTCAACAATCGCATGGCCGGGATTGAAGCGGGTCGGCACGGGAGCGGAGGCCGGCAGCGGCTGACCGCACGCCACCGTTGGAGCGCCCTTGGGCGTGGTCAGATCGGGGCTGGCGGAGGTCCAGGAACGGCCGCCGTTGTGCGTGACCAGCAGACACTGGTAGGCGATGTAGAGCGCGTGCGGATCGAAGCGGGTGTCGAATTTTTTCCAGACATCCCCGGCGGCGCGATAGTCGCGGGCGCGGACGCCGTAGTTGGGGCTGATGTTCTCCCACTGTCCGGTGGTCATGTTGATTTTGAGCAGGCCGCTGCCGCCGCCGGGGCCATAGCCAACGCCGTAGAAGATGTCGGGATGGAGCGGATCGGGCGTAATCGGGCCGAACTCGGAAGAGGGGAACGCCGACCAGTCGGTGACGTTGATCTCGCCAAAGTCACTCGCAGCACGGGTCATAACCGCGCCGGTATCCTGCTGGGAGCCGACGACCCAGTACGGATAGGAGTTGGTGGTATTGAGGTGATAGAACTGCGCGAAGGGCTCGTGATACCACAGGCTCCAGGTCTTGCCGGCGTCAAAGGAAACGGTGGCGCCCTGATCGGCGCCGATCAACATGCGGTTGTGATTCAGGGGATCGATCCACATGCGGTGATAATCTTCGCCGCCGGGCGCGCCCTTGAAGACGGTGAAGGTATTGCCGCCGTCGCGGGAGCGATAGACGGCGGTGGAGTTGGTGTAGACGACGTCGGGATTCCTGGTGTCGACGAACACGCCCGAGGTGTAGGAGCTGCCGGCGATGCGGTTGTCGGTGGGCGCCATGTGCCGCCAGCTCTGGCCGCCATCATCGGAGCGGAACAGACCGGAACCGCCGTGGACGCTGCTACCGAGAATGTAGACGCGCTGGGCCTGGGTGTTCTGCGCCACCGCGATCACGATGCGATTGTTGATGGCGGGGACGTTGGCGAGCTGGGTCCAGGTTTGGCCTTCGTCGGTAGATTTGAAGACTTCGGCAGGCTGCATTTTCGCGCCGGGGGCAGGCGGACCGAAGCGCGCGGCACCTTCGCCCTGCGTCGCGGCATACAGGACGCTGGAGTCGTCGTAGGCGGCTTCGAGGTCGCGGACGCCGTTGTAGCCGGCGGGATTGAGCACGTTCGTCCAGGTGTGGCCACCGTCGGTGGAACGGTAAATGCCCCGTCCGTCGTGACGCTCGTTGCCCTCCGTCGAGGCGAGGACGAGATTCGCGTCGTGCGGGTCGACGAAGATCCGGTCGATCTTGACCGTATCTTCGAGGCCGATGTGAGTCCAGGTGCTGCCGGCATCGGTGGACTTCCAGATGCCGTCGCCGTTGCCGCCGGCGGTGGCATCACCGGTACCGGCGTAGACGATATTGGGATCGGAGGGCGCGACCGCGAGCGCGCCAATACCCTCGACCGAGCGGACCTGATCGAAGATGGGGAACCAGGTGACGCCGGCACTGGTGGTTTTCCAGATACCGCCCTGCGGCAGGCCGACGTAATAAACATTCGGCTGCTGAATCACGCCCGCCACGGAAGCGATGCGGCCCCCGTGCCAGGGGCCAATGCTGCGCCAATGCATGCCGGCGAACAGGGAGGGGTTGACCTGGGCGAACGCCGTGACCGACAAACCCACAAGAGCGGTGAAACCAAGCCGCAGCCAGCGTGCTGACATGAGAGAACCTCCGGAATAAAGTCAGTACAAAAAAAAGCAGCGCCCGCCGCTCGGAGGCGGCGGGCGCTGGATACAGATTAGAAGGTGAACTCGGCGCCGAACTCACCGCGGAACGACTTGGGAATGGTGACGCCGTTGCCGTTGATGTAGCCGCGGGGCTGCATGAAGCTCTTCGAGGTCACCGTGCCGTTGTAGCTGCCGAAATTGGTGCGATTCGTGAGATCGAAGGCCTGAAAGAAAACGTTCAGCGAGGTGCGCTCGCTGGTGTGGAAACGCTTGCCAATGCGGGCGTCAAGATCGAAGAACGACTGCGCCCGCAAGGTGTTCGGCCCAATTTCGTGACAGGTATTATTTTGGAGGCACGGCAGCGTCGGGAAGCCATCGCTGCCGAGCACGGTGGCGGTTTTCGTGTACGCAGTGTAATTCGTGGGATCGTCGTTGGGAACGATGGCATGGGGATCGGAAAAGCCGCGGCCGTAACCGAACAAATTCTTGCCCATGCTGGTGGTGTAGGGCGGCGCTGAGGTCCATTGCAAAATGGGCGCGACATTCAGGCCCCAGGGAAGATTGAAAATGCCGCTAAAAACGATACGGTGGCGCTGATCAGTGCCGCTGGGCCCGAAGTTGAGCGGATCCCAGTAGTTCAGCGAGACAGTACTGCCACCGAAGGAAGCGGCATTGCCACCCCAGGCCAGTGAACGCGAGAGGGTATAGCTGGCATCGAGGCTGAAGTTGTGAGTCATGCGCCGCTGGAGCTCGAAATCCAGACTGTCGAAGCGGGAACGGCCGAAGGTCCCGTAATCGGCGATTTCGCCGAGTTTGGGCAGCCCGGCCGCGGTGAAGGCGGCGTCGTAGGTAAGGATTTGCGGCTGGTTGATGCCCTCAGCCTTATTCTTGTAGGCGGCCTGGATGGGGGGATTGATGTTTTGCGTCCGGCCTTCATGGAGGCCCAGCTCGTGGACGTAATCCACGATCAAGCCGGTGGAGCGATTCATCGCCCAGGTGTAGCCGAGATTGAACTGCTCGGAGACGGGATTGCGGTAGCTCGGATCGAGGATTCTGCCTTCCGCGCCCGCGGTCAAAGCCGTAGGAGCGCCGCCGGTCCAGACGGGGTTGGGATCCACGCCAAGGCGCCATTGGTTGAGCGGAATCGAAGTGCCGGGGACGGTGCACTGGCCGCAGGCGCCGCCGGGACCGCCGGTTAAACTGGCGCTGAAAACCGTGCTGAACATGGTCGGATCGGTTTGCTGCAGGGCGAAGAGGGTCTGGTTGTTGAAGATCTCGCCGTAGTACATGCCAAACCCGCCGCGCAGGAGTTGGCTGCCGTGACCGGTGAGGTCGTAGGTAAAACCGATAATCGGCGAGATGTCACTGTAATCGGTCTTGGGCACCTGCCCGAAGGGACTGCCGATGGTTTTCATGGCGATGGTAGCGCGCGCTTTCGCCACGTCGTTTTGGCCAAAGGTGTTGTAGTCCAGCTCGTAGCGCGCGCCCAGGTTGAGCGTGAGGCGCTGCGAGGCCTGCCAATCATCTTCCGCGTAGAAGCCCCAGTACTTGACGCCTCCGGTGGCGCTGAAATACGGGTCGCCGGCGGTGAGCGACATCGAGGTCACCGCGCCGGGGGTGGCGAAGCCATTGGTGTAGGTGAAGTTAGGGTTGGCGGCAGAGACGCCGTCAGCCGCGATAATGCTGGCGGAGTCGGAAAACCCGAGGCCGGGCACTTCATTGAATTTAAAAAAGCCGTTCAGTGTGGGCTCCCAGACGAAATCCTCGCCAAACTTCAGCGAATGATTGCCGTGATTGGTGGAAAAGTCATCGCGGAATTCCCACTTCTTCTGCGTCGTGTTCTGGGGGACATTGCCGTTGGTGCCGAAGTTGGCGCCATCGGGGAAGCTGACCGAATAGGGGGTGATCTGCGTGGTATCGATCAGATTGTTCCAGTACTGATAGCCGGCAGTCAATGAGTTGACGGTCGTGGGACTGATGACCGTGCTCCAGGTTAGACCGCCGAGGATCAGATTGTTCTTCGTGAAATTATTGTCGGTCGCGTCGTTGTTATTGCCATCCTGATCGTTGAGACCGTAGTTGCTCTGCCAGTTGAAATTGAAGCTCAACTGATT
Organism: Acidobacteriota bacterium; assembly: GCA_004299485.1. NCBI lineage: Bacteria > Pseudomonadati > Acidobacteriota > Acidobacteriota bacterium. The sequence continues at coordinate 200,835 of SCQP01000018.1, forward strand.
GGCGGCGTTGATGGTGTGATCGAGCCGCACGGAGTAGCGGTTGTCGTGGTAGGGCGTGGGAATGACCGCGACCGGCTTGGCGCCAATGGGCTGGGCCAGCGTCAGTTCGGCCTGCGCATCGGAGGTGACCGGAATCGATGTTTTTTCGTTATCGCGGAAGAAGGCGAAGAAGAAAAAGTCCTTGTTCTTGCGGACCGGACCGCCGATGTCGGCGCCGAACTGCTGGCGATCAAATTGCGGCGTGGAGCCGCTGCCGCCGTTGGCCTTCTGGGAGAAGAAGTCGGTGGCGTTGAGCGAGGTATTGGTGAAGTAGTACTGTGCGCCGCCGTGAAACTGGTTGGTGCCTTCTTTCTCGACCACGTTGATGGCCGCGCCCTCGCTGCGGCCGTTGGCGGCGGAGAAGCGCGACGGGGAAACCTTGAATTCCTGAATGGCGTTGAGCGGCAACTGCATGACCGGGCCACCGACGCTGTTGTCTTTGTTCTCGATGCCATCCACGGTCACGTTGACGTTGCGGCCGGTGCCGCCATCGACCGAGAAAGTGGCGACGCGTTCCTTGGTGGGGTCATAGGGGCGTACCGGCTTGACGCCGGGGACCAGAACCGCCAGGCTGCCGTAATCGTTGCCGTTGATCGGCAGATTCTGCACCTGGGAAGGGCTGATGTTGCCGGCTACGCCGGTTTGCGAGGTGTTGAGTATGGGCGCCACACCAGTGACTTCAACGGTTTGTGACTGAGATCCAGGCAGCATGGAAAAGTTTACGGTTACGGTCTGGCCGATCTGTACCGGCGTGGGCACGGAATTGGCTTTGGCAAAACCGGACTTGCTGACCGTGATGATGTAGCTTCCCGGGCGTACCAGCGCAAAGTTGTACAACCCGGACTGATTGCTGGGAGCGGAGCGCGCCAACCCGGTCTGGATATTGGTGAGCGTGACGGTGGCGCCGGGCAGAAGCGCCCCGGTCTTGTCGGTAACGCGGCCGGCAACGCTGCCGCTGGACGTGGCGGTTTGAGCCAGCAGTGGGAAAAATGCTCCCAATGTGACCATTAAGAACAGCAACCCGAAGCTATGCACCAGCCCGAGACGTCGCACACTTGACATGAATCCTCCGATCGGGGGGACTGCCTTCCAGCGCAGTATAGCCGGGCGAAGCTGGAAAGCAACATAAATTATCTTCGCGTTGCGGATGACGTCTGGAAAACGAAAACGCCCGCCGGCGCTTGGGCGCGGGCGGGCGTTGGAGTTTAATGCGGCGGCGTCCTACTCTCCCACCAGGTTACCCTGGCAGTACAATCGGCGCTGAAGGGCTTAACTGCCGTGTTCGGGATGGGAACGGGTGAACCCCTTCGCTATAACCACCGCAAGCGGCTCGCGCCGCCGCCCGATGTTGAGGCGGCAGCGCAAAAATCGAAAGCAAAGCGTAAGGGCAAACAGGGCCAAAGTTGAAGCACCCCGCGGCGTGAAGTGGGGCAGGTTCGCCCAGACTTCACGTCGGGCCCAATCGCGCTGATTGGGCCGGTGCAAGCGGCAGCGTTCTGCCGCGAATGAATCCGTGGAAAACCGAACGGCCGATTAGTACTGGTAAGCTGAATCCATTACTGGACTTACACACCCAGCCTATCAAACAGGTGGTCTACCTGTGGCCTTCTGAATTCCTACGGAATTGGGAGATCTCGTCTTGAGGCAGGCTTCACGCTTATATGCCTTCAGCGTTTATCCCGACCGAACTTCGCTACCCAGCGGTGCCACTGGCGTGACAACTGGAACACAAGGGGTTCGTCCATCCCGGTCCTCTCGTACTAAGGACAGGCCCTCTCAAATCTCCTACACCCACATCAGATAGGGACCGAACTGTCTCGCGACGTTCTGAACCCAGCTCACGTACCGCTTTAATGGGCGAACAGCCCAACCCTTGGAACCTTCTACAGCTCCAGGATGCGATGAGCCGA
>SCQP01000019.1 GCA_004299485.1 Acidobacteriota bacterium
CGCCGCTTCGGGCACGCCAATCCAGTGGAGCCACTTCGCCGCGGCTTCATAGTTCCAGGCCGCCAGCAGGATGGCGGCAATCGTGGCCGCCATCATCCAGATTTCGTAGAAAAAGCCCTTCACCGCAGCCGTCACGATAGAGGCGACGACGATGAGAGTGAAAAAAGAGTCGAGGCCATTCATTTTCTAGTTCTCCGCAGCCACGGCAAAAGCGCAACGCGTGGGCCCGTGCCGAGGTCGCTCACGCCAGGCGCCAGTTCTTCGGGCGACTCAAGTGCGCGGGCTTTGCAGGCGCAGGCAAGGGCAACTCCGAGCATCTGTGCACTCAGGCGCCGGTCGAAGGTGCGTACGCGGGCAGCGGCGTTGGCGTAGGCGCACATTTGCTCCATTTCGGAGGCGGTATTGGGGCAGTAGTCGCTCATAGCTGCGGTTTCGGTGTGGCCTGAGGGGTGGTCGGGTGCGGGACGGAGCCGAAGATCCTGGTCCAGCCGGGTGCGCCCAGTTGCGTCCAGGGAATGACGACGAGGCCGGGGATGCGGCGCTGCCATTCGCGGCCGCGCTGGAGGGCCGCAGGGCCGGTTTGAGTGATGGGTCCGCGGGAGGGGACGAGGATGAGGGCCAATTTCCCGCGGACGTGGATGAGGCGATTGGCGCGCAGGACGGGGCAGGTTTGTGCGCCGTCGGAAAGGATGAGGCTGACGCCCGGCGTGGCGGCCAGCAGGCGGAATACACCGAGCAGGTCGGTGCAGTGGGCAGGAGGGTAGGAGGATGGTTGCAGGATCGCCTGCATGTGGGCACGCAGGGCGGCGAGGGCAGTGGCGTGGGCACGCTGGGATTGAAGTTCGCGCGTACGACAGGCGGCGCGGGCTTTGTTTCGGTAGAACTCGCGGAAGGCGCGCTGGTAGCGCAGAGGACCGAGGTCCGCGGGCGGCTGCGCGTCGGTACAGCGAAGGTTGGCGGCTACGGGAACGGTCAGGTAGGCGAGGGGGGTAAATTCGCCGCCGTCGCCAAAGGCGCCGACGGCGAGGGAGCGGGCGGCCGTTGTCTTCAGGAGTTGACTGAGAGCCTTCGGCTGTAGGAGATGCGATAGGGCTATCTGCAGCGTGATGGGGTTCACACTGTATGTGCCGTCGGGCAGAACGTAAACGATGGGGCCCGCAGGTGCGGGATCCAGATGTTGCGCCAACACGGGACGGCTGGCAAGGGTTAACACGCCGGCGAGGAGCAGGAGGGGGAGGATGGTCGTGACCTTGCGGGCGACTTTACCGGGGGACTCATCGGGCGAAGCTGTGGCTGCGACGCCGCTGCTGGGGTCGTTATCGTCCTCATTTTCGTCGTCCTCGCCTGGGTCGGGGTCTGGTTCCTGCTCTTGTAGCCAAGCGAGCAAGTCTTCGGCGTCGGCCTGCCGCGCCTGGCTGACGGCGGATTCACCCTCGAGCCGAGCGGGGCGATGGAGGAAGGAGCTGGCGGTTGCATATAGGCCGCAACTGATAGGCAGGAGCTCGGCGGACGCGGCCAGCAGCCAAGGCGCATAGGCTGATGTCAGGGCGACCAAACCGAGGCCGACAAAGCGCGACCACAAAAAGACGGTGAGCAAGCCGAGGGCAACCACCCCGATCCAAAAGGCAGCATGGCGACTCAGGCGCTCGGCGGTCACGGGCGATTCGAGGTCCTCCAAGCGGTGGACGGCGAAGGTATGGACGGCGTAGCCCAGCCCGAGGGCCAGTGCCGCACCGGCGAAAGCGGCCTCGGTGCGCGCCCACGTCGGGAAAAAGGCGCGGATACTGGCGTATTGTAGGGCGACATCAAGGCCAGTGAGGGCTAGAACATCGCGGGACAATTTGCGACAGCGGCGGCGCGCGGCGAAGGTGCAGAGGCCGAGGGATTCGGCGTCTGCGAGCTCGCGGGAGATATCGTGCTGGCGCGTCAGTTCTACGCTGACGGCGCGGCCACAGTAGGCGCGGGCGTTGCGGATGACGCCGGCGCGGCGGGCGGCGGGGGCCTCGCGGACGGCGAGCTTGAGTTTGGCGAATTCGCGCTTCATTTGGCGCTCCTTTCGGCAGGGCCGGACATCAATTCCGCGCACTGGCCGGCCGGGGTGCGGCTGGTGCGCGGGCCCGAAGGGGCGAAGGGTTCGAGGTGGACGGCGGGCAGGTGCAGGCCGTGGCGATCAGCAAGGCGCACGAGACAGAGGCCCCGTGACAGGAGTTCCGGCTGCACGTGCCCAAGACTTAGGAGGCGCGAAATGGCCGCAGCCTTGACGGCGTAGGCGAGGCGGCGGGAATTGCGCTGGGTGCTCTTGGCGACGGCGTTGGCGCGGGTGGTGCGCTGCGGTATTGCAGCGGTGTTGGCGGCGGCCAAGCTCGCGAGCAGAACCGTGAAGGTTGGTTTGTGATGAAGCATGCACCCATTTCAGATCGCATGCTGCTGAGGTTGAAAGGGAAAGGGGCGGACGGTCAGTGAACTGGAAGGAAGGCGGAGTGATTCCGCTTAGTTCCGTCGAAACAGCAGTTGCTTAAAATGGGGGCGATCGCCAGCCGCGATGGTGCTGAGCCATTCCCAACCTTTGCTCTCGACGAAGGCTTTGAACCGCGGCTCTAGGTACCGCGCTGATGTGAACAGGGTCAGTCTTTTTCCGCTGATTTCGAGAGTCGCTGCGACACAATTGGTATCGGGAACTTCGCTTTCCTGGGTGAGGGTGAATGTCTTTCGCATCAGTGCGGTGTCGACGGGCTCGGTCGATTCTGCCAGGTTCAATGCCGCTTGAACTGCGGGCCGAAGTAGGGCGTCGAGTTCTGGCGTGCGGTATGCATTGGCGATTTCGATGCCTGTGGCCTGCCCGTCAATTGTGTCAATTCCGACGAGGAAAAGATCTCCTCGCTGTGCGGCACGATTTAACGACGCCATCGCTAGCGCTTCTGGCAAATTCCCGATCGTACCTCCGGTCATGATGAAGAGAGCCGCGCCAGTCCTGTGGAACTCATCGCGCTCACCCTGCCCCAACTCGAGGACGTTGGTGCGGAAGGCCCGCAGCGTGGCATTGCGGAAGAGCTTCGTCTGGGAGATATAGCCTCGTAGCCACGTCATTGTGCTCTCAAGCATGTAGAAGCTGATATCGAGAATGAAGTAGTTCAGTGTGCTGTTCTCGAGATGTGGCTGGGAGAGGAGGCGACTCAGGATGGCCTTGTCCTTGGTCGGGGCACCGCCGCCGGCGAGCAGCACCGCCGCGGTCGGGCGACTAGTCGCGACGGCTTCAAGAAAGCGTGTATCACTGAGCATCTTCTCAAGGCTTAGTTGACACCGCTCGTAGTTTTCGTAATGAGAGGCGAGGATGAGTGATGTCCAAGATCGGGCCGAGCCGGGATCGAGATAGTGATGTGCCTGGTCGATTTTACCCGCGCGCAGACCGTCCTCGAGGGTTTGGATTGGGAGTTGGTTGCCGACGTGGATATCGAACCCAAAGAGTGGCGAGGTGGTCGTGTTGCGTGTGGCCGTCGAAACGGCCTGAAGGCCAATGCGCTGGGCTCTGCGAACGCGACTGATGGCTTCGACCGCAGCCTGATTCTGGGTTGGCTCCTCGAAGAGTGCCGCAAATTCATCAGCGCTGCATTCGACGAGGCGAGTCCCGGTGATGGACTCGTGAAGCCGCAGCGCCTGGGGCAGCGCGTCCCAGAATTCTTCCCATGGACCCTTGCGCGTTGGCTTGGATCCCTTGCGCATCATATCCGCCGCCAGCTTAATCCTCTCTTCGGTCCGTGCCTGCTCGGCGAGGTCGGCTCTGCGGCCGAAGACGGTTTTCGCCAGGTCGGGGTAAGAGGTCGTCCCGAGGACCGCACGCATGACGGCAAGCTTTTCGTAGTAATCGCGGATACCCGGCTTGAAGCACCGCGAGGGCGCGGCGAGCGGGAATTCCGGCGTGCGCCCCGACCCTTGCCTAGGCCTGGGATGTCGCTTTGGCGAGTACGCCATGGTTGGACCCGGACCAGTAGCGAGAGATCAAATAATTTGTCGTTAGCGCCAGGATGAGTCCCGGAGCTGCCTCATTCATCATACTGCTAAGTCCGAGTGCATGCCACGCGGCGGCGGAGGTTGCCCCGACCGCGATGGAGCACGTGATGGAAGCGCCTGTCGAGCGCCACCCGAGCAGACGAACCAGCATCGCGGGGGCGAGCGCTGCGCCCAGGATCGAGACCGAGGTAAGGGCGAGGTTGAAGACGGTGCCGTGGAGCTGCAGGGACACCAGCATTGTGGCGGCGCCGAGAACCGCCGTGATTGGCCAGTTTTCCTCCGCGCGCCGTCCGAGTTTGCCGAACACATCGCTCGCGGTGCTCTGCGCCATAGCAACCAGCAGGCTGTTGGAAGTCGCGGCGATGGTTGCGAAGACGTCGGCAGTAATGATGCCGGTGAGGATGGGGCCGGTCTGTACGCGGAAGAATACGCTCAGCCCCGCTTCGGGGTCGGCGAGCGCAGGCATAACACCGCGAAGAAGCATACCGAAGATTGTCATGGAGACCCAGGTGAACTGGACAAAAAAGTTGTAGATGACCCATGCCGAGCGCGTCTCCTCAGGCGTGGCACCGGCGAGATACCGGGAGACCATCTGCGGCTCGCCGAGCTCGAAACCCAGGGCGGCAGCGGCAAAGCCGAGAATGAAGGGGATCGCTGCCCAGTAGGCGTGGCCGGGCACAATCTGCAGAAAGCTGGTGCCGGCTGCGTGAAGGTTTTGGGCAAAGCTGGTGCGGTTGTGGATTGCGACGTAAGCAACGGCCGCCAGGGCGAGCACGGTGCCCCCAATGCGGATTACGGCCTGCATGGAATCGACGTAGACGGAGCCGCGGAACCCGCCGATAGCGGTATAGCAGACGATGACAGCGGCGAAGGCTGCCAGGCCTGCCGCGCCGCTGATGCCGAATGCCCCGTCGAGGAATTTCTGGCCTGCGAGCCATTGGGCGGCAACGTAGCCCCCAAGGCAGGCGATCACGCAAATTCCGATCACGCGCGTCAATTGCTGCTGGAGTCGGGGGCTGAGGCCATGGGTAATGAGGTCGGTGATAGTTTTTGCGCCGATACTCCTCCCGGCCGCGTTAATTCGGTGAGGGAAAAACACCCAAAAAACGATGTCACCGAGCAGCCAGGCCAGGGGGAGCAGGACCCAGTGTGCGCCGAGGGTGTAGCCGAGGCCGACGACGGCGGTTACGACAAAGCCACTGTTGGCGGTTGCGCCGGCACTTAGTCCAACAAGCCACTTGTTGAGGCGGTGCTCCGAGAGGGCGGCTGACTCGATGTCTCTCGAATGCCTTCTCCCGATCAGGGCGGCGGCAAAGGTTGCGGCGATGGTGGCGGCGAAAACGACGACCGACAGGTCAATGCCTCGGGAACTCATGGAGCGATTGTCACGCGCGCGGTCTCGGGAAGCTGCGGAATGGAGCGGGCTGGGGCGGAATTGTTCGGAATTGGGCCTGGCCACTGGGCGAATTCAGCGGTACCCTGGCTGCCTCTATGGCAGCGAGCGGACGCGGGCGGTGAGGGTGGTGACGCCTTGCTGGAAGCGCGTGGCGAGTTCGGTGGGGACGATATGCACCAGGGCGCGGCTGCCCCAGAGCAGATCAGGCGCCAGGCGCGACTGCCGCACCAGGCCGGGCTGGAACGGGTAGGCGATCATCACCGCCAGTACGGCCATGCAGAGCAGGACCCCGCGGACCAGGCCGAGACCGGCGCCGAGCAATCGGTCGGGCAGCTTCAGACCGACGGCGTGCATCGCGGTGCGAATCAGCCGGCCGATCACGGCCGCGGCGATCAGCACCAACACCAGAATCAGAATGAAGCCGCAAAAATGCGCCGCTTCGGGCACGCCAATCCAGTGG
>SCQP01000020.1 GCA_004299485.1 Acidobacteriota bacterium
CCACTGGATTGGCGTGCCCGAAGCGGCGCATTTTTGCGGCTTCATTCTGATTCTGGTGTTGGTGCTGATCGCCGCGGCCGTGATCGGCCGGCTGATTCGCACCGCGATGCACGCCGTCGGCCTGAAGCTGCCCGACCGATTGCTCGGCGCCGGTCTCGGCCTGGTCCGTGGCGTGCTGCTCTGCATGGCGGTGCTGGCGGTGATGATCGCCTACCCGTTCCAACCCGGCCTGGTGCAGCAGTCGCGCCTGGCGCCCGACCTGCTCTGGGGCAGCCGCGCCCTGGTGCATGTCGTCCCCACCGAACTCGCCACCCGCTTCCAGCAAGGCGTCACCACCCTCACCGCCCGCGTCCGCTCGCTGCCATAGCGGACCGCGGCTAGCGGCTAAGGTAAACGCGAAGGCCTATCAGCTCGACGCCGCGGAATTGCGCGAGCGACAGCAATTCGTGCCGAGGTCCTGACATGATGCTGTTGTATACTACAACGCATGGAGTTAACTATCCCTGCCGCGGCGAAGCGGTTGGGCCGTGATCCGGAGACCGTGCGGCGGTGGGTCAGGAGCGGGCGGCTGCGTGCGCGCAAACTCGGGACGCAGTACTTTATTGACCCGGCGGATCTTCCCGAAGCCTCCGGGACTGTTCCGCTTCCCGACTGGCTGCGGAAAACGGTAACAGGCGAGCCGATGCCCGATGTGGTTGCCGAATTGCGGCGGCAAAGATCGGAACATTAAAAGGTCATGCTCGTGGTCGACGCCAGTTTCGTCATTGGCGCAGTTATGGTGCCGGAAGGGCTGGGGCGATTGCGCCGGCATCAGGCAGTAGCGCCGGAACTGCTTTGGTCGGAAGTCACCTCCGCACTCCATTCGATGTTGTGGCGGCGCGCGATTTCGGCTGAACTCGCCGAGGCCGCGCGGGCCACAGTGGCGCGTGCCCCCATCGCGCGACACAGCCACGCGCAGCTCCGGCAGGAAGCCTGGGCGATCGCCGAGCGCTTGGGATGGGCGAAGACCTACGATGCGGAGTATGTCGCACTGGCCCGGCTCATTCACTGCCCGTTGCTGACCGTGGACGCTCGACTCGCGCGAGGCGCGGCGGCGGAGGTCGAGATGCTATCACCATTCGACCTGTGAGCGTGCAGAGCACAGCCCCGCCGCGATGCTATACTGGCATCGGTCGCGGCTCCGCGGCCGCTCCCGTGCGGTGAGTGTAGCTCAGCTTGGTAGAGCGCTGGATTGTGGCTCCAGTGGCCGAGGGTTCGAATCCCTCCACTCACCCCAACTCCCGTTGTTGATCAAGAGCCCGGTTGCACCGTTGCTGAAGCAGCCCTGCAGGGCAGGGCAGTAGGCCAGGTAGCCGGGGTCGTCGATTTCTTTTTCGATCACGATTTGAAAATCGAATGACCTCATTCGCGCCTTGCCCTTATTTACGTCACTTGCCTCGGGCGATGACGAAGCGGCGGAGGAAGGGAAAGAGGACCGAGCCGTTGGCGCGGGGCGGGTAGGCGGCGCGGAGGGCGGCGAGGTAGGCTTGCTCGAAGCGGGTGCGGGAGGCGTCGTCGGGCAGGGCCTGGAGATAGACGCGCAGACCGCTGCCGCGATACCAGTCGAGGATAGCCTCGGGGCCAGAGACGATCTGGACGTAATCGGTGTCCCAGAGGTCGAGCGCGGCGGCGTGGGGCGCGAGCACGTCGTGATAGACCGCAAGACTTTCGGAATGCCAGGGGCGGATGCGGTTATCACCGAACCACTCGCGCCAGAGGGCTGAGGCGGCGAGCGTGCGTGGGATAGCGCAAGCGGGAGTGTCCACACCGGCGGGGACTTGAAAAGCCAGGACGCCGCCGGGGGCAACGCGCCGGAGTAGTTTGGGAAGCAGCACGGCGTGATCATCGGCCCATTGCAGCGCCGAATTGGAAAAGACCAGGTCGTGCGTGCCGGCGGGTCCGTCGGCCCAAGCGGTGATCTCGCCGATCTCGAAGCGCAGGCCGGGGTGCGCGGCGCGCGCGGCCTGCAGCATGGTTTCCGACTCGTCGAGGCCGCTCAGCTCGGCTTCAGGAAAGGTCTCGGCGAGCACCGCAGTACTATTGCCCGGGCCGCAGCCTAGATCGACGGCATGCCGAACACTCCCAGGCGCAAGATGTCGCTGCAGCCGCGCCACCACGTCGCGGACCACGCGTGTGCGTGGCTCAGCGAAATGCAGGTATCTACCGGGATCCCACTCCACTCATCAGAATACCCGGCGAACGGGAAAAATGTGCCGTCCCTGTCAGCGGGTGATGGGGCAATCCCTTTGCTGTCAGTAGTTTGTGCTTTGGCCAGTGTCTTGCAAGTAGAAGCGCACAGAGGAGGCTGATATGCGAGCAGTCAGACTGTTATTGGTCGTTGCCTTGGGAGCGGGGATGGCGTTCGCGCAGAGCCAGGCGAAGCTGGCAGCGGGCACCAGGGTAAACGCGAAGCTGCAATCCAGCTTGAATGCACAGCAGGCGAAGGTCGGTGATCGGGTTAGCGCGGTCACGACTTCAGCGGTGAAGGAACACGGCAAGGTCGTGCTGCCGAAAGGCACACGGCTAAGCGGCCGGGTGACTTCGGTGCTGGCCGCCAAGGATGAGCACTCGCCCTCGCGTATTGGCGTGCTCTTTGATCAGGCCACCACCGCCCAGGGTGAAACGACGCCGGTGCACCTGGCGGTCATGAGCGTGACGCAGGCGGCTGCGGGCGCGGCTGCGATGCAGCCTATGCCGATGATGCCGCCGCCCATGCCAGTCATGGCGCCGCCCTCGCCGATGGCCAGCGGAGCAGCCGGTGGCGGGCTGAACCTCGGCGGCGCGGTTGGAGGACTGGGCGCGGCTGCGGGCGGTGCGCTCGGCGCGGCCGCGAATACGCGCACCATGGCTATGCCGATGCCCATGCCCCGCATTTCGGTCGGCAGCGGCGCTGAAGCCGGAGCCGGTAGCACGCTCAGCGTGCCGCAGGGCAATCTGATTCTGCACAGCGGTACGCAGGTGAAGCTGATCTCAACCGCCGGCGGCGGCGGCCAATAAATTACAACGCGGCGCCGCCGGAGACTTCAATGCGCTGGGCATTGACCCAGTGATTGTCACCCGAGCGCAGCGAGGCGATCTTGGGGCCGATGTCGTCGGGAACGCCGGCTCGGCCCAAGGCCGTTGGGTCTGGCAGGGGCAGCCGCCAAGCAGCCGCTAGCCGCTCAAGCTCGACAGCGAGGGGAACGTGACCACGGCCGCGCCAAAGCGGCGCCCGAGCTGGCTCTCGGCATTCTACTGTTCAACAGCGCCATCGCCGGCGATGCCGACAACGCCTGGACTTTAAACGCAGCCTCGGGAACGCAACTGCGCATCTGGGGCACAGCCGTGGCGATGCTGATCGGCCACTTGCGGCCGCTGGCGGTGGGTCTGGGCTACGTCGGCTCCGCCCGCACAATTTATTCGCGATTTGTGGCGTGCGGCCAGAATATCGCCTTTCCCAAAGGCGCCGGACTCATCATCCGGCTGGCGCCAGCGCGGCACAACGGATCGGTACTGCCACTGCCGCAGGGCAACAGCCTGGGGCTGTACAGCAAGGAAATCCGCATGCGCATCCATTGGCTACGGTTCGGGCGCGGCGGCAAGACAGGCAGGCATGCGCGCCAGTTGACGCAGTTCCGCCGGCGTCAGCGCACGCCGGAAAAGCATGAGTTCATCGAGTGAGCCTCGCAAAAATTGATGCCGGGCGGAATCGGCGCCGGCATAGACGGGCAAGCGGGAGGCGGCTTGAAGCGGCGCGGCGGGCGCGGCGGCGACGGCATGTGCGTTGACAAAGAGCGCAAGCGCACCGCTGTCATTACCCGTCACGGCGATGTGGTGCCACACACCGGAGGCCAGCGTCACGCGGCTGCGCAGGCAGCCGGGTTGATTGACACCCTGGGGGCAGAACTCAAAAAGCCCCGCAGCATCGCGGCCCATATACCAGCCGCGCGCTTTGGTGAGGACAGGCGCCGCGCCGGCTGAGGTGAATTTCACCCACGCCGCGAGCGTGAAACGGTGGAGGCGGAAATCCAGGGCGCCGTCGGCGCCGAGGGTGAGGTAAGCGCCGGGCTGGGTGAGGTCGAAGGCCTGGCCGACGGGGCCCGGCTCGTAGGTAACCGCAGCAGAGGGACGGGCGTTGACCATGCCCCAGGCGTCGTCGGCGCTACCGTCGCCCGGCCACCAATCCGTCAGGTCCTGCGTCGGCGGGGTGCAGGCGGCCGGGTTGGGGGTGAAGTCGGCGATCGTGGTCCGGCCCTGGTGGACCATAGCGAGGTACAAATGCGCGCCGTCGCGGGTGACGGCTGCGGCGCTAACATTCGAGAAACTGGACGGCAGAACTTCCAGGCGCGCGTAGCGGGTGCTGGAGAGCAGATAGTTGCCATCGAGCAATCGTTCGCCGAAGGGCAGGAACGCGAGGGCGCCAAACTGCGGCTGCGGAGCGCGCGTGGTAATGGCGACGGTATGCTGCAGGCGCAAGCCGGGACCGGTAAAGACTTGGAGCAGCGAGGCCGGCACAAATGGGCAGCCCCGATGATCGAACTGCGGGGCGGCGCAAGCACCGCTATTCGACCAGATTTCATTGCCGTCGGGAGACACCGCGAGCGGACTGCCGACGCGCGGTGGTCCCGCGAAATGGCTCAGCAGGACGCCGGTCGCGGCATCCAGAGCACCAATGGCATCGTGGCCATCCGAACCACCCGGGCCGCCGCACTGGAAGCCGACAAAGAGCCGCCGGCCGTCGGGTGAGGCAGCGAGCGATTGCGGGCAGGCACTGACATTCCAGTGCGTGCGCGCCAGCGTGCGCGTGTCCAGGCGATCGATGCCGGCGTAGGGAAAGGCAACATAGAGGAAACGGCCGTCGGGTGAAAGCGCCAGGCCTGCGGTAGAGCCCTCGAGTGCGAGCGTGCGCAGGCGTGCGCTGTGGAGATCGATCTCGGTCAGCCGAGAGTTTCCGGAGATGAGATAGGCCCAGCGGCCATCGGGGGAAACGACGAGGCTGGAAATTGGCGGCGCGAGACGCCACTGACGGAAAATGGCGCCCGAATGCGGGTCCAGAAGCGCGACTTCGCCCTTCCAACTTGCCGCCACCAGTCTGCGGCCGTCCGGGCTCACCGCCAGCAGATTGGCCGCAGGCGCGGCCAGCAGGCGCACGTGGCCGTGGATGCCAGTGGCCGCGGCGAAGTAGCGCTGCGCGAGCGGCACCGGCCGTGCGCTGACCCCGTTGGCGCGAGCGAAGCGCCAGCCGAGCAGGCCGGCGGCGACGACGGCGACACTGCAGCCGGCATAGACGAAGGCCTGTAGCCGCGGCCGGGGTGAATGTGGCAGTCCGGATGGCTCCGGGGACTCATCCGCTGGGGCAGCTCGTTTCACGCAAGCGGCGCGCGCCACCAGCCAGGCATCCAGCTCGGTCTTGTATGCGAACACCGAACCGAGCTTTGCGTGCTGCAGGCGATGAACCGGCAGGCCCTCGCGCGTTTCCCAGCCCTGGACGGTGCGCACCTGACGGCGCAGATAGACGGCGATCTCTTTCCAGGATTCCAGGCGCTCTTCCGCCATAGTGAGCCAATTGTAACCCGCGAATTAGTGCGCAAAGTTAATCGTTGCGTGCCTTTACGCTTGCGCTTCCCCGGGGTGGAGGCGCCTACTCTCGCCAGCGGGGCCATTGGCGCCATAAGGTTCCGGGTCTCGCGCTAAGGAGAATCCCGATCATGATGATGTGCCTGACATCTGCCAATTTGCGTGGTACCGCTGGGGCAGGAGCTCTTTTGCTGGTTTTAAGCTTCACCGCCTGCGGCGGGAGTTCCAGCTCCACCATCAACAAGCCGCAGCCGCCTCCGGCGGTTGCAGTGGCGCTGACGCCGGGCGCGGCACAGACCATAGATCAGGGGCAGAGCGTGGCACTAATTGATACTGTCAGTAATGACTCATCGAATAAGGGAGTGACCTGGGCCGTGAGCGGAGGCGGGACGCTTGCGAATGAAACCGGTACCACGGCGACGTATCAGGCTCCGGCCACCGTCAGCAGTGCCGTGACCGCCAAGGTGACCGCAACCTCGGCGGCCTCCACATCGGCATCCGCCAGTGTGAGCATCACCGTGAATCCGCCACCGGTGGTAACCACCTCCTCGCTTCCCGATGGAACCGTCGGCACGACCTACAGTGCCACGCTCGCCGCCAGCGGCGGGACGGGCACGCTGGCCTGGGCGGTGAGCTCGGGCTCGCTCCCGGCGGGGCTGAGTCTGACCTCGGGAGGGGTGGTCTCGGGCACGCCCACGGAGGCTGGAAAATCGAATTTTTCGGTGACGGCGACGGATGCGGCCAAGGTGAGTTCGGCTGCGGCCGCGTTCAGTCTGACCATCAGCGGGGCCACCACGGCGCTGACGATCGCCACTACTGCTCTTGCCGGTGCGATTGCCGGCTCGGCCTACTCGGCTACGCTCGCGGCGACCGGAGGCACAGCGCCCTATAGCTGGAGCCTGGCCGCGGGCAGCACGCTGCCATCAGGGTTGACGCTGTCCCCGGGTGGTGTCATCAGCGGCACACCCCCCACGGTCGGGACCTCCAGCTTCACTGTGCAGGTGACCGACAGCGCGGCGACACCGGCCAAGGCGACGAAGGCGCTGTCGCTGACGGTGAACGCGGCCGCCGGCGCCAACTTGGACGGCGAACTCAAGGGCCAGTATGCTTTGCTGGCTTCGGATCCCGAGGCCACCGAGCAGTCCGCCATTGCCGGCAGCATTACTCTCGACGGCAGCGGTACTGTCACCGGAGGCGAATACGACGTCAACGGCATGGTGACCGACCATGCTGCCACGGCGATCACCGGCGGAACCTATACGGTTGGCAGCAATGGCCTAGGCACGCTTGCCTTCCACGACGCCAGCGGCGCCTCCTACAGTTTTGCGATCGCAGCGGGCAGCTTGAGCAACGGTGTGGCCCTTGCGGGCGCGCTGGTTGAAACCGATGGCCACGCGCTCATGACCGGCAGGCTGGGGCGGCAGAATTCCGCGGCCTTCAGCCTGACCGCCTTCAACGGCAGTTACGCCTATGAACTGAGCGGCGCGGACGCGACCTTCGTCGAGGCCGGCCGCCTCACGCTCGCCGCCAACGGCGTCATCAGCAATGGCCTGTTCGATGAAAATGACGGAGGGACGGCCACCACGAGTCAAGCCTTTACAGGCACGGCGACCGCCATTGACGCCAACGGCCGGGGCACGGTGACGACCACCGCCGGGAGCACGAGCACCACGCTGGGATTCTATGTGCTTTCAGCTAAGACAGCGGTGCTGTTTGTCTCCAATACGACCGCACTGCCGGCACTGACGGGTGAGGTGAAGGCGCAAACGGGTGGGCCATACAGCACGGCGTCGCTCAGCGGCAACGCGGTGATCGCAAACATGTCAGCCACCGCGACGGGTTCCGGACACATTGCCCTGGGCCTAGTGACGTTTGATGGCGTGAGCGCCGTGACCGGCGGCACTCTGGACACCAATGACGGTGGCACGGTCGCGCTGAATCAGCCCTTCGGCACGGGCCTCAGTTATGCGATAACCTCCGCCGCAAACGGGCGCTTCACCATCACCGGCGCCGGCATCCAGACCATGGCGGGCTATCTCACCGGCCCCGATAGCGGCTTTGGTGTAAACCTCAGTGGCACCGCCAACCTGATGGTGCTCTATGCACAATCCACAGGCCCCTTTACGCAGGCATCCTTAGCGGGAACCTTCGTGGAGAGCACGGAGGCGCCCTTGGCGGGGCCTGTAACTCCTACCAGCGGCGTTCAGCCCTACACGCTGGAGATCGGCGTGATCACGGTCGACAGCGCCGGAAATGTCACGGGTACCGTGGAGGACTTCTCGCGGGGCACGATCCCCTCACCGGTTGCCGCATCCGGGACTCTGACGGTGGCGAGCAACGGTCGTGTCACCAGTTCCAGTGGCACTTTCGTTACCTACATCATCTCTCCAACGCACGCGCGCAGCGTGTTGGTCATGCCTAACGATCCCAACCCCGTCATTTACGATATTGTTCAGTAGGGCGGCGACGGCGGGTGCAATCGCGGGCGAGGCAGAGCATTCAATGAGGTCCACCGCGGAGCTGAACTCGACCGTCCGGGCGGGTTCGGCTCCTGTGCCGCGGCAAGAGTCGGTGGCAGGAGGGCAATCAGCAGCCAGCGTGGTTTCACGATCCACCTGCTGCAGATTTAGGACCGAGTAGGCGGGGCGGGTTCCCAAAGTCTCGCTCGGGATATAATTCCGGAATGAGCTCGCTGCGGTTGCTGATTGGGACGCGTAAAGGCGCGTTCATTTTAACGGCGGATGCGAAGCGGAAGAACTGGCGAGTGGACGGGCCGCACTTTCCGGGCTGGCCGGTGTATCACCTCAAAGGCTCCGCCGATGATCCCAACCGGATCTATGCCTCCCAGGTAAGTGACTGGTTTGGCCAGATCATCCAGCGCTCCGACGATGGCGGCAAGAGTTGGTTGCAGCCGGGCACGCCGCCGGGTGAGCAGGCCAAGGCGCCGAACGGCATGCCGAAGGGCGAGAGCAACAAATTCGTCTACGACACCTCGGAGGCGACGGGCAAGCCGCTGACCACGCACCAGTGGTACGACGGCACGCAGCATCCCTGGGAGTTCAAACGGGTGTGGCATCTGGAGCCGGCGCCGGGCAACCCGGACCAGGTCTATGCCGGCATCGAAGATGCGGCGCTGTTTCAGTCACGCGACGGCGGCAGGACGTGGCAGGAGTTGGCGGGCCTGCGCGGCCACGGCACCGGGCCGCGCTGGATGCCGGGCGCGGGGGGCATGTGCCTGCACACCATCATTGCTGATCCTGCCGATCCGCGGCGCATTTATGTTGCCATTTCCGCCGCAGGCGCCTTCCGCTCGCTGGATGGCGGTGCGAGCTGGACGCCGATCAACCGCGGGTTACGCTCCAACTTCTTACCGGATCCCACCGCGGAGATCGGGCATTGCGTCCATCACGTGACCATGCATCCGGCACGGCCGCAGACGCTCTACATGCAGAAACACTGGGACGTGATGCGCACCGACGACGGCGGCGACAACTGGCGTGAGGTGAGCGGCAATCTGCCCACTGATTTTGGCTTCGTCATCGACGTGCATGCGCACGAACCGGAAACGATCTACGTCGTACCCATCAAGAGCGACAGCGAGCACTTTCCGCTTGAGGGCAAACTGCGCGTGTATCGCAGCCGCACGGGCGGCAACGAGTGGCAGGAGCTAAGCCGCGGATTGCCCGAGCGCGATTGCTATGTCAATGTGCTGCGCGACGCCATGTCGGTCGACAAGCTGGATCCTTGCGGCGTGTACTTCGGCACGACCGGCGGGCAGGTGTACGGCTCGGCGGATGGCGGCGAGAGCTGGCAGGCGATTGTGCACGACCTGCCCGCAGTGTTGTCGGTCGAAGCACAGGTGATTCCGTAGCGATGGTGACCGTGGTGTTACCGCACCCGCTGCGGGTACTGGCGGGCCTTAGCGGCGATGCGCAGTTGGAGGTGGCGGCGCCGGTGACTACCCAACGGGTGCTGGACGCGCTGGAAGCCCGCTATCCCATGCTCTGCGGCACGGTGCGCGACCACGACACCGGCACGCGCCGGGCGTATGTGCGTTATTACGCTTGCGGCGAGGATTTGTCGCACGATGCGATCGACGCGCTTCTGCCGGAGGCGGTGGCCAACGGAAGCGAACCGTTCCTGATCATCGGCGCTATCGCCGGCGGGCGCTGAGTCACTCGCCCAACCGGAAGCGCAGGAAAGCGGCCACGCCCTGCGGATGGGCGCCGTAGATCGGGCGTAATGAATCAGGCGTGCGATACAGCGTCCATTGGGCCCCCAGCATGGTCGTAAGCCAGGCGGGTGAGGGTAGGTTGTGGCCGTAGCCGAAGCTGAAGGCCTGCACGCGGGCGAGAAAGCGCTCGGCAAAGCCCGGAGGCTGGGGCACGCCGCCCAGCAGCAGATCATCGCTGCGGTCCACGTTTTCGACCCGTGTCCAAAAGTGGTTGGGGGCGCGGTCGAGAGTTGATTCCAGTAGATACCCATTCAGAACGTTGCTGCCGCCCACGCCACGCGTGCGGCCCCAAAGGATCGTGTTCGCCCAGTTGCCCGAAGAGAGTTTGCGGTTGTACATCACGCTCGCGGTCATGCGGATTTGATCTTCCTGCGGCTGCAGCGCTTCGGGGCTGTGAATGTGCGCCCATGAAAACTGTCCGCTCCAGTCGGGCGCCGGACTCGCGGTCAAGCGCCAGGAATAGGAATCAAGCGCGCCGGACTGGATGGCCCAGCGGTTTTCATTGGGTTCGCGGCCGTGAAAGGCCGAGCCTTCGAGGCGAACGAAGCGGTAGGCCAGACCAGCGGTAAGGACGTCGGCGGCAATATGCGTGGAGTCTTCGAGGTGATGGCCGAGCGGAGCGATCGGATCATCAGCGGCCGAAGCGCGATGCGGAAAGGCCGTGGGACCAATGGCGGGATCGCCCATGGGTGCGGCATAGAAACTCAGCAGCGTGTGATCGCCGAGCTTGCGGTCGTAGAGCGCGGCGATCTCCATGAAGAAGTTGTGCGGGTGCTGGGCATCGACGATCGGGTTTCCGAAAGCGGTTTCGCCGGTCTGCAAGAGCAGGGGATACCGCCGCCCGGTAATGGTCGCGGGCTCGAGGCTGAACATGGCGCGCAGGGTGAGTTGGCCCTGGCCCAATCGCCGGGAGGCCATGCCCATGATCCAGTTCGTCGAGAAAAACTTGTCATAGCCACGCGGTCCGCTCTGCTGCTGATCGGTAGCGAATGCCAGGCCGTGGAGCATAAACATCCAGCCGCCAGAGGAGGTCATGAGCATGGCCAGCGGCGTCGAAGCGGGCTCGGCGCTGGTGCCGGAGCCGCCATGTTGCAGGAGATAGCTGAGGAAGCGATCGGTCGAGGAGTGATCATGCGTTTCCATCGACATCTGCGCGTGCAAGGGCTGTGCCGCCAAGAGCAGCGCCGCGAAGAGCGCAATCGAGCCAAGCCGCATTTGACCAGTGTACAATCCGGCCTATGCGACTGTCCCCCACCGCGGACCGCTGGGCAGCCGCCGGCTGCCTGATTGCGCTGGTGCTGGTCGCGGCCTTGCAGATTTTGCTGCAAGCACCGCCGCGCCCCGAGACGGCCGATGCGCCGGCACGCGAGTTTTCCGCCGCACGGACACTGGCGCTGCTGCAGAGTTGGGATCGCGCCCCGCATTCTCTGGGTACGGCGGCGCATGATGCAGTGCGTGACGGCATCCTGGCGCAACTGCGCGACCTCGGGCTGCAAGGGACGGTGCACGCGGGCACGTCATATTTGCCGCTGCAAGGTCCCCATTTCGATGCCGGTTATGTGGAAAACATCACCGCAGTGCTGCCTGGCACCGAGCCTGCGGGCAAAGCGGTGATGCTGGTGGCGCATTATGATTCCGTGCCGCGCGGCCCGGGCGCGGGCGATGATGGCGCCAATGTGGCCGCGATGCTGGAGACTCTGCGGGCGTTGCGTGCCGGCTCACCGCTGCGGCACGACGTGATCGCGCTTTTCAGTGATGGCGAGGAAGCCGGCATGCTGGGCGCGGCGCGCTTTGTGGCCCACGACCCGTTGCGGCCGCGCGTGGGCGTGGTGGTGAACTTCGAGGGACGCGGCAACGCCGGTCCGAGCTACATGTTCGAGACCAGCCGGGGCAATAGCTGGCTGGTGCATGAATTTGCCGCCGCCCATACCGGCGCCAACGCCAGCTCGCTCATGTACGCTATTTACCAGCGCCTACCCAACGACACCGATCTTTCGGTCTTTAAGCACGCCGGACTGGCTGGCTTGAACTTCGCCTACACCGGCGGGTTCGACTATTACCATTCGCCGCTCGACTCGCCCGCCAATCTCAGTTTGCGCACGCTGCAGAACCAGGGGCATGCCATGCTGGCGATGGCGCGTACGCTGGGCAACGCTGACCTGAACCATCCGCGCGGGCACGACCGCGCCTATTTTGCTCCCGTCGGTCACGCGCTGGTGACCTACTCATTCAACCAGATGAACGCCTTTGCGCTGCTGGCGATCTTGCTGTTCATCGCCGCCTGCATTGTGGGCATTACGCGCAAGGCCGTAAGCGGCGGCAGTTTGTTGGCGGGCGCCGGTATTGGTCTGCTGGTGCTGCTCGCCTGTGCCGTGTCCGGGGCTGGCGTCTGGACGCTGCTGCAGTGGCTGCATCCGGGCTGGCGCTGGATTCCGCAAGGCCAGCCCTATCGCCCCGTGCTGCTTGGGTTGGCGATTCTGGCGTGGGCGCTGCTGGTGGCATCAGTGATCTACAACGTCTTCGGCCGGCGGGTGCGCGCCGCTGGCCTAGGCTTGGGTGCGTTGCTATGGTTGCTGGTGAGCGCGGTCGCATTGGCGGAGGCGCTGCCGGGCGGCGCGTTCGGATTCTTGTGGCCATTGCTGGCGCTGCTCGCCGCCTGGATTGTAATCTTCTTCGCGCCCGGAGCCGGTGAGCGCGCGGCTTTCCGTCAAGGCGGCCTGTTGGGGCTGGGAGCGCTGCCGCTGGCGCTTTTGCTGGCGCCGCTGACCTGGATGTTCCTGATGCTGCTGCCTTGGGCGCAGGCGGGTGCTGGACTGGCGGTGTTCGCGCTCGTTCTGATTGCGCTGTCACCCTATCTGGTCCGGCTGGGTTGGAAGCTGACCGCAGCGGCGCTGGCGCTGTGCATGGGGCTGGGCGTCGCCGGTTTGGCACGCAATGGGCTTGCCGCGCAGCGGGCGCAGCCGGATAGCATCGTCTATCGCGAGCACTGGAAGGGAACGCAAGCGACGGCGCGATGGGTGAGCTACGATCCTGCGCCGGATACCTTCACGGCGCAATTCCTCGGCGCTCGTCCGGCGCGCGACGGTCGCATGCTGACAGCCTCCGCGCCCGCACTGCCATTGCCGCCGCCCACGGCCCAGATCGAGAGTGATACGGCCGCGCACGGTTTCCGCACGCTCTGGTTGCACTTCGCCTCGCTGCGTGGGGCCGAGACGCTTTCGGTGGAGTTGCAACCGGGCATGATCCCGCTGGGGGCGGTGCTCAACGGCGAGGCCGTCCGGCTGGATCCGCCCAGCAAGCGCTATCCGGCCGATGGCATCGTCTGGGGATTTGCCTATCACGGCTTGACTCCTGCGGGCATCGACCTGGTGCTGACGCTGCGCGCCGGTCAACGCTTCCGGCTGACGCTTACGGACGCCCTCTTTGGTCTGCCGCCGGTGCCGGGCATGGATCCGAAGCCGAGGGCGGCATGGCAGACTTCGGCGCCGTTTGAGCGCACAGATGAATCAATCGTCAGCGCTGACTATCGATTCTAAGGTGGATACACATCCACCCAAATAGGTCAGTCATGTGACCTGCACGCGCCAATGCTAGCATGAGGAATGCGGCATCCAGTCCTGCTGACCGCTTTCGCGGTGGCCCTGGCTTCAGGGTCACTGGCGGCGCAGGCGCCGGAGCAGCTTTCGGCCTATCAAGTTATCCAGCGCGCCGCGGCGCGCGCCCTGCAAGATGATGCGGCGCTCGAAAACTATGCTTACCACGAACGCGACATTATCTCATCGCCGGGCAAGGATGGCCAACCACCGAACGTGCGATCTGATGAAACCGAGGCCGTTTCCGAGGTGGACGGCGTTGAATATGACGAAGTGATTGCCCGCAAGGGTAAGCCGCTCTCACCGGAGGACGCGGCAAAGCAGGCGCGCAAAGCAGCCGCATTTATCCGCAAGCACAGCGGACCGCAGGCGCACGCGAAGGCGCTCGCGGAACAGGCGGAAGAGCACAAAGAGAGACAGGAGCTGCTCGAGGCGATCCCGGATGCGTTTGACGTGGCGTTTGCGCAGGAGCAGGCGCCGGCCGGGTGCTACTGCTATGCCGTGACGCTGACGCCCCGAGCCGGCTACCATCCGCGTGACAAGCATCTGAAGCTGCTGCAACGTGTGGCGGCAACCGTGTGGGTCAGCAAGGGCAGCTTTGCCACATCGCAGGTGTTTATCCGTATTCTCCAGACGGTGAGCGTGGGATGGGTGCTGGCGCGGATTGAACCGAACAGCTTTCTCACCATCACCAACCAGTACGTGGATGGACACTGGTTCGAAAAGAGCCTTAGCGGGCACATCGTGGCGCGGTTTCTCCTCGTCAAGCAATTCAATCTGCTGATGGATGAGACCTGCAGCGACTATCGCCAGTTCCGGGTCACGACGAAAGTGTTAACCAGCAAGGCAACGGTGCCCCACTAATGTTTGGCGTGATCGTGGTGGGCGCGGGGGCGGCAGGACTGGCGGCGTTCCAGAAGCTGAGGGAAGCCGGCTGCGATGCACTGCTGCTCGAGGCGCGCGAGCGCGTGGGCGGCCGTATCTGGACGATCAAGCCCCATGGCTGGCCGGCGCCTGTCGAGCTGGGCGCGGAATTTATCCACGGCGGCGTTACTGAACCGGAAGCCGCAGCGACAGCGGAAGGACAGGACTGGTCGGTAGTCGACGGCGAGCTGGTTCCTGTAGGCCAATTGGCCGAGGGCGCCGATGAAGTGTCCAAGCGCCTGGAGGCAGCTCGCGGGCCGGATCAGTCGTTCGCCGAATTTCTGAACGATCACTGCCGGGACCTGCCGGAAGAGGCACGCACGCGGGCACTGGCTTTCATTGAAGGCTACGAGGCAGCGGATCCCGCCCGCATCAGCGTTACGTCGCTGCAGCGGGAGTTCGCGGCGGATGGGGAGTGGGGTCAGCCGCGGCGGCCGCGCGGTGGCTACTCACAGTGGCTCGGGCGGCTGCACGCTGCGGGCGAGATCCAATTGGCCAGCCCTGTGCGCCGGATCGCCTGGGGGCCGGGATCGGTGGTCGTAGCCACACCGGCACAGGAAATCGCCGCCCGGGCAGCGATCATTACGCTGCCGCTCAGCATTTTGCAGCGCAACGAGGTGACGTTTGTGCCGCCGCTGACGAGCAAGCGCGCCGCGCTCGAGGCCCTGGCGATGGGCGGCGCGGTGCGCGCGGTGCTGCGGTTGGAGAGCCGCATCTGGAGGGACATCCGGGGAGCGACCGGCGGCTCGCTGGCGGACTTGCGCTTCCTGTTTGGCGGCCCCGGAGCCTTTCCGACCTGGTGGAAGGATCCGCACGCGGAGCAGATTACTGGTTGGGCCGGAGGACCGCACGCGGCCGCCCTTGCCGGAATGACGCAAACGGAGATCGGCGCGCGGGCGCTGGACAGCCTGGCGGGACTATTGCGCGTGTCGCGGCGTTTCCTCGATCGCAATCTGATTGAAGTCCACACGCACGACTGGCAAGCCGATCCCTGGTCGCGCGGCGCCTACAGCTACGCTTGCGTCGGCGGCGCCGATGCCCACGCCGCCCTCGCCCAGCCGCTCTCGCAATCCCTGTTTTTTGCCGGTGAGGCGACGGACAATAGCGGTCACCATGCCACCGTGGGCGGCGCGGTCGCCAGCGGACAGCGGGCAGCAGCCGAAGTGCTTGGCGCCATCTAACGATCCATCGCGGGCATCCAGCGCGGCGAGGCCGCGCGGCCCACAGGGTGGGATTACCGTGGCGAAGCCGCAAAAACGGAAGTATTGGTCGCAGGAAGTTACGCGCAACAGCAATGCGCTGGACCTGGAGCCGGGCGTGTTCAAACTCAATACGCCGCGGGCAATTGCGGCCTCTCTGCAACGTTCGGCGCTGGCCAGCTCCCGGCGCAAGGGCACGCCCCTGCAGTCCGCTATGTCCATGCTGAACTTTTACATCAATCGCGCCGGCCGCAATCTGCCTGTGTCGCGGCAGCGCATTCTGCAGGCCGCGAAGCCGGAGTTACGCCGCCAGTTCGGGCGCGCCGCTTAGGGGCACCGGCTCGGTCCATGTCCAGTTCCGAATTTCGGGTGCGTCCTCAAAATGGATTCCGGCATAAGCCACCGCGTCCCGGATGGCCTGTTCGCACTGACGGACCAGCGCGTCCCGCCGCGCGCCTTCCGGATATGCGCGCCGTAGAGCCTCGGCAGCGAGGTCGAAGCGGCTCATGTGGTTCAACGCCACCATGTCAAAGGGCGTGGTGGTGGTGCCCTGTTCGACGAAGCCGCGCACGTGAAAACGGTCGGCGTGCGGACGTCCGTGCAACACCGAATGGACGGCACGCTGATAGCCATGGAAGGCAAAGATGACGTGCTTCGAGGCGGTGAAAAGCTCAGCAAAGCGCTCCTCGCTCAGACCGTGGGGATGCACGTCCGGGGTGAACAGGCACATCAGATCGCATATGTTGACCACACGCAGCCGCAGCTCCGGGGCATAGTGGCGCAGCCACCAGGCGGCGGCGACGGTCTCCAGTGTCGGCACATCGCCGCAGGCGGCGAGGACGACATCGACTTGTTCGGCCTCGGGCGTGCTTGCCCAGTCCCAGGCGCTGGCGCCGGCGGCGGCGTGTGCCTCGGCTGCGGCGGCATCAAGCCATTGCAGTTGCGGCTGTTTGTCGATCACCAGGAGATTCACGGTGTTGCGTTCCGTGAAGCAGCGTTGCGCCAGGGCCAGCAGCGAATTGGCGTCAGGTGGAAAGTAAATGCGGGCAACCGTGCCGCGCTTGCTGAGCAGCACGTCAATCAGACCGGGACCCTGATGGCTGAAACCGTTGTGATCCTGCCGCCAGCAGGTCGAGGTGAGCAACAGGTTGAGCGGAGCCACCGGCGCGCGCCAAGGCAGCGCCAGGGAGGCTTCGAGCCACTTCGTGTGCTGCACCAGCATGGAGGCGGCAATCATGGCGAAGGCCTCGTACGTGGCAAACAGGCCGTGACGCCCGGTCAGCAAATAGCCTTCAAGCCAGCCTTCGCAGAGATGTTCGCTGAGGACTTCGAACACGCGTCCTTCCGCGTCGAGGTGGTCGTCGAATGGCAATCGTGTCAGCGCCCAGCGGCGGCCGGTGGCCGTCAGCACGTCATCGAGACGGTTGGAGGCCAGCTCATCCGGGCAGGTCAGTAGAAAATTTGTGGTATTGGCGCGTACCAGCTCGCGCAGCCAGCGGCCCAGTTGGCGCGTGGATTCGTGGTGCTCACGCGCCGGCTGTGGCACCGGCAGCGCCTGCGCATGCCAATCGGGAAGCTGCAGCGCGTGCAGGAGCTTGCCCCCGTTCGCGTGAGGATTAGCACCCATGCGGCGGTCGCCTTGTGGCGCCCAGGCAGTGATAGCGGGCTGTGGTGCGCCCTTGCCATCGAAGAGTTCCTCCGGCTTGTAGGAGCGCATCCAGGTCTCCAGCGCGGCCAGTTGTGCCGGGTTGCTACGTACGTCTTTGAGCGGCACCTGATGGGCGCGGAAGGTGCCCTCAATCGGCACACCGTTCCATTCTTTCGGCCCCGTCCAACCTTTGGGCGTGCGCAGCAGGATCATCGGCCAGCGCCGCTGCGCTCCGTGCAGCTCGCCCCGGCGGAGCGCCGCGAGCCGGTCGGCGGCATAATCCAAAGCTGCAGCCAGGCGTTGATGCACCGGCTCCGGTTCATCACCGGCGACCAGCAGAGGTTCGTAGCCGTAGCCCGCAAACAGCGCGAACAGCCGCGCATCGGGTGTGCGGCCGGAAATGGTGGGGCTGGCAATCTTGTACCCGTTCAGGTGCAGGATCGGCAAAACTGCGCCGTCGCGCGCCGGGTCGAGAAAGTCCACGCTCTTCCAGGAGCCGGCCAGCGGCCCGGTTTCCGATTCGCCGTCGCCCACAACCGCGACGGCCAGCAAGTCCGGATTGTCGAGCACGGCGCCAAAGGCGTGCGCAAGCACGTAACCTAACTCGCCGCCTTCGTGAATGGAACCGGGCGTGGGCACGCTGACGTGGCTGGGCACGCCTCCGGGAGTGGAAAACTGCCGGAAGAGGCGCAGCATACCGGCTGTATCCCGTGCGATTGCAGGGTAGATCTCGCTGTACGTGCCTTCAAGGTAGACGTTAGCGAGCAGCGCCGGGCCGCCATGGCCGGGGCCGGCAAGGTAGATGGCATCCAGCTCGCGCTTACGGATCAGACGATTCAAGTGGGCATAGATCAGGTTCAATCCCGGCGAGGTGCCCCAGTGACCCAAGAGGCGAGGCTTGATATGCTCCGGCCACAGCGGTTCGCGCAACAGGGGATTGTCCTGGAGGTAGATCTGCCCGACCGTGAGGTAATTGGCGGCACGCCAGTAGTGGTCAAGCGCGGCCAGTGCTTCCGGGGAGAGTGGACCAGTAACCGCGCTGGAAAGCTGTGGATCAAAACGGAACATAAAGCCTCCTTACGGGTCAGCCAGCACCGCGGCGGCCTGGCGGGCCATGACGAGTTCTTCGTTGGCGGGAATAACGCGGACAGAGAGGGAGCGATGGGGCGCGAGCCAATCCATGCCGGCACAGATGCGCTCGCGGATGACAGCGGAATTTTCTCCCATGCCGCCGGTGAAGACCACCAGGTCTACACCCCCGAGCACCGCAGCCAGCGCGCCCAGGTGCTTGCGCGCCTGATGCACAAACACCGCGGCGGCGAGCTGCGCCTCCGGGCGCGCATCGGCGAGTAGCGCCTTCATGTCGCCGCTGATGCCGGAAAGACCCTTCAGGCCAGCTTCCTGATTCAACAGGAGGTTGAGCGCATCCGGCGTGTAGCCGGCGGCGCGCAGCAGGTAGAGCAGCACGCCGGGATCGAGATCACCGCTGCGCGTGGACATGACCAGGCCGCCCAGCGGCGTGAAGCCCATCGTCGTTTCTACGCTCCGGCCGTCGCGCACGGCAGTAAGACTGCAGCCGTTGCCGAGATGGGCGATGACGAGGCGCCCGGGAAGCGGGCCTTCGGCACGCAACGCCGCCAACGCCGACTCGCACGAAAGCCCGTGGTAGCCATAGCGGGCTAAGCCGCGCTGGCGCAGCTCGCGCGGCAGCGCGATCTGGCGGGCCACTTCGGGCAACGTGCGGTGAAAGCTGGAATCGGAACACGCCAACTGCGGTAGAGCCGGGAAGGCGGCTTGCGCCGCGCGGATGGCGGCCAGCGCCTGCGGCAGATGGTCGGGCGCCAGCGGCGCCCGCGTTTCCAGCTCCTGCAGGAGCGCGGCGTCCAGCCGCCGGGCGCCGGGCCAGGCAGTATCTGCGGCGACGATGCGGTGCGCGACGGCGTCGGGCGCGGCAGGAAGCGAGTGCAGCGAAGAGGTGACGGCGGCGTCAAATTGCGCTTCGCCGCGCAGGGTCTCGGCCTTGGCACGGAGCAGCTCCTGCGTGCCGTCCCACAGTACCAGCTTGACGCTGGAGGAGCCGGTGTTGACGCACAAGATGCGCACACAACCTCTGATGCCGCGCGCTATTCCACCGTCACCGATTTTGCCAGGTTTCTGGGCTGATCCACGTCACAGCCGCGGCGCACCGCAATGTGGTAGGCGAGCAACTGCAGGGGTACGGCTTCGAGCATGGGCAGCAGCAGTTCCGGTGCGCTGGGAATTTCAATGACGTGATCGGCGTCCTCGCGCACGTTCGTGTCGCCCGCATTGGCCACCACGATCACTTCGCCCTCGCGCGCCTTGACTTCCTTCAAGTTGTTGAGCGTCTTCTCGTAGCGCGTCACGGAGGCGGCGTCATCGGGGTCGTGAGCGGCGAGAATCAGCACCGGCAGATTCTCGTCGATCAGCGCGTTGGGACCGTGCTTCATTTCCCCAGCCGGGTAGCCCTCGGCGTGAATATAGGAAATTTCCTTGAGCTTCAGAGCGCCTTCGAGCGCGATGGGGTAGTGAATGCCGCGACCGAGATAGAGGAAATCGCGGGCACGATAGAAGCGCCGCGCCAGCAGTTCATACTCCTCATCGCGGTTGAGCAGGGACTCCAGTTTCGCGGGAATTTTGTCGAGTTCGGCCATGAGGCTGCGGGCCGCATCGGCGCTGAGCGTGCCGCGCGTGCGGCCCAGGTAAAGGCCGAGAATCACCAGCGCCGCCAGTTGTGTGGTGAAGGATTTGGTCGAGGCCACGCCGATTTCCGGCCCGGCGTGGGTGACCAGCGCGCCTTGCGCCTCGCGCATCAGCATGCTGCCCACCACGTTGACAATGGCGAGCGTTTTCGAGCCGCGCTCGCGCGCCTCGCGCAGCGCCGCCAGCGTGTCGGCGGTCTCGCCCGACTGGGAGATCAGGAGGGTGAGTTGATCCGGCTGCACCAGCGGGTCGCGGTAGCGGAACTCGCTGCCGTAGTCGACCTCGGTCGGAATGCGCGCCAGCGCCTCCAGGATGAACTTGCCGGCCAGCGCCGCATGCCAGGAGGTGCCGCAGGCGACGATGCGGGCAGAGTGGAGGCTGCGGAAGTCCTCTGCAGTCAACTCCATCTCGTCCAGAAACACTTCGCCCCGCTCGCGCGAAATGCGGCCCAGCAGCGTGTCGCGCACTGCCCGCGGCTGCTCGTAGATCTCCTTGAGCATGAAATGCTTGAAGCCGCCTTTTTCCGCCATGATCGGATCCCAGGTGATGTGGGTGATCTCGCGGTTCACCGGATGCCCCTGAAAATCCATCAGCCGGACGCCATGCGGATTGAGTACGGCCACGTCGCCATCCGCGAGGAAAAAGACATCGCGGGTATGATGCAGCAGCGCCGGGATGTCGCTGGCCACGAAGAACTCGTCGTTGCCAAGGCCAATAACCGCCGGCGGACCGTTGCGCACCGCCACGATTTTTTCCGGATCAAGGGTCGAAATGATGGCCAGCGCGTAGACGCCGCTCAGGCGCGGCAGCACGGCCAGCACGGCGGCCTCCAGCGTCTGTGCGCCCTGCCGCATCTGCTCTTCCACCAGGTGGGCCACCACTTCGGTATCCGTTTCGGTGCGGAAGGTGTGGCCGGCTGCGGTTAACTCGTGCTTCAGCGCCATGTAGTTCTCGATAATGCCGTTGTGCACGACCACGATTTCGTCGTGACAGTCGCGATGGGGATGGGCGTTCTCTTCCGTCGGTCGCCCATGCGTCGCCCAGCGGGTGTGGCCGATGCCGTAATGGCCGCTGAGCGGCTGTGCGCGAATGGCTTCTTCCAGGTTGCGCAGCTTCCCCTGTGCACGGCGGATTTCCAGCGTCGCTGGCCCGGTTGTGCCATTGCGGACCACGGCGATGCCGGCGGAGTCGTAGCCGCGGTACTCCAGCCGCTTCAGGCCATCCAGAATGACCGGGACGACCGGCTTGTTGCCGATGTAGCCAACGATGCCGCACATGTCGCGCTGCTACGCCTCCCAGCGGATGGAGAAATCTTCAATAACCGGATTGGTCAGCACTTCGCGCGCGGCGCGTTCCACCTGGCGCCTGGCTTCCGCTTCATCGACGCCGTCCGGCAAGCGCACCTCGAACAGTTTCGCCTGCCGCAGTTCGGTAATCGCGCCGTAGCCCAGCCGCTGTAAGGCGTCCTGAATCGCCTTGCCCTGCGGATCGAGCACCGTTTTTTTCAGGCCAACTTGTACCCAGGCGGTCATTCCAGATCCCCTACTCAGGCTAACATGGGGCTGCCATGCCGGGTCTGAAGCTCGCCCTCGTTTGGGTGGGGAAGACGAAATCGCCGCTGACGCGCGCCGCAACCGAGGAGGCGCTGGGCCGTTTGGCGGCATTTTCCCGGTTTGCTACGCTGCGCACGGAAGAATTGGCGGGCCGCGAGCCGGAGCGGCAGCTTTTGCGCCGGACAGAAGGCACCCGGCTTTGGCTGCTCGACCCGGCCGGCCGCGCCTTCACATCGCCTCAGTTCGCCGCGTTTCTGGAGCGCGAAGCCACGGCGCACGCCGGCCAGGAGGTCGTCTTTGCGGTAGGCGGTGCCGACGGCTTCTCTGCCGCGGTCACGCACGCAGCCGCCGGCCGTGTATCGCTTTCGCCGCTGACGCTCTCGCACGAGCTGGCCCGGCTGGTGGCGCTGGAGCAGATCTATCGCGCCTGCGCCATTCTGACGCACCACCCCTACCCCCACTGACCGGTGGCGCTATTCGGCCTGTAGCTTCTGGACTTCGGCCAGTGCCTTGGCGACGTGCTGGGCGGCGCTGATGTGATCGGCCTGACTCGAGTAGACGGCGACGATGCGGCCGGCCTTATTAATGACGAAAGTGGTGCGCTCGATGAAGGGGTGGCCGATGTCCACGCCACGCACGTCCTTCATGCCGGGCCGACCCGCAAAGGTCTTTAAGCCATATTCTTTGGCGATTTTGAGGCCGGCATCCGAGGCCACGGCAAACTGCTTGGCGCAGTACTTGGGGTCAACGGAAAAGGCGTTCAAACGCTGGATGCTGTCGGCTGAAACGCCAATGACGGTGGCGCCCACGGCGGTGAATTTGGCCTTTTCGGTGGCGAAGGTGTGGGCTTCAATGTCGCAGCCCTGGGTGAAGGCAGAAGGGAAGAAATAAACCACCACCGGCCCTTTCGCCAGCGCCTGGCGCAGCGAGAAGGTGAAGTCCTTGCCCGCGAGGCTCGCCTGAGCGGTAAACTTCGGCGCCTGCTCGCCCGGCTTCAAGGCCGCAAACGCTCCCACCGTCAGCGCGGCCGTAATCATTGCCCCCATAAATGCACGCTGCCATTTTCCGTTCATACCAAATCCTCCTAGGCTAACTCCTTGATCTTAGGCTACTTCCGTCTTCGATTCCCGGCTGCGGCGCCGGATGCACAATCTTGGACCGGAAGACCGGAAGAGTTGTTGAAAATAGAAGCATGGCTTTCGATCCACAGCCCACGCTCACCGGGACCTTAGTGCAACTGCGGCCGCTGCGGCCGGACGACTTTGAGGCGCTGTACGCCGCCGCGAGCGACCCCCTCATTTGGGAGCAGCACCCCGAGTCCATCCGCTACACGCGGCCGGTGTTTCAGAAATACTTCGACGGCGCTCTCGCCTCCGGCGGCGCCTTCGTAGTGATCGATCGTGCGAACGGCCACATCATCGGCAGCACGCGTTACTACGAGTACAAGCCAGGCCCGCCCAGCCAAATTGAAATTGGCTACACGTTTTTGCAGCGCGCCTACTGGGGCGGCCGCTACAACGGCGAAATGAAACGGCTGCTGGTCGCCCACGCTCTGCAGTCGCTCGACCGCGTTGTCTTCCGCGCCGGCGAAAACAACCAGCGCTCGCGCCATGCCCTGGAAAAAATTGGCGCCCGCCTCGTCGGCCCCGTTGACCGCCCCGCGCAGGACGGCAGCGTGAATCTGCTCTACGAAATCACCCGCGGCACGGTGGCATCATAAGGCTGTGGACCGCGTGGGTTTGTGTCGCTGACCAGCTCGGCATTCGGCGCGCGCCCTATCGTCGGATCCTTTGCCTCTGTCTGCGCTGCTGCTTGACGGGCTGGTCAGCCACGGGAACTCCCGCCGACAATACTCCTCGAAGGTGGGCGGTGCCGATGGGGCGGTAGCGGATGCAGGTTCCCGGTCTTGCCTGTCGATCACGAATTTGAGGATGCGCTGTACGCACCACACGCAGATACGCACTGACAACACTGCCGCGCCCAGAATGACCGCCGCGGTGATGGCGCTACCCGTGATCTGAATAATCGCAAGCGCGACCAAGACGGCCAAGATAATCCCAAGCATGCAGCGACTCTACGACGCGGCGGGCCACCGGGCTAGCCCCCCTTCGCGGTAGCGGCTTCCCGTTTCGGGCACGCGGCAGTGAGCCTGTCGCTACTGTTGCCGCGCGACCGGCAGGTCGATGTAGGTGGCGTGGCCGGGCGCGTGGTAGATGCGCTGGGTGGCTTTGACGTAATCCGCAGGCCTGGCCTTGAAAATATTGGAGACGAAGGTCTGCGGGTCGCGGTCGTAGAGCGGGAACCAGCTCGACTGAATCTGCACCATGATGCGATGGCCGGGCAGGAAGACGTGGTTGGCCACGGGCAGGTTGAACTGGTACAGCAGCGGCTCGTTCGGTGTCAGCGGCGCCGGATGTGACCAGCTCGTGCGGTAGCGACCGCGGAAAATGTCCATGGCCACAGCCAGCTCGTAGCTGCTCATGTCGGGCTCTACGAAATCGCGGTTGGGATAGACGTCAATGAGCTTGACCACCCAGTCGGAATCGGTGCCGCTGGTGGAAGCTACCAGATGAACTTTGGGAATGCCGCTGACGCGCACGGCATGGGTGAGCACCGGGGTTTCATAAATCTCGACGTCGGGGCGGCCGGAGACCAAACGCTGATCGCCCACCAGCCACTCGTGCCAGGTGGCTGATTGTGCCGCCGGCACCGGACGCGGCCGGTACGGCACCGGGTTGGCAGGATCGGAGACGTACTGGTTGTAGGCCTTGCCGCTGGCCGCCGGCTTCTCGAAACCGAGGCCGTGGTCCGCCTGCAAATAGAGCGGCTGGTACTGAATGCTGCAATCGCCGCCGCAGGCGGGCCAGCTTGCGAGCTGCTCCCAGCGATTGGCGCCCGTTACGTACGCATTCACGTGCGCCAGATGCGCATCGGGGCCATCGGCATTGAGGTGCTGCGCCAGAAAGGGCAGCAGGATGTGTTCGGTGAAATAGGCCGAGGTGTCCGAGCCGAACTGAATCGCGCCCAGGTGCGTGCCGCCGCGCGCTTCCTGACCGTGATACCACGGCCCCATGGCCAAATACAAGTTGGGGCGGTCGGAGGGAATCGCGTCGAGCGCGCGATAGATGGCGAGACCGCCGTAAATGTCTTCCTGGTCCCACTCGCCGGCGACCAGCAGCGTGGGTACGGTCAGCGGCTCCTGGGCCAGAATCCTGTCGACCGCCTGTCCCTGCCAGAACGCGTCGTACGACGGGTGCTCGACCAGCTTGCGCCAGAAGCCCACTTGCTGCATGCCGTGCTCCTCGGCGACTGTGCTGGCGTTACCCGCCTTCAACCACATGGTGTAGTCGTCGGTGTAGTTCTGCCACCATTTATGAACGCCGCCGCGCGAGGAGTCCTGCTGATAAATGTAGGGAAGAAACTGTTCGCGAAACGCGCCGTAGTGAAACCAGTCATCGCCGCGCCAGCCATCGACCATCGGATTTTCCGGAATCGCCGCCGCCAGATGCGGATTGGGATGTACTAGCGACATCGCCGCCTCGAAGCCGTCGTAGGAAATGCCGATGGTGGCGACCCGGCCGTTGCTTTCGGGCACGTTCTTGACCAGCCAGGAGATGGTATCCGAGCAGTCGGTGGCATCGGAAACGGGCGTCGGGTTCAACGGCCCGAGCACATAACGGTTCATGATGTAGTCGCCCTCGGAGCCGTACTTGCCGCGCACATCCTGAATGACGCGGATGTAGCCCGCGCGCAGGATGGGATCGTTGGCCGCAGAGCGCAGCCGGCCGTCGGCGTTGTAGGGCGTGCGGGTGAGCACGATGCCGGCATGGGTGACACCCTTGGGAATAAGGATGACGGTGTTGAGCTTAGTGCCGTCGCGCATGGGCACTGCGGCGATGCGCACGGTGTAGGGCTGCGGCTGCTGCGGTGGAAGGAAGTCCGCTGGGAACTCCGACGGCAGCACCGGGTACTGCGAATGTTGCGGGGCTTGCGCGACCGCGGCGGCGACGCAAAGCGTCGCAACGAGCAGAACCGTTGCGTGGCGGGTGTAGGCGCGTGGGGTAGCCATAACGCGCCCATTGTAATCGCTAAGTTCCGGGAATGCGACGGAATAAAAATACGTGCAGGCGGCCATTTTGCAGCCGGCACTGGATGGCGCCATCGCGGTCGGTACGGAAAACCCGCGCGCCGGCACGGCGCAGGTCGGCCAGAACCTGGGGTGCGGGCTGGCCGTAGGAATTATCGGCGCCGACGGAAATGATGGCCGCCTGGGGATGCACGGCGGCCAGAAACTGTGGCGTCGAAGAGGTCTTGCTGCCGTGATGGCCGACCTTGAGCACCGCGCTCAGCAGGTGCAGGTGGTGATCGACCATCCAGTGCTCGCCGACGCCTTCGGCGTCGCCTTCGAGCAGCATGCTCTCACCGTTGTAGGTTACACGCACAACCATCGAGTCATCGTTGCTGGGCGCGGGGCCGGCCTGATACGCGGGCCGCGGCAGCAGCACCGCAATCTGGCTGGCGCCCACGCGGAAGACATCGCCGGTGTCGAGCCGGCGCAGCCGGGAATTGCCGGCGGCGACCTCGCGCAGAAAGGCGTGCGTGGGCGCATCGGTAGGCAGCGTACGCGTGACCCAGACTTCGCGCGGGCGAAAATCATCGAGTACGGTGCGGAGGCCGCCAAGATGATCGTTGTGCGCGTGGGTGAGCAGTACCGCGTCCACGCGATGCAGGCCGAGCGACCACAGAAAGGGCGCGATGATTTCCTGGCCGGTATCCCAGCGCGGGCTGCGCGGCCCGCCATCAACCAGCATGGTGCGTCCATCGGGAAAGGAGACAAAGATCGAGTCGCCCTGGCCGACATCAAGGATCGTCGCGCTCAGCCCAGGCGGCAGCCGCGGGGAAAAAGGCGCCAGCGCCAGCCCCAGTGCGAGCGCGGCGGCGACGGCGCTGAAAACGGCCACCTGCCGCCCCAAACGCTGGCGCTGTTTCCCCGCAGTGCAGGCCATCAGCCAGGCGATCAAGCCCGCGCCGCACAGCAGCAGAAACCAGCTCGGCGGCGAGGGCATGCGCCAGTTCGCTGCCGGCCAGCGCGCCATCCAGGCGGCGAACCACAGCATGGCTTTGGCGAAGCCGGTTGCGGCAGCGCCGACCCTGTTCCAGGGCAGCAGAACCGCCAGCCAACCCAGCGGAATCAAAATTCCGGCGCCAGTCACCAGCACCGCATTGGCCAGCACCGACCAGGGGTTGGCGCGATGGAAATAGACGGTGTTGAACACTGCGAGGCCCACTTGCAGCACCAGCGAAATCAGAGCGACGTCGTAGATGAAAATGACAAAGCGCAACGCCGAAGGCCACACGCGCCAGCCCAAAGGCTTCCAGATCGTCGCGAGATTTTCAGCGATGCGCCGCAAGTCGAGCCGCAACTGCGCCAGCTTGGGCGCAAAGGCCTCATCGTAAGCCACGTTCTGCAAGCGCTTGGTGGCGCGCCGCCAGCCATGCGAGCCGGCGAGCAGCAGCGGCAGCGCCACCCCGGCGAGCAGCAGCGCCGCGCCAAACGACATTTGAAACCCGGCGCTGTACAAATCGAGCGGGCGCCAGAGCAACAGGATCAGTGCCGCCGCGCCTACCGCGTTCAGTGCCTGTCTCTCGCGGTACCATAATCGGGCGCAAGCGTAGAGCGCCAGCATCAGCAGCGCACGTAGCGTAGGCGTGCGCCCGGCAATCACCCAGGCGTAGCCGGAGAGCAGCAAGAGGCAAATCAGACCCGTGACCACCGGCGAGCAGCGCAGCCATTTGAGCAGCGTCCAAAGAACCCACGCCAGCACGCCGATATGCAGCCCGGCAACCACCAGCAGGTGGTAAACGCCATCAATCTGAAAGTCGGTGCGCGTGGTTTCGTCGAGCCGCGCCACGTCGCCCAGCAGCATGCCGCGCAGCAGGGCGTTGGCGCGGGGAGCGCGCGCCGGCGGCGCCAAGGCATCGAGCCGCGCGCTGAGCCATCCCCATACGCGCGCGCGGGCCGCAGCGATCGGGCTGCGGCGCTGTGCCATCGGCCAGCGCCGCCAGGCGTCGAGCGGCAGCGTCGCGGTGACCACGATGCCCTGGCGCTGTTCCTTGGCGCTGAAATCCGGCACACCAGGATCGCCATACGAGCGCAGCGGCCGCAGATGCACATTGACCGCCAGCCCCGCGCCCGCCTGCAATTGCAGCAGTGCCGAATCCCAGTGCAGGCCGTTCCCCTTGCGCGGCGGATAGGCGTAGAGCCGCACGCCGCCGCGAGCAGGCCGTATGTCGCGGCTGGCGTCGCCGGCCGACAGACTAATGGCTTGCAAGTCGAGCCGCACGGCGCTGGGCGTGCCGCTGTCGTACAGTAGCGTGGGCCGGTCGCGAAGATAGCCGGTGACAAACACGCGCTCCCGCGGCTGCTGCTCAAGCACCCAGGCCGTGGCAACCAGCGCGCCGCCCGCGTGTGGTGGCTGCCGCAGCGCGCCGCTCGCGCGCGCATAACCAAGCAGCAGGCAAAAGGTCAGCGCCAGCGCCGCCGCCGTTCGCCGCCGCTCACGCCACACCGCCACCAGCGCCGCAGCCGCAAGCAATAACAGAAGCCACAGCGCTCCATGCGCCAGCCAAAGGTCTGAACCGCTGGCCGCCACCGCGATGCCGCAGGCGAGCGCCAGCGCCGCATAAAGCAAGGGTTGCACTCGGCGCCATCATAGCGGCCCAGGGCTTGCGGGCGCATCCCCCCGCTCGGGTGTATTTCGAACTGACTTACTGAAATACTTCTCACCCCTCCAGCCGGAACCGCGTATCCGCCAGCCGGTACAGCGGCCGCCACACCAGCCGGTTCAGCAGCACGACGACCACGGCCAGCGCGACTGTTGCGGCCAGCAGCAGGCGGAAATTGCCGGTGTCGGTGGCGTGGCTGATCAGCGCGCCGATGCCGACGGTCGCAAAAATGCGGCCGCGGAAGTGAAAATACTCGGCAATGATGCTGGCGTTCCAGGCGCCGCCGGAGGCGGTAATCAGGCCGGTCACGAGATAGGGAAAAATGCCCGGCAGAATCAGCCGCCGCCACCGGTCCCAGCGCCGGAAGCGGAACACGCGCGCCGCCTCGCGCAGTTCGGTGGGTAGCGCGGTGGCTCCGGCGATCACATTAAAGAGGATGTACCATTGCGTGCCCAGCAGCATAAGCACGATCGCGGCCAGCTCCATGCCGCGTCCCCAGCCGATGAGCAGCAGCAGCACCACCGGGAACAGCGCCGTCGCCGGAATGGACGCGGCGATTTGCGCCAGCGGCTGGGCGATGCGCGCGAGCCTCGGGTTCAACCCGATGGCGACGCCGGTGGGGATGGCCCAGGCGGCGCCAATCGCCAGCGTCACGAAGACGCGCACCAGCGTCGTGCCCAGGCCCTTGCCCACGTCGGCGACCTCGGCAGGGCTCAGCCCGCCCAGCAGCATCGCCGCGCGCGCTACCGCGTAGGCGATGACCAGAATGCCGGCGGCGGCAAGGCTACGCCGCGCCCAGCGTCGCACGCCGCTGGGGGGCGCGCCGGACTGCTCGGGCGGAATACGCGCGGCCCGCATGGCGATGCGCTCGGTGAGCGGCGCGACCACGGCATCGTGCAAGCGCGCCAGCATTTGCGACTGACGCAGCCAGTCCAGCATCCAGGAACTGGCCGATTCGGCGCTCGCGCCCTGCTCCAGCTTGAATTTCTGGGACCAGGCGATCAGCGGCCGCCACAGCACCTGGTCGAGCAGCACGATCACGATAACCATGGCGGCGATGCCCCAGAGGATGGCATGCGTGTCGCCGGCGCCGGCTGCCGTTTGCAGGTACGATCCCAGGCCGGGCAGGCGGAAGTCGCGGTTGCCCAGCTCGAACTGCTCGCACGCCATCAGGAAAAACCAGCCGCCCGCGACCGACATCATCGAGTTCCACACCAGCCCGATCGTCGCCGCCGGCATCTCGATTTGCCGGTAACGCTGCCACCAGGTAAAGCCATAAAGGCGCGAAGCTTCGCGCATTTCGCTGGGAATGCTGCGCAGCGAGGCGTAAAAGCTGAACGCCAAATTCCACACCTGGCCGGTAAAGATCAGCAGAATGGCGCCCATTTCGATGCCGATCTGCTGGCCCGGAAACAGCGCCACCATGCCCAGCATCACGCCCGGCAAAAAGCTCAGCACCGGGATCGACTGCAGAATGTCGAGTAGCGGGATCAGCAGCCGTTCGGCCGTCGCACTGCTGGCGGCCCAGTAGCCGTAGGCGATGGCGAACGCCAGGCTGAGCACGTAGGCAATGAGCATGCGCAGCAGCGATGCGCCCGCATAGCCAAACAGAAACCATGGATTGCTCTCGATGACGACGTGCGGCGCCGCCGGCCCGAGCCAGTTACTCGCCACGTGGGCGAAGGCGTAGATGCCCGCGAAGACGGCGGCAAAGAGAAAAATATCACTGACGTGCGGCCACGCGCCCAGCGGCAGCAGCGACCACGGCCCCCCTCGCGCGCCGCTCGGCTGCTCCGCGGGCTGGCGGCGCTCGCTCATTCTTTTCCTGGTGGAGAAACCGGTTCGGCCGCGGTCAGCAGCCCGGTTTCGGCGTCATAGTCGAAGAGTTCGGCGTAGCGGCCCCAGTTTAACGCGGTGTCGAGCTGGCGCTGCACTTCGGCTTCGCTGAAGTGCTCGTCGAGCAGATCGTGGAAGAAATCCTCCGGCATGGTATGGTCCGCCTTGGCGCGCAGCGTGCCTTCCATCAATCGCAGCAGCGCCACATGTTCCAGAGCCGCGTGGCGGAACAGTTCCTTGCGCTGCAAAATGTCGGCGGCGGCAAAGGCTCGGCCCTCGGGCGTGATGTCGGCATCACCCTCGGTGAGTTTTACAAAGCCCAGCAGCGAGGCGGCTTCGAGTGTGGGCAGCAGGTCGTCGAGTTCCATCTGCAGGTCGTCGGCCAACTGGTACAGATCGGCGTGGCCGCCGCGGTCGACCAGCAGCTCGAGTAGACCGCTAATGCCGCCCGGCAGCGCATGCGGCAGCATGGGGTAGCTGGGTGCGCCCGGTCGCGCTGCCGCGGGAACGCCAGGGGCGGGCGGCAACTCGGCCTCCGGTCGGGTCATGATGGTGTAGATGTAATCGACGTATTCGGTGAAGCGCGCTTCTTTGCGTTCGCGCGGGTGCGCCAGCGGCACCGCAAAATCGGCGCGGATGCGGCCAGGATTGCGCGCCAGCACGATGACGCGATCCGCCAGCAGCACGGCTTCTTCAATATTGTGGGTCACCAGGAAGATAGCCCGCGTCGGCAGCTTGTGCTGCAGCCACAAATCCATCAGCTCGCCGCGCAGGTTTTCGGCGGTGAGCACGTCGACGGCCGAAAATGGCTCGTCCATAAACAGGACTTCGGGCTCGACCGCCAGCGCCCGCGCCAGGCCCACGCGCTGCTTCATGCCACCGGAAAGCTCTTTGGGAAAGGCGGTTTCAAAGCCGTCGAGGCCGACGGTGTCAAGCATGCGCAGCGCCCGCGCTGTGCGCGCCCCTGCATCCAGGCCGCGCGCTTCCAGCGGCGCTTCGACATTTTCCTGCACCGTCAGCCAGGGAAACAGCGCGAAGCCCTGAAACACGATGGCGGCGTTTGGGACCTGGCCGCGCAGCGGTTCGCCATGCCAGAGCACCGTGCCGCTCGATGGCGCTGCCAGCCCGGCGAGCATGCGCAGCAGTGTCGATTTGCCCGATCCCGACGGTCCCAGCAGCGCCAGCACCTGCTCCGGGTACACGGCCAGATCGGTCGGCGCGATGACCTCGATGCGCCGTCCTTCCGGACCCGGGAACCACTTTTGCACGCTCCGGGCTTCGATGATGGCGGGCGCCGCGGCCAAACTCCGGGCCCCGCTATCCCCGCGCTGCTTGCGCTGTCTGCTTCTGGTTTTCGCGCATGCGGTTCAGGATTTCCTGGGCGTTCGGCCGCGCCAGGACCACCTTCTCCAGATTGGTCAGCATGTTGGGAGAATTCTGCTTCTTTCTCAGTTCTGCGAGGAACGGCTGGATTTTAGCAAACACGAACATGTGCTCGCCGTTGGTGGCGTTAAACATCTCCTGGTCGATGGCGCCCTGCAGCACCAGTGCGCAGGCCATGTCCCAGAACGACACGACTTGGCGCAGGTAGGCACTGTTATCGCTGCGTAGCGTAGCCATGTAGTCGTCGGCGCTGGCCGGGTGAAACTCCTGCGCAAACCAGGTGCGCGCCTTGCGCATCACCGTTTCGCGGCGCAAATCGTACAGTTTCAAAATCAACCGGGCGTCTTCGTGTTTTGGCGGCATGAAATTCCTCCGCCTTTCACGCTACCATGTCCCGAGGAGCTACTCGCATGCGCCTTCGCTGCCCTGTCACTGCCCTGAGCCTGATTGTCCTTGTTGCCGGCCTGCCGCTCGTTGCTGCGCCGGGCGCCATCGTCACACCGACGGCAGGGACAGTTGCCATCAATGGCCAAACGGCCAGCGCCGGCTCGGCACTCCTGCCCGGCGACGTGATTGCCACCAACGCCAACGGCAGCGCGCGGCTGGTGCTGCCCGGCGCCTCGCTTCTGGCCGCCGCCAACACCCGTTTTCGGATGGAGAACGCCGGTGGTACGACGCAAATCCGCCTGCGATCGGGCCTGGTCGAAATTGCCGGCCAGTTGCCGGTTGCGGTGGCGGCGCGCATCGTGTGGCCCGCGAGCGCCCGCAGCCGCTTCAATGTCTATGATTTCTCCGGTGAAGTCTATGTGACCGCCGTGACGGGTGCGGTCGCCATCCGCTCCGCCGCCGGCGCTTACGCCGTACCGGCGGGCAAGACCGTCAAGTTCCGCGATCCACAGGCGCTGCCGCCGCCGGTCGCCATGAAAGGCCCCGGCGTGCCGTTGCTCACCGTCGCCGGCGAAGCCCTGGCCGCTGCCGCCGCCAGCGGCGCCATTGTCTACTTCGCCAGCCGTTGCAAGCACTGCGTCGTCAGCCCCGCGTCGCTGTAGGCTGGGGTTGCTGAGTGCGCTGGGGCGCCCTAACTACGGGCACAAAGTACGCCGGACCCCTCAGGCTTGCGGCCATGCTGTGGAATATACTGTGGTATGGGTTCAACAGCAAAACGCGGGGGCCGCGCCGTTCGCACGGCGGGCCGCGCATCTCGCGCAGTAGCGAACCGCCCACGGCAAAAAACACGGCGTGGATCCAGCAACGCTGGGGCTGCCAGGTTCACCGTGGACGATCCACGCGAGGCTCCGCGCCCGTCGATGATCGTGCAGGTGGTGCTCGACGACAAGCTTCTGCAGGCGGCCAATCTTGAGGCGCGCCGCACCAAACGCAATCGTTCGGCGCTGATACGCGAGGCGTTGCGCGAGTACCTAAGGCGGCAACAGATCAAGGCATGGGAAGATCAGGAGCGCGAAGGTTATAAGCGCATTCCCGAAGACATCGAAGAAGCCAAGTTTTGGGAAAGTCAGGCCGTCTCTGAGGACTGATATGCGGCGATGGTGAAGCGAGGGGAGGTGCGGCTCTACACCTTTGCTCCCCCGGACAAGCGCCGGCCGGTTGTCGTTCTCACCCG
Source organism: Acidobacteriota bacterium (assembly GCA_004299485.1). NCBI lineage: Bacteria > Pseudomonadati > Acidobacteriota > Acidobacteriota bacterium. The sequence continues at coordinate 33,034 of SCQP01000020.1, forward strand.
CGACAGTGCGCTGGGGCTGCTGTCGATGGCTACGGTCGCGCCGGTTACTTCATCGATTCGCGGCGTGCCCTCGGAAGTCGTGCTCAACGAGGATGACGGCATGAAATTCCCTTGTGCGGTGAATTTGCACGGCGCGATCACCGTCCGCCAGGACCGCTTGGGGCCGCTGCTCGCCCAGCTCAGCCCGAAGCGCATGGAACAGGTTTGCGCCGCGCTGCGCTTTGCGCTCGGCTGTGATTCCGACTGAAGTGAGGCTCAGAAGGTCGGGCCCAGCGTCAGGAACCAGCGGTGGCCTTCATCGGGCGTGATGCCGAAGTAGAGCTTGAAAAACGTCTTCCGGCGGTTGTCGTTGAATAGCAGGCCCGCGCCCCAGGTGTGGCGCATGTTCGAGCGCGTGAGCTGGGAGCGGACGTCGTAGACCTGACCGATGTCGCCGAACAGGAAGGCGCCGAAATCGTCGGAGAAATAATGCCGGTATTCGAGGCTCGAAGCGACCGCGTTCAGGCCATAGAAGCGATAGGGCCGGTAGCCGCGCAGGAGGGAGCTGTCGCCCAGCCGCGCCAGATCGAAGAAGGGCACCTGTTCGCCCGGCTTGGCGACGTTCCAGATGCTGAGGCCGCGCCAGGCGAGCCCATCGCTGAACTCCGTCAGCGGCAGATAGCCGCGCGCGTCGGCCTGATAATGCCAGTAACCGAAGTTGCTGTGGCCGGTGCCGTTATTGTCCGACGCGCTTAGGCGCAGGTAAACGCCGCGATGTGGGCTGAGCGGAAAATCGCGCGTGTCGAGCTGGAAATAACCGAAGGTGCTGAGTAGATTGGCGCCGCGCGCCAGGCCGGGAATCGCGCTCGTCGCAAAGATCGCCTGGGCGTTGGCGAAGCCGCCCTCGCGGCCGCCAAACACGCGGGTGCCGGAGTAGTCTTCGCCCACGCCGAAGCTGAGCGCCTGCGCCGGCCGTACGCCAAACGTCAGCCGCAGGCCGCGCTCCTGCAAGTCGTACATGGCGCGCTGCGCCGGGCTGGTGGGACCGAGGCCGAAGAAATCTTCATTGGGGCTGACCTGATAGCGGCCGGTCAGATCGAGGCTATAGGTCTGCAGGTTGCCGCCCGTGGGATCGAAGCGGAAGCCGAGCGTGGTCTTGAGATAATTCTCAAACGTGACCTGCGCGCTGCCGTGCACCTGCACCATGTTGATTACGCCCGCAGGTGTAGCGAAGGCGATGCCAGGCCCGAAGCCGGAGCCATCGCCCAGGCCGCCCCACAGGCCCCGCACCACGGACTTGTTGCCCCAGAGAATGATGCCCTCGCCTTGCAGACTGTCAAGCACGGCCTGCGGATCGGCGTTGGCCATCACCAGCGTGGCCTGGCCGCGTTCGAGCAGGCAGACGACGGTGGTCACACGCGCGCCTTCGGGACGCGCGAAAATCCAGGTCTCCTTTTCGCCGTAGCGCGCGGTGCGATGCTCGAGCAACTGCCACGGCGGTGTGAGCGCGGCTGCCAGCACCGCGTTGAGTTGCGCACGTTCGGAGGGCGACGCCTCGCCGGGCAGATCGAACAGCGCCAGATGGGTATCCTTCGAGCCGATATGGCCAGCGCCACGCACGAGCAACTGCGAGACGCCGATCAGGCGGCGGTGATGCGGCTGCGCGTGCAGTGCCCGTGAGACGCGCTGGGTGAGCTGCGCGAAATCGGTGGGCGCAGCGGCGGCTTGCGCGGCGAGTGCCGCCGGCGTAAGGGCGGCGAGAGCGAGGGTGAGGATCGGGACGAGCGTACGGTTTTTCATGGCTAATTCCTCGGGTTCACGCTGGGGATGCCAAAGTGCCCGCCAAGCTGGCTGAGCGCGGCCGGATCAATCGGCCCCACCAGGTTCACCACCCGCAGCTCGCGCGGGTAGGCGGCAATGATCACCATGCCGGCCACGCCTTTGCCGGCGGCCATCAGGTAAATGTCCACGGTGCGGCAGCCGCGGTGGCTGTGGACGCTCATAATGCGCGACCACCCCGGTGCGTCAAGCTGGTGGTGAATTGCGGCGAGGTCGCGGGACGAATAGTCGTCGCGGTGGCCGAAGCGGAAGCTTTTGACGTAGACGCCCTGGAGTTGCTGCAGAACACGGCGCGCCTGGCCGTTGCCGTCGTTTGCCTCCTTGGCCGAGAGCATCCGGATGCCGACTTGCAGCATGGGACCGTCGAGGGTCACGTCGCTGACCTCCGCGGCGCGCTGCGCCAGGCCGTTGAAGGTGAGCTGAATGCGGCCCGGCTGCTGGGCTGCGAGCGCGCCTGCTAGCGCGGCCACCGTGAGCATGGCGTACAGACAATGGACGAGCTTTTTCATCGGTCTGCCCCTCTCTGGCCGGCGTGCATGTCCTCGGCGATTTGCGCTTCAGCCCAATTCAGCTCGCCGGTCGTGATCTGTAGCGCATACGCCAGCCGCGCTTGCGCTTCCTGCGCCCGTTGCGCCTGGACTTGCCGCCGGTGCACCACACCGATAGCGATATACGCACACGCCGCCAGCAGCAGGGCGCAGAGGCTGACCAGGGCCGCGCGCTGCTGCAGCCAGGGGCCATGGGTGCGCGCGCGGGCCTTGCGGGCATGTGCCAGAATGCGCCCGGTCAACACCGCAGGCGGGTCCTCGCTGCGGTACAGATCATGCAAATGTTGTTCCAGTTCGGCTTCAGTCATTGCTGCTCCAGGTGGGCTTCCGCCACGTCCGATGGCCGTGGCGGCGTGAGACGTAATTTCAAACTCGTGAGGGCGTGCCGTAGTTTCTTGCGGACGGCGTTTTCCGGGATGCCGAGCACCCGCCCGATATCGGCCGGCTCCAGGTCTTCCTGATAGCGCAGTACCAGCGCGACGCGCGTCGCCGCCGGCAGGGCGGCAATCAGCCGTGCCAGCCGCTGCGACAGCAGCGGATCACGCCCGGGCGCCCCGGCTGCCGGGCTCGCGGCCGCGTGCACGTCGCGTAACGGCAGCCAGCGCCGGAAGCGTTGCCGCCGCATCTGGTCAATGCAGCGCCGCGCGGTAACGCGCCGGAGCCAATACACCAGGTGCGCAGCCGACTCGATCCGGCCGCCATGTTCGAGCAGCGCCAGGAACACATCCTGGGCGATCTCTTCGGCGAGCGCGCGGTTGCGCAACGCGTTCAGCGCCATGCTGAACACCATCCGCTGGTGCTCCCGCACCGCCTGCTCGAATGCCTCCGTCTCCATCGGCTTCTACTGTGGAATACGCACCAGCCCCGCCCACCCGCAGATTTATTTTGTGCGAATGTGAAATCGTTGAAGGAAAAGCCTGCGAAAGATCGATCCCTATTGCCGAGGTGGTCCAAATGGGCCTTGGAGGCAACCGCTTCGGATTCCGGACGGCAATACTGACTGTCGCGGTAGCTTTGGCGCCGTGTCTGGCTGGGCAGATTACCGGTTCCCGAGAGGGGCCCCGCACGGCCGCTCGTGTGTCGCCGGGGAACGTGGCGCAACCGAGCGCACGTGACCAGGGGATTACGGTGAAAATGAAAGATCAGTCGATCTGGCTGCCCTTGAACAGCTCGGCGCCGGTGCACATCAGCATGACCAATAGCAAACCCGACCGGGCCTGGTACATAAGCGCCGTGTCGTTCCGCGACCCGTCCGGCGCTGCAGATACCAGTTTTCTGACCGGCTCCGCAGTCAATGCCTTCGCTATGTGCCAGGACGCGGCCGGAAAAAAGGGTGCAACCTGCGCCAGTCCCCTACCCGTAACCACCTGCCCGGAAAATATTCTCAGCAAGACCTGTGACCTGATCGTCTGGTTCAGCCCGCGCCAGATAGGCCTGACGGAGGAAGCTTTGGCGGTGACATTTGTCGAGTACCCGCAGCAAGGGGGTTCCGTCACGCGCACAACGATCTCGGTGCCGGTGCTGGGAGGCGCGGCGGATGGCTGCCCCGCGCCGGCGCATACCTGGCTGCCGCTCATGGGCGCACCAGCGCCGGTGGTACAGTGCTGGTTCGACGACGCCTCGGGTTCGTCGCCTATCGCACTCGCTACCCAGATGAGCTTCTTGTACTCGGCTTCGGCCAGCACCTTGACCGTAGGCGCCAATCTCGTATCGCTACGCTTCGCACCCGGCTTCGATTTGACCCTGAGCGGCAAGGTCAACTCGGTCGGCTGCCCGGACGCGTCGAACTGCCCCGCCGGCAGCAGCACCGCGAAGCCGACGGCACAACAGGAGAGTGTGGAGCAGCTCCTTCACGGCGGCAATCTCGTGATCCGGGGCCAGTGGCCGCTGTTGCAGAAGGGCCTTGGCCCTGCTCAGGTCCTCGCTATTTTCGCACCTTCGCTTGGCGCCAACGTGTCGGGCTCGGGGGCGAGATCCAACGTCACTGCCGGAATCGTGCAACTGCCCGTTGAGGTCTATAGCGATGTTTTCTCGCTGAACAACACCGGCGACATTTTCTGTGATTTCAGTTTCGGGCGCGAAATTGCTCCTGAGGCGATTGCCACGCAAGCCGGCATTGGCAATCATACATTTTGGCTTCGCATGTTCGGCGCGGGAGTCGATTTCGGCAGTGTCCGCTTTTCCGCCCAATACTCCTGGGGACCGAACGCAAGTGGTTCCCAGCCAAAGCCTTTCAACCAACTGATTCTTTCCCTACAAGCTTCCCCGGGGAAATTGCTGAGCTCGCACTGATGGCCGCCGGTCGTTGGACTCGCTACTCCCGCTACAATAGACCTATTCGGTTCTGGCGAGAGCAGCTATGCGAGTTTTCGGCGCACGATATCCCGTTTCGTTTGCCTGCTTTGTGCTTGCGCTGGGCCTTTTGACGGCCTCCGGCGCCGCTGCGCAGGGCGCTCCCTGCCCGGGCGGGCGTTTCGTGACCGGATTTCAGTTGCAGGTCAGTGCGCCGGGGCGAAGCGCCGCGATCCCGTTTACCCAAATCAACAATCTGGATCAGGGTGACGTCCTGCACTACGCGCCGCAGGCGCTGCCGCCGGAGTGGCGGAAATCAGCGCGTGTCGCAGCGCTGCTGGTGCCGGCCGCCTATAGCGCCAGCGCCCATCTCGCGGTCTTTACTGGACGCGCCGACCGGACCGCGTCCTGGAAAGTGCCCGAACAGACGGCTGCGATTGCATTTCTGTTTGGCCCCAAGGGCCTGAACGCGAACAATACGCGCCGCATGCTCGACCAGCATCCTGAGTTGGTAGCTCATTTCATCACCTACGCTGAGCAGGCCTCACGCGTCGAAGCGCTGGTGGCACTGCTGGCGCGCTATGAGAACTCGCCGCCGGGTACGCTCGACCTGAATACACTGCTCAAGCAGTATTCGCGGGAATATGGCGTCGCGATGCCTAAGGCGAACCCGGCACTGCCGCCGGATCAGGAGGCCGCGGTGATGCTGGCCGCGGTGGCGCCGCCGACGGCCGAGCCTGGCCCCTCGAAGCATGCCGACCTCACTGCCGGTTCGACCAGCACGGCGACCGCGTTGGCTACGCTCTATTACGGTCCGGTGATGGGGCTGGCCAGCGACGCCATGCCGCTTTTCCGCGCCCTGCACAAGACCATGTTTCCGGGAATGCAGTTTCAGGGCGCCTTCGCGCAGCCCGACGCGGGTGGCGCGCGCTTGTGCGGCGCCAACACTGCGCCGCCGCCCAACAAGCATACCGTCTATATATGGATGGCGAACTTGCCAACCGGCACAGCGCCGTCGGTGCGCTTGGCCAAAGCCACAACCGCGACGCTCGCAGCGGGCACCAATGCGCGCCTGCAGGTCACCTGTGCCAGCGTGGCGCAATTGCGTGACCTGATGCGTGCGCGGCAGTGGGAATTGGTTCCGGTCAAGGGCAAGCCCGTGTCCATCAAGGTCCAGGTTGCTCCCGGAGCTTTAAACGATACGCTCACGCTCGATCTGACGCATGATTCCCATTTGACCGGCGATTATTACCTTGCCGCCATGTGGGATTGGACGCCGGTCAACGTCGCCGGCACGATCGCCGTGCAGGCGCCGACCGGACTGCAAGGCGCCACGCTCGCGCCCGGCGATGCGGCCAGGCTGATTGCCGAGGGGGGCGTAGTCACAGTGACAGTGGCCGGCACCAATTTCTCGCTCGTGAACAAGGTCGAGCTGGCCGGCGCGAGCGAGCCGTTCGCACTGGCCGACGGCGGCAAGCAGTTACACGTGACGATCGACACCGCGCAACTGGCCGCTGGCGTGCATCAATTGCGACTGGAGCAGGCCGCCGGCAGTGCGCGTGAGCTAGCGCTTACGGTGCTGCCGCCCAACCCACGCGTCGATGCTTTTCGCGCCAACGTGGATGAGGGCTCACAGAGGATCACGCTTCACGGCACGCACCTGGAGCGGATTGCACGTCTGACCAGCGCGGATGCAGACATCACGCTGGCCAGGCTGCCGGCCTCGATTCCCGCGAATGGCCTCGACCAGCGCCCAGCAATCGTTCACTTGACCGCCAGCGCGCAGCCCGGCCAGGTTCTTTCCGCCAAGGTCTACGTCGTCGGCTCAGCCGACCCGCTCGGGCTAGCCCACGCAATCAACGTACTCGGTCCGCGGCCACGCATCAGTGCAGTCGATCAAAGCGTGAACGCCGGCCAAACGGTGGCGCTGAAGCCCAAGGAGCTGCCCGCCGACGCCACCGTGAATTTTGCCTTCACCATCGAGCACGCGCCGCCCGTGACCGAGGTACATCTGCGCTGCCAGTCACCCAATGACCAGATTCAGCCGCTGACCCTGCACGCCGGCGACACCTCCGGCACCGCCGAGCTGGAATCGAGCGGCAACGGACGTTACTACCTCGCCGCCGTGGCTGGCAAAATCGGCGCCCCTGGCTGCGACCTGCAGATGATCGTTCCCGACGCCTCCGCCGGCAACTCGAACGCCTACCTCCTCGGCCGCGTGGTGCTGCTGCCCCGCATTCATTCCCTGACGCTTTCCGATCAGAGTGCCGCGCCCGGCGAATTTGCCGGCACGCTGAGCGGCGACAACCTGCAGTTGATCGCTAAAACCGGCTGGAACGCCTCGACCGGCATCCCCGTCACCAGCGTCCCCATGCGCGTCAATCCGTCCTCTGCCGCGCAGACGCTGGCCATCGCCATGCCCTGGCCGCCGCCCTCGCCCCACGCCCCGCTCTACATCTGGCTGCGCGGCGAATCCCGCGGCCGCGCCACCACCGTCACGCAATAGGCTGCCTCGGCCTGCGTCGTGCGATCTTGTAGTCGTAGGCCGGATCGAAGTCCACCTGTCCGAACATCTCGATCAGGCGCAGCCGCTCCTGATGTGCGATGTACTCGCGCAGCGCGGCGGTCGCAGCTTCTTTTTTAGTCCGGTGCCCGCCGACTCGCTTCGCCGCCTCGATCAGCCGGTCATCGATGGTAACCCGGGTGGGCATAGGTCAACAGTAGCGCACCGACGGCGTACAATTACGTCCAGAGCGGGAGGCAAGGCGAATGCGAAAGGCACAACGTACCGCGGTGATGGCAATTCTTCTGGGCGGCGTGCTGGCGCTGGGCAGCGTAACCGTCGGCGCGCAGAAAAGCGCCCAGCGCTGGACGACAGCCGAGACGGTCATGCCCGATGCACTCGTGAAGGAACTCAAGAATCCAGACCGTACTGCGCGCCCAGTCGTAGTCTGCGCTGGCTTTCAGGTCCTCTATCGCGGCGCGCATGTTCCCGGCGCCGCGTTTGCCGGACCCCCCTCGCGTCCGCAAGGCCTGGCCGCCTTGAAGGCATGGGCCGCCCCGCTGCCGCGGACAACCAATCTGGTGGTCTACTGCGGTTGCTGCCCCATGACCAAGTGCCCCAACATCCGCCCCGCGTTTGCCGCCCTGCACGCCATGGGCTTCACCCGCCTGCGCGTCCTCGTGCTCCCTCGCAGCTTCGCCAAAGACTGGGTCTATCGCCACCTCCCCATCGCCCGCGGCACCATGTGACCCCCGCGAGTCGACAGGCTTTCAGAAATAAGTCGGAACAGGTGCTTCGTCCTTCGCCAACTGACTGCAGAGTCAGTGTGCCATACGAACCTCTTGGGAGGTGGCCGCACCGGATCATTTCGCTGTCGAGACGCCGGTCGGCGGGTCACCCCGCTTCGAAAACGCGAGCTGGTCGAGATACTTCTCAACCGTCGCGCGTTGGTCGATGAACTTGGCTCGCATATCCCGGTCCTGGAGAATTATCCCAAGCGCCCGCCGTACGCATGTCTCGAGTCCGTAAAGACTCTCTTCAGAGATGCCCATTTCGTGAGCGGCACCCGCACGAACGCCGTGTACGATCTTCGAGCGCAGACCGTAGCTGCGCTTCATGAACGCGAAGATCTTGCGCGAATCTAGGTCATCGTCGCCGATGAAAAATGCTATGCGCTGGGAGATCCTGAATGCCAGCTCTCCGGAACTCGTGCCAAACAGAGATTCCAGCGCCATCCAAAAAAGAAGGAAGCGCAGGTCGTACGCCATCGTACGCAGCGCAATCGTTAGCGTTCGGATTGCCGCCCACGGCGAGGAGGCGCGTGGGATCGCAACCAGCGTTTCGTAAAATGCGGCGGCAGCCTCCAGATCTGGCTCGCTGTACTGCTGATCACGTTCCCTGCGGAGACACAAGAACGGCTGATGCCCTGCCTCAACGCTCTGTATGACGAACTCGCCGTTCGACTCTGGGGCATGGGCGACAAAAGTGAAACCGACGGGTGTGGGACGACGCAGCCACAGCGCGAGATTAACGATGAATGCCTGCTCTGCTTTGGCGTCCTGGATAGAGTGTGGCATTCCCTGCACCCACCCAGGGTCAGGCGCGTGCAGCGCCTCGGCCGCGTAATCGAACAACAGACAATGCGAACATTCCTTGAGGAGCGCGCGATCGTTTCCGCTCAAGCAGCGGTTAAGGATTCCGGTGTCGCCCCGTAGCCAATCGGGGATCGGGGCGATCGTCAAGCCCGGTACAAACGGGTAGGTGCGGCCGGCGTCGAGACGCAGCCAAAGCAGGGGCACTGCCGTGTTAAACCGAGGCATAACCCAGCTTACACGTCACTTTGATGCGCTGAAGCGCCAACGGGCACGCTGCCCGCGCCGGGATGCGTGCCGTGATTAGCCCGTTCTACGCTGCTCGATTGCGGCGTATCCGTACCCGGACTTCGACCCTTGCGCCCAGCCGGTTCAGGATGAGCATAAGCCGGTCCACGGTGAACCGGCCCAGGTTCGCATTGCGGATGCTCGAAAAATCCGCGGCGGCGATGCCGGTTCGTCGATTTGCTGCCCGCACGCTCAGATGCTCACGGTCGGTAGCCTTGATGATCTCAGCCGCGAGGAGCGCCTTGAACTGCTCTACGTCGGCGCTGTCGCGCTTCAGGTCGCGAAAGACATTTCCGCTCCCTCGCACCACGTCGGTTTTATCTTTCATGCCAGCATCTCCTTCAACCTTTTCAGCCGTTCTTTGATCAGTTCGATCTCGAGTTCCGGCGTTGCACGGCCCTTTTTCGCCTTTTTCTGGAACGCGTGTAGCACCCAGATGTCATCGTCGAGCTGTACGGCATAGACGGCCCGGTACGCTTCGCCCTTAAACGGCAAGGCGATTTCGAAGATACCGGAGTCGAGACCCTGCATTGGTTTGGCGACGTCGGCCTTGGCGTCCTCGGCGGCAATTGTCAGTGCGCCGAGACATACGGAGTGCACGCCTGCGGGGACCTCTCAAAGTCCCGCAAAGCAGGTTTAAACCACGAGATTGTCCCGGTGTTCCTAGTTTCCCCCACGGCTCCCGCGCTAGGCCCACGAGTGTTGCTATATATGACAACAAATGCCAACGAGCCTTGGCATAGGACAGTCAGGATGCGGATTGAATTGGCTGAAATCGACTGAAATCTGGCGGAGAGGGGGGGATTCGAACCCCCGGTACAGCTTTTGACCGTACAACGGTTTAGCAAACCGCCGCCTTAAGCCACTCGGCCACCTCTCCGGCTTTCCTGAATAGTACGGCTCGCCCCTCATCATAGCAGGAGGGTCGCCCGCGCCGCGCTCATGCCGTTTCCTTGAGAGCCGTGACCTCGCCGGCAGGGATGCTGTACACGAGCGCCCCAAAGCCGGCCGAGCGTCGCGGCAGACGGTGCTCGCTACGGATGACGTGGGCGACCTCAGCAGCGGGGAACAGCGAGGTCTGCCAGGCGTAGGCGCGCCGGTCACCAAACTCCAGCACTCGCGCAATGGCGTTCCGGCTCGAAGTCCGCTTGTTTTGCGTCCCCCAAAAGCGCTGCCAAGTCGCTAAAGCCGCATCTAACCGTCAATATGACGGAAACGAAATCCGCGTCCTGTGCGTCTGCCTATTAGATTGAGCTTTACCAAATTGACCAACCGACCGCGCGTTCCCAGCGTCTTGATCTGTGCCGGCCTAACGGTCGTGGCTCTGTCCTTGACCGGATTGTTGCCTCGGGCCGCGTGCCAACAGAGTACGCCGCCAGCCAGCAAAGGGGCGGCCTTGCCCGGCCCGCAGCAGGCCCATAAGAAGCAGAGCAAGAAGCAGCCCAAACCCGCAACGGAGAAGTCGCCCAAGCACATCTTCTTCGTGATCCCTGCCTACAACGTGGATTACCAGCACAAGTTCGTGCCGATGACGCAGCACGAAAAATTCCTCGAATGGGCGCAAGGCGCCTACGACCCCATCGGCCGGGCGGCGGATGCGGTCGAGGCCGGCCTCGAACACTCCCGCAAAGACGGCTTTTGCGGCTACGGCAGCGGCCTGGATAGTTACGGCAAATGTTACGGCTCGGCTATGCTCGATGCCAATATTTCCAGCTTCTTTGGCGATTACCTGTTCATCTCCTGGCTGCACCAGGACCCGCGCTACTTCCGTCTGGGGCCGCAGGCGAGCTTCCGCGCGCGCGTCTGGTACGCGGTGTCGCGGGTCTTCGTCACCCGAACCGACAGCGGCGGCTGGACCTTCGCCAGCGGCGCCACCGCAGGTTCGTTGCTGGCCGCCACTGGCTCAAACCTGTACTACCCGAAAGACGAGCGCAACTTCAATCACACCGTTTCCCGCCTCTATTGGGACTTCGGCGGCACCGCGATCTTCAATCTTGAGGCTGAATTTTGGCCCGATATCGAGCACGGAGTCGGGAAGATCTTCTGACGGAGGCCGCGTCGCGCCGGTCGGCAACCGAATGGCAAGAAGGGGACTGGTACATCCCGTTGTGGCTCGCCACTTTTTGCCCTGGTCGCTCCCGTTGGTCGCTTGGAATGCGGGCTTCGATTCCCGGCAGGGTCCGCCCGCTGGCGCTCAGGACTCCTCCAAGCTGCCGCCAGATGTTGCCAAGCGCACCTCAGCGCCGGTGAGTGCGAACGGCTCGCCTGAGCGCCCCTACTGCGCCTTCGGCGCTGACGCGGCGATGAAGGCATCGATGTTCTTATGCAGCGCGGGCAGCGCCTCCGGGTTTATGTATAGCATGTGGCCCACCGGGTAGTACTTGAACTCGATGTGGCTGCGCTCCGACGGCGCCACTGGCATGTGCGCTACGGTGTACTCGGTAGCGAAAAACGGCGTCGCCATGTCGTAGTAGCCGTTGTTGAACAGCACGTGCATCGCGGGGTCGTTATTCATGGCCACCGCCAGCGCGGGCGCCACGTTCGGAGCGCTGCCAAAACCGCCGTGCAGCGCGCTCAACGGCGGCTGGTATTTCAAGCTCCACTGCCGGTTCACCTCGAAGCTGAGCTGCGCGTAGAGGCGCTTGCTGGTGTAATGCAGCGTCTGGCTTAAGTAATGATTGAACGCTGCCGTGACCGCACCCATTACCGCATTGGACGAAGGTTCCCCGCTGCCGTCGCCGGGCACGGGCATCAGCGGCTCCAGCTCGGGACCGGTGAAGCGGGAATCGTAACGGCCGATTTCCGGGCCTTCCGGACCCATCAGCCGGCGCATGAACATGCCCAGCGAAATGCGCAGATGCGACTTCATCCACAGATCGGCGGGAACGCCGGTGAAGTGCTGAAGTTGATCGGCGATAGCTTTCTCCTGCATTTCCGGCAGAGTGTCGCCGGCAAACAGCGCCGTGGCATACGGCCCGGCGGCGAACTTGCGCGCCTGCTCGACGAAAGTTTCGAGACTCGCCGGCTGCGGCGTGACCCGGTGGTGATACCACGCCGCGGCGGCGTACGAAGGCAGGTAAGTTTCGTATCCCAGATCGTTGCCGAAGCTCGATGTAGCGAAGTTCAACACCGTCGAGCACATGACGACGCCGTTAAGATACACGCCGTCGTTGACCAGATCGTAGGCCAGCACCGCGTTGCGCGTGGTGCCGTAGCTTTCGCCGAGCAGGAACTTGGGCGAATTCCAGCGATGGAAGTGCTTCAGGTAGCGCTCGATGAACTGCGCGAAGGTAGCGCCGTCCTCGCTGATGCCGTAGAACATCTTCGGATTGCCGGCCTGGAGAATGCGGCTGTAGCCGGTGCCCACGGCATCGACAAAGACCAGATCGGTCGCGTCGAGAATGCTGTCGCCGTTATCCACCAGGCGATAGGGCGGCGCATAGGCGGCGAAGTCGCCGGGCTTGGGAAAATCAATCCGGCGGGGACCGAATCCGCCGATATCCACCAGTGCCGACGCTCCGCCCGGGCCACCATTGTAGGCAAACATGACCGGCCGCGTCGCAGGATCCGCGACACCGTCTTTGGTATAGGCGATGTAGAAAACGCTGGCGGTAGGCTCCTGCTTGTCGTTATAGAGCAGCAGCGTCCCCGCGGTCGCGGTGTAATGAATCGTCTGACCGTTGATCGTAACCGTGGCGTGGCTGACCTCAGCTCGCTCTTGGGGAGCTTTCGCCGTCTGCGCCTCTTTGGCCGCCGTGGGCGCCTCTGCTTGTTTCCCTTGCTGTGCTGCAGCGCTCAGCGGCAGCGCCGCCAGCAGAACGGTTAAAACCCAACCAGACATCGGCCACTTTCTCATGAGCGATCCCTTTTCACCCCCCAGCAGTCACTTGCGTCAGTGTACACGGGATCGGCACCCCGCTACGCTGCAAAGTGTACCTCTTGTCCATTTTGCGGCAGCGCCGATTATCCGTGCATAGCCTCGCTAATGCGACTACCATCGCAGCAGTGCGCATTCACCTTATCAACCCAAGCCATCTTTCCTTTGGCACTGCGGTGATCACGCCGCGCTGGCTGTTTGTACTGGCCGCGGCCACCCCGGCACGCTATGGCGATCCGATCATCAGCGATGAATGTCTGGCGGCGCTTGACCCGCTGACGGTTCAGCCGGGCGATATTTGTGGCATTGGAATCCACACCGGCAACGCGCTGCGCGGCTACGAGCTGGGGCGCCAGCTCCGTGCGCGCGGAGCGACGGTGATTTTTGGCGGCATACATGCCACCTTGTTCCCTGAGGAAGCGCGCACCGAAGGCCAGGCGCACGCCATCGTGCGTGGCGACGGCGATGTCATCTGGCGGCGCGTGCTCGATGATTGCGCTTCCGGTTTGCTGCAGGCGACCTATGATGGTGGCCGGGTGGGCGCGGAGGAGTTCCTGCCGGCGCGATGGGACTTGCTGCCGCCGGGGCGCTACATGTGGGGTTCGGTGCAAACCGTGCGGGGCTGTCCGAAGCATTGCTCCTTCTGTTCGGTGTGGCGCACTGACGGCCAGAAGCCCCGCCAGCGCACGGCCGAGCTGGTGGTGGGCGAAGTGGTCGAGCTGCGGCGCCGCGGCTACCGCTTCATCGCCCTCGCGGACGATAACTTCTACCCCGCCTCACTCAATGATTTGCGGCTGGCGGAGCGGCAGGTGCAAACCCGGAGTTCGCCGGAAGCAGTTGCCCGGCTGGCCGAGCTGCGCGCCATCCGCAGCGAACGCTTCGAGTTGATGCGCCAGCTTGCCGAACTGCCGGCGGATCTGGTTTTCTTCACCCAGATCACGATGGAGGCGGCCGATGATGCCGAATTTCTCCAGGCGATGCGCAAGGCCCACATCTGCGGCGCCCTGGTGGGCATCGAAGCGGTCACTCCTGCGGGCCTCAAAGACGTGTACAAAGACTTCAACTCCAGCGGCGAGGAGCTGGTCCGGCGGCTGGCAGCGTTCCGCGAGAATGACCTGCACGTTCTCGGCTCGTTCATCTTTGGGCTGCCCAGCGACCGGCCTGCGACGTTTGCCACCACCCTCGATGTCGCCTTGCGCGCCCACATCACCTTCGCCCAGTTTGTCATGCTGACGCCGTTTCCCGGCACGCTCGATTTCAAGAAATGGGAAGATACGGTTGCCTCGAAAGCGCCGCCCATAGCCGGCGTGCCGCTCTCCCGGCACTGGCTCATTCCCCAGGCCCTGCGTCCCAAGGTGTACGTGCCGCATCCCACCATGCCGGCCGAGGAGATCCGCTCCCGCACGCAGGGGGTGTGGGATCAGTTCTACAGCATGCAGGCGATCTGGGGGCGCTCCCGCTGCGTCGGCAGCCTGAAGGGACGGCTGGCGTTCCTGCTGATTTCGAAGCTCTACCGCCAGATGTACGCCAACACTGGCATTTCCAGCGACAGCGCGCGCGTCAGCAAATCGGCGCACTGGGCGGCACTGTTGGCCCGCCCCACGCGGCGGCTTTTCTCCGCCGCCCCTATGCCCGAGCTGCAGGCTCCCGCCGGGCGCGGCCCTGCGGCGTCAGCCTAGTCCAGCGTGCCTTAGGCCCGGCGCATGCCCAGCGTAAGCAGGTACTTGCGCGGCAGCGCGAAGCCCAGTGCCGTGGCGTGGGCGTCGTGCAGGGCGGCAAATTTCTCTGCCAGTTCCGCGCGCCGCGCTCCATCGAGCGAAGCTGCCAGTTTTTTGACCGGGCCGTAACCGGTGACGAAGGCTTCCCAGGCGGCAGCGCCGTTCGGTCCGTAATACATGCTGACGCCTTCCTCAAATTTCAAATCGAACGCCCGGCAAAGCAGCACACACAGATGATCGGAACTGCCCCAGGCAAAGGGCGAGGGCGGCGCGGGCACCGGCGGCGCCGGCATGTACTCCTTCAGGATTTTGAACATGTCAAACACCGAGCTGTCGGTCGGCCAGGTGACCAGCGCCAGCCGTCCGCCCGGACGGCACACGCGCGCCAGCTCGGCCGCCGCGGCTTCCTGGTGGCTGGCGAACATCACGCCGCAGGTGGAAACCACCGCATCGAACTGCGCGTCGGCGTAGGGGAGCCGCTCGGCATCGCCCAAATCGTAGGTGATGTCGAGATGCTCCGCCTGCGCCAGCGTGCGGGCGGTGGCGAGAGCGTCGGCGGCGAAATCGCAGCCGGTCACCCGGGCGCCACGCCGGGCCAGCAGGCGCGAAGTCCAGCCGGTGCCGGTGGCGACGTCGAGAATGCGCTCGCCCGGCTGCGGCGCCAGCCGCTCCACGCAGTGCTCCAGCGCACTGGCGATTTGCCGGCTGATCTGGTCGTAGTTGGCCCCGCCGGAACTCCAGACGGCGGCCGGCCCCTGGTTATGTTGCAGGATGGACTCACCCATAAGCGTTACCTCTCGGAGAGTATATACGAGCTACGCCTTAGCGGGCCCCGCGCCAGTCAATAGGAGGCGCGGATGTCGGCGGCCAGCAGTTCCGGCGCCTCCAGGGCGGCAAAGTGGCCGCCGTGCGGCATTTCCGTCCAGCGGGTGACGTTGTAGCCCCGCTCCACCCAGGCGCGTGGCGGCGAGGAAATCTCCTGCGGAAACCGCGCGAAGGCCATCGGGGGTGCAATGCGCTCGCCTGCACCGAGCGCGAGCGGCGCGCCGGCGCACTCGCGGTACAGCCGGCAGGAGGAAGCGATGGTCCCCGTCAGCCAATACAGCGACACGTTGGCCAGCAGGTCATCCAGGGGGAAGCAGTCGCGCAGCGGTCCCGCGCCGTCGCTCCAGTCCCGGAATCGCTGCAAAATCCACGCCGCCAGCCCGGCCGGTGAATCGTTCAGGCCATAGCCGAGCGTTTGCGGTTCGGTGCTCTGCACATGCTCGTACCCGCCGTGCGCTTCTGCCCAACGCACCTGTGCTGCAAAGAATGCCTCTTCTTCTGCGCTCAGGCGCTCACCCGCGCGGATCCGCGGCCGGTAGGAGCCCGGCAAGTAATTGAGGTGAATGCCGAGCACACGTTCGGGGTGTTTCCACGCCAGAATCGTGCTCACGCTGGCGCCGATGTCACCGCCCTGCACGCCGAAGCGCTCATAGCCGAGCGCGGTCATGAGCTGCGCCCACACCTCGGCAATCGCGAAAGTGTTGCAGCCGAGCGCCTGCGGGATGCTGGAAAAACCAAATCCGGGCAGACTGGGGACGACCAGGTCAAAATCATCGAGCAGCGGCAGCAATGGCAGAAATTCGAGAAATGATCCCGGCCAACCGTGCGTCAGCAGTAGCGCCCTTGCCCTCGGTCGCGCGCTGCGCACATGTACGAAGTGAATGCGATAGCCGTCGATCGCGGCGGTAAACTGCGGCGTGGCGGCGATCGCCCGCTCCGCCGCCGTCCAGTCAAACTCCTCGGCCCAGGTGCGGCAAATCGCCTGCAGCTCCCCCAGCGGAAAGCCATACGCACCTCGTCGGAGCCGGCGAGGGCATGCGGCCAGCGCGTGGCCCGCAGCCGCGCCCGCAGATCGGCAACCGCAGTTGCGTCCGGCCGCCAAACAAAGGGAGTCACCACCATCCTGCGCATTCTAGCGCAGTGACGCTGAGCCCGGCCGGCCGATTGCGGGGCGGCATGATGGCGGCTCTGTAGTATCTATTGATATACTGTGACCCGCGCGCGGGCGCTACTTCGATCATGGAGATTACGTTCTGACCCAAAATAACTTTTGCCGCTCTTTCGGCCTGGCCGCCCTGCTCAGCTTCGCCCTGGCCATTTCGGCTTTCGCGCAGTCTCGGCTGACGGTCGTTTCCGCCCTGCCCGATTACACGCATGGCACGCTCACCCTTGCGATTACCGGGCCCCTCGCAGCCAATCCGGCGGCGCCCGCGGTGCTGCTGGACGGCAGCCCCTTGAGCGTGCTGCAATTCAGCACTGCACCGGTGTCTCCAACCAAGGCCAAGGATCACCGCCATCACAACGAGGAGAGCACCGGCCTGATTGAAGTCTCGCTGCCCTCTCCGGTTCCGGTCGGCAGCCTCACGCTGGGCGTGAATTGGGGTCACGAGCGCGCAACGTTCGATTTGTCGCTGGGGGCCAATGGTCCGCAGGGTCCGCAAGGCCCGCAAGGCGTGCAGGGCGCCATCGGCGCCACCGGTTTGCAGGGTCCACAAGGCCCGGCCGGTCCGCAAGGCCCCGCCGGCACACCGGCTGCAAGCGTCGGCGCTACCTATGCCGGCAGCTTGGAGGATCCCAGCAACGATATGATTGACCTGCCCCTGACCGCTGGTACCTATGTGCTCCATGCTGAGATCACGGCGAGGGGTGCCACGGCGCTTTTCTGCAAACTATCCAGTGATGGTCTGCCGGCAACCGGCAAAACCCTGGTGCAATATCTCCCGCCTCCGGCGAACCTGGTCTTGACTGCGGGCACAAGCGAAACGCTGACCGGGATTCTTACGGTGCCCGCTGGCTTCACTGTCCAGGCCCACCTTAGTTGCTCCTTGACGCAATCCGCCTTGAACAATTTCGCGAAAGCCCTGTTCGTCGCGACGCCGATCACCTTCTCTCAATTCGGAACCTTCACCGGTCCCGGCACCGGGGTCCCTCCTGGCAGCAGTTGGAACCGCGTAGGAAACACCGGCAACTTCGGCTCCATCCCTGGCGGCAACCTCTAGCAGCAAGGGGCGGACGTGCGGCTGGGGTATCCTTGAAAGTTGCCCCACGAAAGGATGCTTGGAATGCCCACGCCCGCCCCGAATTCGCAATCTGCAACTACTTACGATCTTGTCGTCATTGGCAGCGGCCCGGGAGGCTACTGGGCCGCCATCCGTGCAGGCGAGTATGGGTTGAAAACACTCTGCATTGAGAAAGATCCCAAGCTCGGCGGCACCTGCCTGCACGTCGGCTGCATCCCCACCAAGGCGCTGCTTTATGGCGCCGACGTGATGGATACTTTCAATAACGCCAAAGAGCTGGGTTTTGACGTCAGCTCGGTGGCCGTCAACTGGGCGCAAATCCTGGCGCGCAAGGACAAAATCGTCGCCAAGCACGCCAAGGGTATCGAGTTTCTCTACCGCAAGAACAAGGTCGAATGGATGCAGGGCACCGCGGGTTTTTCTGGTCCGGGCGAGCTGCACGTGCATAAACCCGACGGCACCAAGCAGACCGTCCGCGCCAAGAACATCATCGTTGCCACCGGCTCGACCGCGCGGATGCTGCCCGGCCTGAAGGCCGATGACCGCATCCTGACGAACATCGAGATCCTGAAGCTGCCGGAAATCCCGAAAAAGCTGGTGATCATCGGCGCCGGTGCCGTCGGCGTCGAGTTTGCCTCGATCTACCGCCGTTTTGGCAGCGAAGTGCTCATCCTCGAAATGCTGCCGCGCATCGTGCCGGTCGAGGACGAGGAAATCTCCAAAGAGCTCGAAAAATCGCTCAAAAAGCAGGGCATTCAGATCGAAACCCGAGCCAAGTTCGAAAAGGTCGAAAAGACCGTCGCCGGCGTCAAGGTCACTTACTCCAACGCTGAAGGCAAGCCGCAGGTAGTCGAGGCCGATCACCTCCTGGTCGCGGTCGGCCGTGCCCCGGTGACCGAAGGTCTGCACCTGGAGCGCACCAAAATCCAGACCGAGCGCGGCTTCATCAAAACTGACCATTACATGCGCACCGCCGAGCCCAACGTCTACGCCATCGGCGACGTTGTGGCCGGCTCGCCGCTGCTCGCGCATGTCGGCTCCATGGAGGGCATGGTTGCCGTCGCGCACATGGCTGGCAAGCCCTTCCGCACCATGGATTACACCCGCGTGCCCAATTGCACCTACTGCGAGCCGCAGGTGGCCAGCGTCGGGCTGACCGAGGCGGCCGCGAAGGCGCAGGGCATCAACGTCAAGATCGGCAAGTTTCCCTTTATCGGCAATTCCAAAGCCACGATTCTGGGCATGCACGAAGGCTTCATCAAGATGGTCGCCGACGCCAGGGATGGCACGCTGCTCGGTGTGCACATGATCGGCCCGATAGTCACCGAACTGGTCAGTGAAGCCACCCTCGCCTTGCAGTTGAACGCCTCGGCCGACGAGCTGATGGAGACCATCCACGCGCATCCCACGGTGTATGAAGCGATGCTCGATGCCGCGAACAGCGTCTACGGATTGACGATTAACGCATAAGAGCAGTGTTCAGTGATCAGTGGTCAGTGTTCAGAATGCGGAGGCCGGGCTGGGGCTCCCGGGGCCCCCAGCCCGGCCGAGCGTCAAGCGGCGAACGACGCACGTGCGTCGTTCGCCGTGGTGCAGCCACGCCCGGCCCCGCGCCAGTCAATAGTCGCGACGGAACTTCGGGTGGCTCACCTCGGGCGCGTAGGGTATGCCGCGGCGGAGGGGCTGCAGAAGGCTCTGGTCGTTCGACGGCAGGCAGGCGAGATCCCCGATACGCTATTGCTGCTCGAACACGATCCGGTGATCACGCTCGGGCGCAACGCCCACGCCGAAAACGTGCTGCACAGTGCCGCAGCGCTGGGGGCGCGGGGTATCGAAGTCACCGAGTGCGACCGCGGCGGTGATGTTACCTATCACGGTCCCGGCCAGATCGTCGGTTATC
Source organism: Acidobacteriota bacterium (assembly GCA_004299485.1). NCBI lineage: Bacteria > Pseudomonadati > Acidobacteriota > Acidobacteriota bacterium. Next base: position 52,635 of record SCQP01000020.1, read on the forward strand.
CGATTTTAGATTTGCATTCGTGCCCGCGGCCCGCCTTTCTGCCGCCACGCTCCGGCAGGCTCGATCTGGGGCCGGTCGATTATGTCCGTGCTCTCGAGGAGGTTCTGATTCGCGCGGCCGCCGCCTGCGGCGTCGCCTGCAAGCGTCTGCCAGGCATGACCGGCGTCTGGACGGCAAGCGAGCCGGCGAACAAATTGGCCGCCATTGGCGTGCATGTGGCGCGCGGCGTCACCAGCCACGGTTTTGCGCTGAACGTGAACAACGACCTGAGCGGCTTCGACTTCATCATCCCGTGTGGCATCCGCGATCACGGCGTGACGTCACTGCGGCGGGAAACCGGACGAAGCTGGGATTTGGGAGCCATCGAGACAATTCTCGAGGGCGAATTTGTCGAAGTTTTCGCACGGGTCTTGGTGCCAGCGCCTGATTTGTGGGACGATAAGAAGCTGGCAAAACTCTTTGGCAAGTGAGGACAGGTATGGCTGTGGACGTGGTGATGCCCCAGATGGGCGAATCGGTGGTCGAGGGTACGGTAACCAAGTGGTTGCGCAAACCCGGCGATGCGGTGCGGCAAGATGAGCCGCTGTTTGAAATTTCCACCGACAAGGTCGATGCCGAAATTCCGTCGCCCGCCACCGGCGTGCTCAAGGAGATCAAGGTCAACGCCGGGCAAACCGTCGAGGTCAACACCATTGTGGCCGTGATCGACGCTGGCGCCACCGCCGGTGCCCCCGTGCCTACGCCTGCAGCAGCCGCCCCCGCGCCGCCGCCGCCGCAAAGCGGCGGCGCCCTGCGTAGCGCAGAGCGCGAAGCAGGGCCCTCTCCGTCCGCCCCGGCTCCTGTTGCCGCGCCCGCACCTTCCGCTCCTGCCACCCAGGCCGAAGTGCGCTCCTCCCCGCTCGTGCGCCGCTTAGCCTCCGAGCATCAGGTGGATCTTTCGCAAGTGCCCGCCACCGGCGATGGCGGCCGCGTGTCGAAACGCGACCTCATGAACTTTATTGAATCGGGTGCGAAACCGGCGGCTGCAGCTCCGGCCGCAGTTCCCGTGCCGCGGCCGCCTGCACCCGCCGCGCCCGCGCCTGCCGCACCCAGCTACACCCCTCCGCCGCCGGTGCGCTACGCGCCCGGCTCGGTGCGTATCGAGCCCATGTCGACCATGCGCAAGCGCATCGCCGAGCACATGGTGCTGAGCAAGCGCACCTCGCCGCACGTTTATACGATTTTTGCCGTGGATGTGACCAACATCGACAACCTCCGCCGGCAGGAAAAGGCCCGTTTCGAGTCCACCACCGGCCAGAAGCTGACCTTCATGCCCTTCTTCTGCCAGGCGACGGTCGCCATGCTGCGCCAGTTCCCGGTGATCAACTCCTCGATGCAGGAGGAATCGATCGTTTACAAGAACGACATCAACCTCGGCATCGCCGTCTCGCTCGACTGGGGCCTGATCGTACCCGTCATCAAGCACGCGGAAGAGAAGAACTTCCTCGGCCTGCAGCACGCCATCAATGATCTCTCCAGCCGCGCCCGCAGCAAGAAGCTCTCGCCCGATGAAGTCCAGGACGGCACCTTCTCGATCAGCAATTACGGCATCTACGGCGGGCTGCTGGGCACGCCCATCATCAACCAGCCGCAGGCGGCGATTCTCGGCATCGGCGGCATTCACAAAACGCCGGTGGTCATCAACGACGCCATCGCCATCCGTTCGGTCGTCTACCTCACCCTCAGCTTCGATCACCGCATCGTGGATGGCGCTACCGCCGAGCAGGCCATGGCCTTCCTCCGCGACCGCCTCGAGGGCTGGGACGCGCCCATCCTGTAGGAGCGGGCGGTCAACGCGCCTAACCTAAGCCGTGCTGCCAGCCGTTTCGGGGAAGTCAACCCTCCGCGCATCGGTCATGCGCCGCGACGCGTCCATGATCTCAAGCGACACCAGATCACCCTCGGCGTCGTACTCGAGGATGACGCCGGGTTTGTCCTCGTCGCTTTCCGCTACCACCGCCTCCTCCTTTAGGATTACGGTGAGGGAGTCGGTGGCCGCATCATAAGCAACTCTCATCGCTCGCGCCTCCAGTACTTGTCCAGTTTACTCGTTCAGTAGGCGGTGACCACCACGGCCAGAGGCTCGTTCAGGAGGCCAATACCCCACGCACGACAGCTTCCAGCAACTCGCGCCGTCGCATCTCTCCATGCGCGTGCGCGCTGAACTCGAAGTCTGCGATAGGTGCTGCCGCACTCATTTACTTGTCAGCTCGGCAAACTTGGCGAGATCAATGTTGCCGCCGCTGGCGATAGCAACCACCGGACCTTCGCCGGCGCGGCCGCTGAGGGCGGCGGCCACGGCGCAGGCCGCAGCGCCTTCGAGAATCACGCGGTTGCGCTCGGCGGCCAGCTTCATCGCCGCCGCAGCCTCTGCCAGCGAGACCACGAGGGAGCCGGCCAGCAGCTCTTGCGCCAGCGCAAACATGCTCGGGAATACCGACTTGCTACCGATGCCATCCACGAACGACGGCTCGTAACTCACCACAACGGGTTTGCCGGCGGCGAGCGAGGCGGTCAGCGGCGCTGCGGTTTCAACCTCAGCGGCGTAGACCTTGACCTGAGGCGCCAGTTCGCGCAGCACTGCCGCGATGCCGCACGCCAGCCCGCCGCCGCCCCACGGCACAACCACGGCTTGCACCTTCGGCAAGTCCTCAAACAGCTCAAGGGCGATGGTTCCGTTGCCGGCGCGCACGGCAGAATCATCGAACGCGTGAATAAACGTGGCATCCACGCCTGGCCAGGTGCGGTCGGCAAAGCACTGCCACCATTGCGCAAACGGCGCCTGAATAATGCGCGCGCCCAGCCGCGTGATCGCGTCCAGCTTCGTGCGGGGCGCTGTATCAGGCGCGACCACAGTAGCCGGAATCCCCATCCGCCGCGCGCAGTACGCCACCCCCTGGGCCATATTGCCCGCCGATGCCGTCAGCACGCCTTTGGCCAGCCGCTCGCGCCCAAGCTGCAGCATGGCGTTAGCCGCGCCGCGAATCTTGAACGACCCGATGGGCTGCAAATTCTCCAGCTTCAACCACACCTCCGGCGCCTCTTCCCGCCCCAGTCGTACCAGCGGCGTCCGGATCGCCAGCCCCGCCATCCGGGCGCGTGCTGCTTCGGCATCGGAAATTGCACTTTGCATGGGAACTATTGTACGCACCCCTGCGTAAGTGTAATATCGGTAGTCGATATCGAACTGCGACACGAAAACGCCATCCCATGACCAAAACCACCGATCTGCTGCCCGGAACCCTTGATCTCCTCATTCTCAACACCCTCGCGCTGCAATCGCGCCACGGCGTAGGCGTTGCCGACCGCCTGGCGCAGCTTACGCGCGGCACCTTTCAGGTCGGCCCCGGTTCGCTGTTTACCTCGCTGCACCGCATGGAAGCGCGCGGTTGGCTGGCCTCGGAGTGGAGCACCACCGAGGAAGGCCGCCGGGCGAAGTTTTACCGTCTGACCGCTTCCGGCCGCCGGCAACTGCAACAGGAGACCGCTCGCTGGAAAACCATCTCCGGCGCCGTCAATCAGGCGCTGGCGCTGCCACAGGAGTAGTGCACCATGGCTTGGCTCAAAACGCTCACCCGCAACCTGCTGCATTGCCGCGCCGCCGACCGCGACCTCGATGCAGAAATCGGCGCCTACGCCGACGAAATGAACGCCCGCCGCGCGCACAGCGTGTACGCCGAACCACTGCGCGAGCAAGTGCGAGCGGCGCGTCCCGGCGCCGGCATCGAATCCTGCGCCCGCGATCTCCGCTATTCCCTGCGCATGCTGCGCAAAACCCCCTGGCTCTCGCTCGCCTGCGTCCTCACCTTCGCCGTAGGCGTCGCTGCGACCACCGTGGTCTTCAGCATGGCCAACGCGCTCATCTGGCATCCCTTGCCCGTGGCGAACCCGGCCCAGTTGCACCTGCTTAGTCTGAGGGTTCAGAATTCCGATGCGGCTACACCATCGCTTACCGCTTCGGATCTGCGCGCTCTTGCGGCTCAGGCACGCAACGCCTTCAGCGCCGTCACTACGGCTTCGCTGGACGGCGTTGGTATAAGCGCCGACGGCCAGGCACGTATCGCGATGGGGGGCTTTGTCGGCGGCAATTTTTTTGCTGTGATGGGCATTCGTCCTGCCCTCGGTCATTTTTTCAGCCGCGATGACGCCTCTGCCGTCGTGCTCAGCTACGATTACTGGTGCTCGCGGTTCCATGCCAATCCCGCCGTGATCGGCACTGCCGCAGTGGTTGAAGGTCGCGCCGTCACCATCACCGGCGTAGCGCCGCAAGGGTTTCACGGCATTACCAATGTGATTGATAGCCAGGTATACGTGCCGGTCGGCCTGGCGCCGAACGGCAACGCAGGCTTTCTGCCTGCGTTTGGGATTCCCATCGTGCGCCTGCGGCCCGGCGTGACGGTTGCTGCGGCACAGGCCGAGCTGGCCGTATATGCCCGACGGATGGCGGTCGAGCACCCCAAGGCCGACCAGGACCTTTCCATTCAGATGTGGCCGATCGGCAATGGGATGACGAGCAGCCAGGGCGGCCCCAGTCCGTTCGCGACAGTTGCGGCGCTATTCTTTGTACTCTCTGGACTGGTGCTGTTACTGGCGGCAGCCAACATCATGGGCGTGCTGCTGGCGCGGGCCCGGACCCGCGAGCGCGAAATGGCGGTACGTTCTGCCCTCGGCGCCGGACGCCGGCGACTGGCCCGCCAGGTTTTTCTGGAAGCGCTGGTGCTCGCCCTGGGTGGCTGCGCCGCGGGCATGGTGTTCGGGATGGGCGCCAGCCGTGCGCTGAGCACTCTGCCGCCGCAGTTCGGTTTGCCCGTGGTCATTCGCTTCACCTTTGACTGGCGCGTCTTTGGCTTCGGTTGCGCGATGGCGCTCGTTATGGCCGTGGCAGCCGGCCTACTGCCAGCGTGGCGCGCGGCCTCGGCCGACCCTAACCAATCCCTGCGCGGCCCGGAGGCCAACGCCACTGGACGTCGGCGTCAGTGGCTGCGCAGCTCGCTTGTCGTCGCACAGGTCGCTGGTTCGCTCATGCTGCTGATCGTGGGCGGTTTATTCGTCCGCAGCCTGCAATACGCGCAGCATCGGCCTCTCGGCTTTCAAGCCGAAGGACTCTGGAATTTTGAGCTGAACGTCAGCGGCGCCGGCTACACCACCGCGCAGGGTCAACGTTTTTTCGCTCAACTCCTGCCCGCGGTGCGCGCGCTGCCGGGCGTACGTGGCGCCAGTCTGGCGATGACGCATCCGTTCGGAACCGATCAGGACGACGGCCCGGTTCACCAGCAGGGCAAGTCTACCCCCTCTATCGACTCCACCATCAATCGCGTTTCGCCGGAGTACTTCAAAACCATGGAAATTCCGCTTCTGCAGGGTCGCGCCATCACCGCAAATGATACGGCACACTCGCCCTCGGTAGCCGTCGTCAGCGCCCGTCTGGCGCAGGCGCTCTGGCCCGGCAAAAGCGCAGTCGGGCAGCAAGTCGCTCTCGGCGGAGCCGGCCAGCTCACCACCGTGGTCGGCGTTGCCGCTGAGGTACTCCAGAACTCTTTCAGCGCAGCACAGCCGGCGATCTACTTTGCGCTCGCGCAGCATTACATTCCGCGCGAGATACTGCAGGTGCGCACCTCGGGCGCGACGCCCGTGTCTGAAGTCGAGCAGTGGCTCGCCCGTATGGCTCCCAATGTTACCATCGGCCTGGTGCAGCCGATGTCGGCCGCCCAGCAGGGCCTCAATGGCCTGTTCATCTTCAACCTCGGCGCACGCCTCGCCACCGCGCTCGGCCTGCTCGGCTTATTCCTGGCCGTCATCGGTGTCTATGGCGTGGTGGCCTACGCGGCCGCGCAGCGCACGCATGAAATTGGCATCCGCGTCGCCCTCGGTGCGCGCCCGCGCCAGGTCATCGTCGCCATCCTGCGCAGCGCCGGCCTGATCATCGCCTCCGGCATCGTCATCGGCCTGCTCCTCGCCGCCGCCATTGGTAAGCTCGCCGGCGCATTCCTGGTCGGCGTCTCCGGCCTCGACCCGCTCACCTTTATCGCCGCCACGGTGCTGCTGGCGCTCGTTGCCGTCGCCGCCTCACTGCTGCCCGCCCTCCGTGCCAGCCGCGCCGATCCCCTCGCCGCCCTCCGCTGCGAGTAGCAATGCCCATGCTAAGGTAGTGAGAACCACTACTTGTGAGGTGCGTCATGGCAACTATCACAGCGACTGAGGCCAACCGAAAGTTCTCCGAATTGCTGCGCGGGGTGAAAAAAGGTCGAACCTACGTCATAACGAGCCGGGGCGAAGCGGTTGCGGAACTGCGCCCGGTGGCGAGTGAATCCGAAGCCGAAAAAGCGCGCCGCAAAAAGGCGTTGGGCGAGCTTTTGGACCGGCTCAAATCGCAGCCCGCCATGAACCTGCCTCACATTACGCGGGATGAAATGCACGACGTGTGACCGCCGCGATTGATACCAACGTGCTCGCCTACGCGCAGGGCGTCAACGATCCCGCGCGCCTGAGCGAAGCAGAGGCCCTGTTGCGCGCCATCGGCACGAACGCCGTGCTCCCCACGATCGTGCTGGCGGAACTGTTTTACGTGCTTATACGCAAAGGCCGGCGCACTCACGCCGAAGCCCGCGACATTGTTCTGGAGTGGGCGCGCGTGATCCCGGTTCTGCAACAGCGTCCGCACTGGCTGAACGCTGCTGTCGAGCTCGCCGCCGCTCACCGGTTGGGCATCTGGGATGCCGCCATTCTCGACGCCGCGGCCGATGCCGGCTGCGAGCTGCTGCTGTCCGAAGACATGCAGCACGGTTTCCGCTGGCGCGGCGTGACGGTGGTCGATCCCTTCGCGCAACCCGACCATCCCCTGCTCGAGCGCCTTCGCGCGGAATCGTAAAATAGGTACATGAAAGTCGCTTATCTTTTCGTCACTTCCGGTCACACCGCCGACTACAAGCTGGGCAAGATGATTCTGCCGCAGCTCGAAGCCGGCACCCACGGCGTGGAGGTGGTTGGCATGTTCTTTTTCGACGACAACGCTTATATTTTGCGCAAGGGTGACCCGATCGGCGAGCGCCTGGCCAAGGTCGCCAAAGAGAAAAACATCTGGCTGGGCGTGTGCGACATGTGCGCGCTCGACCGTGGCCTCGCTGCGGGCGAGCCGGTCTGGTGCCAGCCCGACCGCAAATCCGCGCGCCCGGCCGCAGCACCCGGGAAGATCAAACTGCAAAGCGCCATCGAGGGCCTGCACGTCGGCTGCTTCCCGGACGTTTACAAAGCTCTTAGCGGCAACCCTCCGGATCTGGTCATCAGCCTGTAGGCGCAGCTTCCACCCCAGCCAGGCGCCGCCGCAAAAACGTCTGCTCGACGGGATTTGAGGCTAGCGCCAGCGCGCGCCGGTAGGCCAATGCAGCTTCGGTGTTGCGCCCCTGCCGCCGCAGCAGGTCGGCACGCGCAGCATGCAGCAGGTAGTAGTCCGCTAGGGCGCTTGCAATCTCGGGTGCGTCGATGAGCGCCAGCCCGCGTTCCGGCCCCTCGGCCATGGCAATCGCAACCGCACGGTTGAGAGCAACCACCGGCGACGGCGTCAGCCGCTCGAGAACGCCGTAAAGCGCCGCAATCTCCCGCCAGTCGGTCTCAGCGGCGCTTTCCGCCCGGTCGTGCAGTGCGGCGATAGCGCCCTGCAACTGATATGGCCCGGCGGCGTGCTGTGCCAAAGCCTGTTCCAGCAGCGCCGCACCCTCCGCAATCTGCGCGTGATCCCAAAGTTTGCGGTCCTGCTCTTCCAGCGGCACCAACTCACCCGCAGCGTCGATGCGCGCGTGACGCCGGGCGTCGTGCAGCAGCATCAGCGCCAGCAGTCCGGAATTTTCCGGTTCCTCCGGTTGCAAGCTGCAGAGCATCCGCCCCAGCCGGATGGCCTCGGCGCACAAATCCGCACGCACCAGACGGTCCCCGGTCCTCGACGCGTAGCCCTCGTTGAAAATCAGGTAGATAACCGCCTGCACGGCTTCCAGCCGTTCGCGCAAGGCCGCGCGCGCCGGGATTTCATAGGGAATATTGGCGTCCCGGATCTTCTGCTTGGCGCGCACAATGCGCTGCGCCAGGGACGGCTCCGCCAGAAAAAACGCCCGCGCAATTTCGGGCGTAGTCAACCCGCCCAGGGTCCGCAGCGTCAGTGCGACTTGCGCTTCGCGGTTGAGCGCCGGATGGCAGCAGGTGAAGATCAGCCGCAAGCGCTCATCGGGGCAAATGCTCGTCATCTCGTCCGCGGAAATATCGTCGTTCGCGCCGCGCTGCGTTTCGTATGCGACGGCATCTTGCTTCTCCATCTGCGTGCTCTGCCGCCGTACGCGGTCGACGAGCTTGCGGCGGGCGACGGCGGTGACCCACGCACCCGGGTTTTGCGGCGCCCCACGCGTGGGCCAGACCGCCAGCGCCGCCGTAAAGGCATCCTGCAGCGCTTCTTCGGCCAGATCAAAGGAGCCGGAGAACCGGATCAGAAACGCCAGGATCCGGCCCGACTCCTCGTGATACGTGGTCTCGACGAGCTGGCTCACCGCGGTCACGAAAATTTCATGACCGGTCGCACTTCCACGCAGCCAAAGCGCACGCCCGGAATCCTGGCGGCCATGGCCGTGGCCTCGTCGAGATCCTTGGCCTCGACCAGGTAGAAGCCGCCTAGCTGCTCCTTGGTCTCCGCGAACGGACCGTCGGTGAGCGCCGTTTTGCCATTGCGCACCCGCACTGTGGTCGCCGCCCGCGTGGGCTGCAGGGCTTTGCCGGCCCGGAGCGCGTTGGCGTGAGTTTTGCCGAAGGCAATGTATTCGTTGAATTCGTCAGAGTCGAACCCCTGTGCGAATCGCTTTTCATCTTCGTAAATCAGCAGTAAGTACTCCATGGTTTGTTTCCTCCTGCGCCTACGACGCGCGAGGCGGACCAATTCGACGGCCGCTCTCCAGAAATTCTGGCGTGCCGGGCTGGGGGCTGGGGATCAGCGGCCGGATCTCGATGCAGCCTTCGCCGCCCTTGCATGCGGTCGGGATTTGCTTTGCCCAGGCGATGGCTTCCTCCCGGCTGGCACAGTCCAGAATGTAGTAGCCCGCGAGCTGTTCTTTGGTTTCCGCAAACGGCCCGTCGGTGACGAACGCCTTGCCCGCCCGCGTCCGCACCGTTGTGGCTGTGAGCGTGGATGCGAGCGGCTCGGCGCCATGGAAAACGCCGCCTTCGGCCGCCGCGTTCATCACCGCCCAGTGCGCCGCGCGAATCTGCTGCTTTTCCTCCGGCGGCAGGCTTTGCATCTGGGTTTCCCGCGAATAAACCAGTAGCATATAGCGCATCGCATCTCCTGTTTCGGGCAGGTCTTCTGGGGACGACGGTCGAAGCGGGCCCAATCGACAGCCCGCAATAAAAAATGTTGAGGCGCTTAGCTGCTTCGGTCCTTGAGGATTTCGTCCTCGTCTTTGCCGGAAGCGCTTAGTTTTAGCAGCACGGAATAATCTTCAATCGTCGTCGTGTCGCCTTCAATCTTGTGCGTGGTCACCAACTCGCGCAGCAGCCGTCGCATAATCTTGCCGCTGCGGGTCTTGGGCAGTCCCTCGACCAGCCGCACCTCTTCCGGCCGCGCAAAGGCCCCAATCTCGGTCGCCACCCACGCGCGCAGCTCCTCCGCCAGCTTGGTATCGGCTTGGCTGCTGCCCTTGATCGTGGCAAATACGACCAGCGCCTGGCCTTTGATCTCATCCGGCCGGCCGACCGCCGCGGCCTCAGCCACCGCCGGATGCTGCACCATCACCGATTCCACTTCCATGGTGCTCATGCGATGCCCGCTGACGTTAATGACGTCATCAACGCGCCCCAGCACCCAGAAATAGCCGTCGGCATCGCGCCGTGCCGCATCGCCGGTGAAGTACAGGCCGGGGTAGCGCGACCAGTATGCCTCCTGGTAGCGTTCCGGGTCGCGGTATAGGCCGCGCAGCATCGAAGGCCACGGCTTGCGGATGATCAGATACCCTTGCTGATTTTCGGCAACGCGCTCGCCTCGCAGATTGACCACGTCGGCGTCGATGCCCGGCAGCGGCAGCGTCGCCGATCCGGGCTTGGTGGCGACCGCCCCCGGAACCGGCGAAATCAGAATGCCGCCGGTTTCCGTCTGCCACCAGGTGTCCACAATCGGACAGCGGCCGTGGCCGATTACGCGGTGATACCACTCCCACGCGGCCGGCTGGATCGGCTCGCCCACCGAGCCGAGCAGCCGCAGACTTGACAGGTCGTGCTTTGCCGGCAAAGCATCCCCGGCGCGAATAAAGCTGCGGATCGCCGTCGGCGAGGTATAGAAAAGATTGACGCGGTACTTGGCGATGATCTCCCAAAAGCGGTCCGGCGCCGGGTAATCCGGTGCGCCCTCATACATCAGCGTCGTCGCGCCGGCGGCGAGCGGCCCATAAATGATGTAGCTGTGGCCCGTCACCCAGCCGATATCGGCCGTACACCAGTAGGTGTCCTCCTCGTGCAGGTCGAAAACCCACTCCATCGTGGCCTGCGCCTCAACCAGATAGCCCGCGGTCGAATGCACCACCCCTTTGGGTTTGCCAGTGGTGCCGCTGGTATAAAGCACATACAGCGGATGCTCGCTATCCACTGGCACAGCCTCACACTGTGCCGGCGCTTTGGCGATGAGTTCGCTCCATTCCAGGTCGCGCGCCGGATTCATGGTGATGGGGCTGCCGGTGTGCCGGAACACAATCGAGTGCTTCACGCCGGGGCAATGCTCCAGCGCCGCATCCACATTCTTCTTGAGCGGTACTTCGCGCCCGCGCCGCCGCCCGCCGTCGGCGGTGATGACAAGCTGCGCTTCCAGGTCATCCATGCGCGTCCGCAGCGCCTCGCTTGAAAACCCGGCAAACACCACGGAATGAATGATGCCCAGGCGCGCGCAGCCCAGCATGGCCACCGCCGCTTCGGGAATCATGGGCAGATAAATGATGGCCCGGTCGCCTTTCTTGTATCCCAGATCTGCCAGCGCGCGCGCGAATTGGCACACCCGCCGGTGCAGCTCGTTATAGGTGAGGATCTGCTGCTCGCCGTTTTCGCCCTCCCAGATCAGCGCAGCCTTGTTGCGCCGCGGTCCGGTCAAATGCCGGTCGAGGCAGTTGAAGCTGGCATTGGTTTCACCGCCCACAAACCATTGCGCAAACGGTGCCTTCCACTGCAGCACTTTGGTGAAGGGCGTAAACCAATGCAGGCTTGCTCGTGCGCGGGCACTCCAGAATGCTTCCGGATCGGCCAGCGCCGCGTGCCGTAGTTCATCATAGGCGGCGCTGGTTTTTACATGCGCATTGACAGAAAACCCCTGCGGGGGCGGATACAGGGTCGAGGCGGCTCCAGCCATGCCGCCATCATACCGCGCCGCGCGGGGACCGCGCCGGTCTTCAACTTCGCTGCCAATACGTGTCCCAGCGCAACTCAAATTGGTTCTTGACTTTAATAGCGCCCAGCGCCCGGTGAATGGGCTGAATTCCGTAATCGGTCAGCAGCAATTGCGCCGAACCCCAGACGTGAACCACTCCATTCTCGACCGCTACGTGTGTTGGCCAGGCGACCGTGCGCGTCACCCCATGGATGCTGAACGTGCCATGCAGCAAGACGCCCGGGGCGGCTGCCGTCAGCTCCAGTCCATTGAGCCGCCAGACGATTTCGGGAAACTGTTCGGCGTCGAGTTGATCCGGACCCTCCATGGTCACCCAGATTTCGTGCCGCTGTTGAGTCGAGCGGTTGGGGTCCACCACCTGCAGTTCTGCCGTGGGCGCTGTCACTATGCCGTGCCAGCTTCCGGCCTCACCCGTGGCCGAGCCCCGCATCACGCCGGTGTGGACTACGTGGTTGTCAGCAAAGGCGCCCAGCCATCCTGCCTTGCGCAGCAGAATTCCCAGTTGCGAGCGCGAGGCGAGCAGTTGATAGCTGCCCGCGGGAATGCTCACCGCCTGCGCCCCGGCGGGGACCGATCCCAGTCCGACCGCCAGAGCCAGCAAAAATACCGAATGCCGGAGGCCTTGCATTCCGCTTGAGACGCGGCACCTGTGCCTTCGGTTACGTCAGCTTGCGAAGCCGCCGCTGCGGTCCCTTTTGTTGCTCTGGCGCTTTCGTTTCCGTGGCTGCGGCATCACAGCGACCCGGTCAGCGGCTGCGTTGCCTCTACCGGCGCCGGACAGATGCTCACCACCAGCGATCATAGGATCTTGGCGCTTAGCGGCGACACCAGCGGCTTGAGGCCGGCGAACGCGTCAAGCTCGAAGGCAAATCGCTCGAAAGCAAAGATGGCCCGCAGGGTTTCGAGGTCCACAAACTCGCAAAGGAACCTGGGCTCCTGTGCCTGAGTGCCCGCAGCCATGCCCGAAGTGTTGCTTCGGGCATGGCTGCCCAGGGGTAAGCCGAGTGTTGGAGTCGGGCGCCTGCTCTACTGCATGCCATAATTCCAGTAAGAGGATGGCCTTCATGCTCCGTTCACCATGGATTGCCGAGCGTCACGCCCGCCAGTGCACGGCGGGTTCCGATGCCATGACCCAACTGCACTTCGCCCGTCAGGGCGTCGTGACGGAAGAAATGGACTTCGTCGCGCGGCGCGAAATCCTGCCCGCCACGCTCATCCGCGATGAAGTCGCGGCGGGCCGGATGATCATCCCCGCCAACATCCGCCATCCCGAGCTGGAGCCCATGGCGATTGGCGTGGCTTCACGCTGCAAGATCAACGCCAACATCGGCAACTCCTCGGTGACCAGCGCACGGGAAGCCGAGCTGGAAAAGCTGCACGTCGCCGTGCATTACGGTGCGGATACGGTCATGGATCTGTCCACCGGCGGCGACATTCCCGCCATCCGCGAGGCGATTCTACGCAGTTCGCCGGTGCCGATCGGCACCGTGCCCGTCTATGAGGCGTTGACCAAGGTGCGCCAAATTCGCGATCTCACGCCGGAGCTGCTGCTGGAGACCATCGAGAGCCAGGCCGAGCAGGGCGTCGATTACATGACCATCCACGCCGGCATCCTGCGTGACTATCTCCCGCTCACCAAAGAGCGCATCACCGGCATCGTCAGCCGCGGCGGCGCCATCCTGGCGGAATGGATGGTTGCCAACGGCAAGGAAAACCCGCTCTACGACCACTTCGACGCCATCTGCAAAATCTTCCGCAAATACGACGTGTCGTTTTCGCTCGGCGACAGCCTGCGCCCGGGCTCACTGCACGACGCCAGCGATGCCGCCCAGTTTGCCGAACTCAAAACCCTGGGCGAGCTCACCCGCCGCGCCTGGGAGCACGAGTGCCAGGTCATGATCGAGGGACCGGGACACATCCCGATGGACCAAATCCAGATGCAGGTCGAAAAAGAAGTGGCCCTCTGTCACGGCGCGCCCTTCTACACCCTCGGCCCGCTGGTCACGGACTTCGCGCCCGGCTACGACCACATCACCAGCGCCATCGGCGCCGCCATGATCGGCTGGCATGGCGCCGCCATGCTCTGCTACGTCACGCCCAAGGAACATCTCGGCCTGCCCAATGCGGAGGATGTGAAACAAGGCCTGATGGCCTACCGCATCGCCGCCCACGCTGCCGACATCGCCCGCCATCGGCCCGGCGCGCGCGACCGCGATGACGCCCTTTCGCGCGCCCGCAAGAGCTTCAACTGGCGCGAGCAGTTTGCGCTCTCGCTGGATCCGCCCACCGCCGAAGCCATGCACGACGAGACGCTGCCGCAATCGGGTTATAAGGATGCCCACTTCTGCTCCATGTGCGGCCCGCAGCACTGCTCCATGGCGCATGGTGTCGTCGACGACTACGTTGCCAATAGCGAACCGGAACCGGTGGGCAAGCGATGAGCGAAGCGCTGACGCCCGAGGAGCAAAAGCTCCGTACTGAGTTCAACGATTGGGCGGCGCACGGCAAGGGCGCCTCCATGGCGCGGCATCATCGTGCCATCACCGAGCGCATGTTTGCGCGCATCGGCTTTGCCCCGGGCGACCGCGTCCTCGACCTGGGCTGCGGTTCCGGCTGGGCGACGCGCCTCGCCGCCGAACGCGTGGGTCCGCAGGGCCTGGCGGTGGGCGTCGACGTCAGCGACGCCATGATCGCCCAGGCCGCAGATGCCGAATCGCCCCTCCACAATACCCGCTTCGTCGCCTCGCCCGCCGATCACATTCCCTGGTCGAACAATTTCTTTCGCTCCGTCTTCAGCGTTGAGAGCTTCTACTACTACCCCGACCCGCGTGCGGTGCTCGACGAACTCAAGCGCGTGCTCGTGCCCGGCGGCGGCCTGTTTCTGCTGATGTGCCTGTACACCGGCAATCCCAACGCCAAAAGCTGGATCCAGCAACTGGCCGTGCCGGTGCAGTACAAAAGTACCGAAGAATGGCGCGCCCTGCTGGCCGATGCCGGCTGGGCCGATGCCCGCATTGAAGAATTCCGCCCCGATCCAGCCGACAAAGAGCCCGACGAGCATGCCTACGCCTGCCTCGCTATGGCCCGTAAACCATAAGTAGAACCTGCCACTACGCGATCCGCGCCATGCGCTAGACCTCGCCCCAGCGCGGGCTGCACAGTTGCCATGAGACACTGAAAAAATGACGAGGCTTGTGGGCAGATTGCGCCTTCTACTTTTCCTGGCGGCAGTGGTCGCCACGACGGCGTGTGCGCATCGGACCGTCACGCCGGCGCCACCGGTGCCAGCTCCGGCGGCCGCCGCGGCCAATGCCGCCAATCCGCCCGATCCCGATGCCGTGAAAATGCCCGAGGCTCCCGGTAAAGCCGATGTCGTCCAGGTCTGCGGTGGCTGCCACACCCTCGCCCGAGTGGTCCGCCTGCGCCAGACGCGCAAGCAGTGGCAGGCGACGATTACGGAAATGAAAGGCAACGGCATGTTCGCCTCGCCCGCCGAACTTGCCCGCATCCTCGACTATCTCAGTCAGAACTATGGTCCGGCCCCTTCGGCCGGAGGTGGCGTCAGCCGCCAACCAGAGTAGCTGAACCGGCATCTAGCTTTCCCATGCCGGTGAGCGACCCTGGCCGTCCGCCCGCGCTGATCCTTTGCGCTCAAATTGCAGCTCTTGCCCTGACCCGCCGTCTTGGCCGCGCCGGCCTTGCGGTGGGCCTCTGGGATGTGGCGCCGGCCACAGGCCCTGATGCACCCGTGGCCATGCACTCCCGCTTTGCCCGTTGGCGGTTTACAGGCTCTGGCGGCGAGGACGCGGGTTGGGCCGATCAGTTGATTCAGGTGGCGCAGACGATGGGGAATCGGCCGGTTTTGGTCCCGACCAGCGATGACTCTCTGCTGCTGATTTCGCGCCAGCGCGAGCGGCTGATGCCGCACTTTCGCTTCCTGCTCCCGGACGCCGCGACACTGGAGATGCTACTCGACAAGCGCTGTCTGCATGAGGCCGCAGCGCGCTCTGGCGTGCCGGTGCCGCGCAGCATCCCGCTACGCTCGCGAGCCGACCTGGATTCCGCGGCGACAGAATTGGGCTTTCCGTGTCTGCTGAAATCGGCTTACGGCAAGGTCGGCCAGTCCGCCGTAAGCCGTCTGGCGGGTAAGGTGAGGGTGGCGAATCGCGAGCAGCTCCTGCGTGCATTTGCAGCGCTATCTGCCTGCGATGACCGGCTTATGTTGCAAGAGTTCTTGGCGGGCGGGGCCGACCGCGTGGCCCTCTATAACGCCTACTTTGATGCCCGCAGTGAGCCCATTGCGGTGTTTACGGGTCGCAAGCTGCGCCAATATCCGGAAGCCTTTGGCACCGCCTGTGCCAGTGAGGCCTGTGCCATGCCGGGGCTGGCTGAGCCACTGACGGCTTGGCTGCAGCAGCTCCGCTACATCGGTCCCATCGACATCGGTTTGAAATGGTCGGAGCGGGAAAAAGTCTACAAGTTGCTCGACGTGAACCCGCGCCTGGGGCAGAACTATCGGACTTTCGTGGGGGATGACCCCCAGCACGTCGATCTGGGTTGGCTCACCTATAACGAAGCGGCGGGTTTGCCACTGCCCCAAGTGCGCCCCCTGCGGGCTCTGCCACGGCGTTGGCGTATTGAAGACGATGACTTCCGCACCTGCCGCCACCTCTATCGGTGCGGCGCCTGGAGCGCCGCTGCCTGGCTGCTCGATGCCCTGCAATTTCAGTCCTTCCGGCATGAGTCGGCCTACTGGTCCTGGCCGGATCCGGCGCCGCTACTGCATCACGTCTCGAGGCAGTGGCGCCAGCACCGTCGCCACGCCCAGCACCGGCGGCACTCCGTGCGCGAGGAGTTCAATCACTGGGCCGAGCGCGGCGATGCTGTCCGCATGGAACACGAGCATCGTGCCTATGCCGAGCGCGTGCTCGAGCGCATGCAACTGCGGCCCGGTGACCGCGTGCTCGATTTAGGTTGTGGCTCAGGCTGGGCGGCCCAACTCGCCGCCGGGCGCCTGGGAGCGTACGGTCTGGCCGTCGGCCTCGATATCAGTGATGCCATGCTGCGCACCGCCAACCATCACGGCCCGGCTCGTTTGCTGTGCGCCTCTGCGGCGCGCATGCCCTTTCCCGACGCATGTTTCACCCATGTCCTGAGCGTCGAGAGCTTCTATTACCTGCCCGATTCCCGGGCTGCTCTAAGTGAAGTCCGCCGCATCCTGGCGCCCGGTGGCTGGTTGTACCTGCTGATGTTTCTTTACCGGGGCAATCCCCACGCGCGCCACTGGCAAAAACAGATTGCGGTGCCAGTACAATTGCGCAGTGCGCAGCAATGGCAGGAACTGCTGATGCGCTCCGGTTGGGCCGAAGTTCGCGTCGAGCAGTTTGGTCCCTCATGCAGCGCGGTGGACCCCGGCGGCCACGCCTGGGCTTGTTTGGCTGTCGCGCGTCATCCGCAACCGGCCGCCGCGGTGGACAACCAGAGTAGTTGGACGGCGCATCCAGCACTGCCATGATCGTGAGATCCTGCTCCGCGCACATTGGCTCATGCCTCTGCCGCCGAAAGGATCTGGAGGGTTTATGAGTGCTCCTGGTTCGATGGTCGGGCCTGCACCTGCACCGGTCGCGGAGGCCCGCGCCGAGTGGCTCTACCTGGATCAGGAAGCCATGTGCGCAGCCGGAGTGTTGGACATGCGGCAGGCGATGAGCGCGGTGGCTGCCGTCATGGTGGAATGGGAGAAAGGACGGGTGCGCCAGCCTCACAAGCTGGTGCTCCGCGCGGCCGACAGCAGCGCATGTGAGAGGCAGTGGCGCATCAACGGTTTGTGTGCCGCGCTGGGCGACCCCGTACGCTGGTTGGGAATGAAGTGGATGGCCAGTTTTCCGCCCAACCGCCGTCACGGTTTACCACGCGCCAGCGGCCTCATGATCCTGAATTCACCCGAATCCGGTTTGCCGCTGGCGGTCATGGACGCCACTCTGCTCAGTGCCATGCGCACCGGCGCCGTGACCGGCCTGGGGGTGCAATATTTGGCCCCGCCCGAGGTGCGCCGCGCCGCTATCATCGGTGCCGGCGTCCAGGCGCGCACGCAGGCGCTGGGCCTGGCGACCGCCTGCCCGATGCTGGAGGACATTGCGATCGTGGCACGCCGGCCCGAGGCCGCCTCGGCTTGCGTGGCCGATTGCCGGCGCATCTGGCCGATTCCGGTGCGCGTAGGCGGCCGCGCCGATCTCGCCGTTGCCGACATCCTCGTGACCGCTACCACCGCCGATACGCCCGTCCTCTTCGCCGAGGACGTCCGGCCGGGTGCTCTGACCGTGCAAATCGCCGGCCATGAGTGCAGCTACGAGTTGATCGCCGCCTGCGACAAGATTGTCTGCGACGACTGGGACACGGTGAAGCATCGCGGTCTGTCCACTCCGGCACGCATGCACGCCGCCGGCCTGCTTTCCGATGACCGCATCCATGCCAGCCTGGCGCAACTGCTCACGGGTACACGGCCCGGGCGCGAGCGCGCCGGCGAGCGCATTCACTTTTGCCATATCGGCATGGGTCTCGACGATGTGGCTCTCGCCGCTGCGGTCTACCAGAATGCGCTGCGGCGCGGCCTGGGACAAGCCCTGGAGCTCTGGCGGGCGCCGCTGTGGGCATAGCGAGAGCTCCGGCCGCGGGTTACGCTGCCATCTCTGATTTCGCGCCTGCCCCCCGTCCGGGCCGCTACCGCCGCATTGGCAATTTTCTGGTGCCGCACAGTCCTGCGGGTGAGGCCTGGTACTGGCGGCATCTGCTCCGCCTGCAGCGGCTGTCGCGGCGCAGAGTGCTCGCCCGCTGCCGCCGTGGCGCGACATTTGGTTGCCGCTGGTGATGGCACATTACGCCTGTTGCGGCCAGCAGGCCGCCGCTTGGAGCGCCGCGTGCAACGCCTGGGCCGACTGCGAAAGCCGCCGGGCCTTCTGATCGCGCGCACCAGCATGCTACAGTGGAGTCTGTCGCGTGGCGCCATCGTCTAGCGGTTAGGACGTCGCCCTCTCAAGGCGAAGACCGTGGGTTCGAATCCCACTGGCGCTACCAACTCCCTCAGTTGAACCAGTTGGCTCTACGCCAACAACGGGGAAGGTGGGACCCCGGAGCGGTTCAATCACATAGTACCTTGACGCGCATCCGGTAGTTTTCGAAGTTGCGGAAGCCGTACGCCTGACGGCTGACAAGTTCCATTTAGTTGTGAAAGCCGCGGCTGCCGGCCGCAGGTGCGGCAGTGCAGCTTCCATGCCTGCACCTCCAGCCAGCAGTGTCGCAGCCCCCAGTCCTCGTGCCGCACCACCCGCCGGAAACGCCCGCGGCTGCGCACCGCCGTCGCCCCGCGGCGTCCGCACGCTCGCCCGTTATATTCGCCGTGCTCTACCCGAGCAAGCGCGACGCGCTCACCGCGAAATTCACCCGCCAGCCTCAGGGCTCGCCGTCCGCTT
The DNA here is from genome assembly GCA_004299485.1 of Acidobacteriota bacterium. Classification (NCBI taxonomy): domain Bacteria; kingdom Pseudomonadati; phylum Acidobacteriota; species Acidobacteriota bacterium. Next base: position 71,541 of record SCQP01000020.1, read on the forward strand.
GCGCTCGTTTTCGTCCGGCGCCGCGGCGCGCAGTAGTTGCTCGTAGATCCGATTGCGCTCCAGGGGTGTGCGCGGCTTTCTTTTCGTTCGCAATAGCCGTAATAGTGATCTCATACGCTCAATCCGTAGTTCTGCGTTCGCGGATTCTGCCCCACCGCCACTCTTTTTCGTCGGCAGATTCAGCCTGCAAGTTTAGGGTGTTCGCAGGAACAGTCAGGGCGCAAGGTGCGGATGAGAATGGGTTCAAGTGCGCTTATGAAGCCAAGTTCTGCCTCCAATCCTGGCCCCAATCTTTCTGGGAACCGCCCCCTAGTGTCTCGTGCGGGATACCGCTTGCGGGCCGAAAGAGGCTGCCGCGCCCACAATCAACTCCTGTTTTTCCACCATGCTCAGCCTTGCTGGCGGATGCATTGGCAGGTAGAACCACAACGGCATATTACCGCACGCGACTTCACGGGCTACATCCTTGGCGTGAAGTTGGGACTGATTCCATTGACTGAAACTCAGATTGCGCCGGCCATCCATAATGTCGCGCTCCAGCAGACAGGAAAGCGTCGCGTGAAAGCCGGATTTGGGGTTTTCAATTTCGACGCTGGCGCCGGGTATCACCTCACCGGACGCCAGAGCGACGGAGACCCGGATCTTCAGCGCCGTGAATGGCCTGGTGAAACGTGATAGCCAGCACCAGCAGCACGCAAACACACGCCAAACTGCTGAATGCGCGGCGGCTGAGCTGCGGACACACCTTGGCCATTGGAATGGTGAGACGCGGTTATCTCTTTGACGGTTACATAAACGCGCTAGGCTGAGCGCATGGACCATTTTGATGTGATCGTAATCGGCAGCGGGGCGGGCGGCGGTGCGCTGACCTATCGGCTGGCTGCGAGCGGCAAGCGCATTTTGCTGCTGGAACGCGGCGGGTTTTTAAAGCGCGAAAAGGAGAACTGGGACGCCAAGGCCGTCTTCGTCGATGCTCGCTATCGCGCTTCGGAAGAGTGGCTCGACAAAGATGGCAATGTGTTTCACCCCGGCATTCAGTACTACGTTGGCGGCAACACCAAAGTTTACGGCGCCGCGCTGTTCCGCTTCCGGCCGCAGGACTTCGGCGAAGTGCGGCATCACGACGGGATTTCACCGGCCTGGCCGCTCGACTACGAGGACTTTGAGCCGTATTACACCCGCGCCGAGCAGTTGTTCCATGTCCATGGGCAGCACGGCATTGACCCCATCGAAGGACGCGCGAGCGCGCCCTATCCGCATCCGCCGGTCAAGCATGAGCCGCGCATTCAGAAACTATGCGATGACCTCACCCGCGCGGGTCTGCATCCGTTCCCGCTGCCGCTCGGCATTCTGCTCGATCAGGACGCCAGCGGCCAGCCAGTCTACAACAGTGCCTGCGTGCGCTGTCCCGCCTTCGACGGTTTTCCTTGCCTGGTCCGCGGCAAGGCCGATGCGGAAGTTTTATGCGTGGCGCCGGCGCTGGAGCACCCGAACGTAACGCTGCTGACGGGTGCGTATGTCGAGCGGCTGGAAACCAGCGCGGATGGGCACAGGGTCAGCAAGGTTGTGGTGCAGCGGGAAGGTGCGGTGGAGGAGTATTCGGCCGATATTGTGGTCGTTGCCTGTGGCGCGATCAACTCTGCCGCGCTGCTGTTGCGCTCGGCGAGCGACAAACATCCGCAAGGACTCGCCAACGGCTCCGGCGTGGTCGGCCGGCATTATATGCGGCACAACTGCGCTGCCTACATGGCGCTGTCGCATGAGCCCAATCCGACCATTTTTCAAAAGACGCTTGGGATCAACGATTTTTATTTCCAGGCTGACGATTGGGACTATCCGCTGGGGCAAATTCAGATGCTGGGCAAGTCGGATGGTGAAATGCTGCGCGGCGAGGCGCCTTCGTGGGCCTTAGTGAAACCCGAGTTCACGCTCGACTATATGGCTGAGCACTCGATCGATTTCTGGCTGCAATCGGAAGATCTGCCGCGGCCGGAAAACTGCGTAACGCTGGAACGCAACGGCCAAATCCGCCTGACGGTACATGAAAACAATCTAGAAGCCCACAAGCGGCTGCGCGGCAAGCTGCACGAAAGTCTGCACAAGCTCGGTCTGCACGATCACCTCATGCCGCGCCGGCTCTATCTGGACAAGGAGATCCCTATCGGGGGCACGGCGCATCAGGCGGGCACGGTACGCTTCGGCCGCGACCCCAAGACCTCGGCGCTCGATCTCAACTGCAAAGCGCATCAGCTGGATAATCTCTACGTCGTGGACGCCAGCTTCTTTGTCTCGATCGCCGCGGTGAATCCAGCTCTGACCATCGTCGCCAATGCTCTACGAGTGGGCGATCACCTGCTGGAGCGTCTGCAATAGGGCATGTGGCAACCCACGACTTACGTGGTGGCCCTCGGCCTCATGCTGCTCAGCATGGTGGCCTGGGGGAGTTGGGATAACACCCAGAAGCTGGCACGGCATCGCTCGAACGCGGGCACCCAGCGCGGCTGCGCCGCGCGGCCCGCTCTTTCCGTCCGATGGACCGCTGCGCCGGGGACCCAATGCCCCGGCTCCGCTCGGAGCAGCAATCCGGAGCGTCTACACTAGGGCGTGTGGCAGCCGACCACTTACGCGGCCGCCCTGGGCCTCATGCTCGTCAGCATGGTGGCCTGGGGGAGTTGGGATAACACCCAGAAGCTGGCGTGGCATCGCTTGAACGCGGGCGCCCAGCGCGGCTGCGCCGCGCGGCCCGCTCTTTCCGTCCGTTGGACCGCTGCGCCGGGGACCCAATGCCCCGGCTGCGCTCGGAGGAGCAATCCGGAGCGTCTACACTAGGGCGTGTGGCAGCCGACCACTTACGTTGCCGCCCTGGGCCTCATGCTCGTCAGCATGGTGGCGTGGGGGAGTTGGGATAACACCCAGAAGCTGGCGCGCTGGCGCTTTGAGCTTTTTTACTGGGACTACACCTGGGGCATTGTTGTGGCCGCGGTTGTCTTCGGCCTTGCCTTGGGGAACCTGTCCTCGCTGGCGCAAGCCAGCCCGCGGGCGCTGGCGTGGGCGTTCGTGGGCGGCATCATCTGGAACCTGGGGAACCTGCTGCTGGTGGCCGCCATTTCCATCGCTGGGATGGCGCTGGCGTTTCCGGTCAGCTCCGGCTTGGGCTTGGTGATTGGCGGCGTCCTGAACTACCTGATCCGGCCGGCTGGTAGTCCGCTATGGCTTTTCGGCGGCATCGCGCTGGTTTGCGGCGCCATGGCCAGCGTGGCGCTCGCCTACCGCGGCCTGGAACATCTGCGCGGGCACGACCATGGAACCGGCAGCAAGGGAATGACGCTCAGCCTCGCGTGCGGCGTGGTGCTCGGTTTGTACTATCCATTTGCCGCAAAAGCCATGCAGGGGCCGGGGGCGCTGGGGCCGTATGCGGTCCTGTTCGTCTTCGTCCTGGGGGCGCTGGCCTCAAATTTCTTCTTCAACGGCTGGTTCATGCGGCGGCCCATCCACGGTGCGCCGGTCACCTGGGCGGACTACGCCCGTGGCGCGTGGCCGGCCCATGTTTGGGGCGTCATTGGCGGGGTGGTCTGGGGGATCGGGACCATGGCCAGCTATATCGCCGCCTCGACGTCGTTTGTAGGTCCGGCGACTGCGTATGCCATGGGAGGCGGCAACGCCCTGATTTCGGCGCTCTGGGGCGTGTTGATCTGGAAGGAGTTCCGGGGCGGCGACCGGCACGTCGGCCGCCTGCTTGCATTGATGTTCGTCCTCTTTATACTTGGCTTAATGGCCATTGCCGTGGCACCCTTAAAGGGCATGTAGTGCTAGGATTAGCCCATGTTTGCCACTCGAATTGAGCAAAAAGGAAGCGCCTTTTACTTCATCGCCTACCGCGCCGAAGACCTGCTGGCGCGGGTGCGTTTCAGCAGCCGCTTTTATGGCGAGCAAGGCGAAACGCTGGCTGCCGACGCCACACCCGACGACACCGATGAGGTTGCGCGCTTCATCGCCGGGGTCGAGAAGAAGGACGAGTCGTTTCAACGTGAAATGAAGCGCACCAAGGTCAAGCAGATCATCAACTTCTACGAGACCGCGGAGAGTCAGCCGCCGATTCCCGGCACGATTCTGCTGTTCACGAAAGAGAACCTGCGTTTCACGCCGCTCGGCCGGGGTATCGAAAGCGCGGGCGAGCTGACCGAGCCGCACGAGAAGTTTCTGATCATTGATGGCCAGCATCGCCTGGCGGCGCTGCACTTCTACTGCAAACGCCATCCCCATGAGGCGGTCGGCCTGCGCGTGCCCTGCGTGATTTTCGATGGCCGCAGCGAGGATTTCGCGGTTGAAATGTTCGTGACCATCAACTCGACAGCGACGCGCATCAATAAGAGCCACATGGTGGATTTGTACGAGCGCGTCTCGTGGACCACGCACGAGCAGCGCTTTGCCGCGCACGTCGCCGAGCGGCTGTATTCGCAGCCCGACAGCCCGTTGCGCTATCGCATCAACCGGCTCGGCGGACGCAGCAAGCAGGTGAAATGGATTTTGCAGGCGGAGCTGTTTAACGAGCTGCACCGGTGGACGCGCGACGACGAATGGGATGTGACGGCGCGCAACGCCGCCGACCGCGCCTACGACCTGGTACGCGACTACCTGCAGGCGGCGCGCGCGGCCTGGGGCGATGCCTGGGGCAATGAGCGTTATGAGGTGACCAAGCCGGTCACGCTCAAGGCCATGCTGCGCGTCTGCAATGACCTGGCGATTGACGATCGCGTCGAGGGTCTAGGCGCGGGCGACCGTCTCGCCCGTTGGACGGCACGGCTGCGGCCCTGGAGTGATCTGGTCCGCGACTTCCGCAGCGAGGGCTTTTACGAGCGCTTTCCGGCGAAAGGCCAGCTCGAGCGCGTCAGCCGCGTGGAGCGCAAGCTCGCCGACACCATTGGGCTGGAATCGGCCTCTCGCCCTGCCAAGAAAGCGACCGTTGGCCGTTAGTGCAGGGTGCGCGGCCAGTCGCTGAGCACGCACAGGGATTGGTGATCGTCGGGATATGTGACGGCGAGGAAGCCCTGGCCGTCGGGCGCCGCGGCAATCGCTTCTGGAAAATTCGTTGCCACCACTTGGGGAGTACCCGGCACTGGGGCATCTCCGTTCACGGTTACGGGTATGGCCAGCAGTTGCCCAGTCTCATCGATCACGTCCAGCTCGCGCCCGCCCTTGACCCAGAAGAACCGTGAGGCGCCAGCGGTGGTGACTTGCCACACCGACCCCGAGCCTCCTCGAAACGGTACCAAGTAGACGTTTTCCGGTTGCCCCGGTGGACCCGCGAGATAACCTACCCAGCGGCTATCGGGCGACAGTTCCAGTTCGGCGATATTCATTCCCGGTGTCGCGGCGATGGGACGCAGCGCACCGCCGGCGACGTTCAGCCCCGCCATCGAGTTGAGGCCGCGCTCGTTCACCAGCATGCACAATAGCTCTTTGCCATCGGCTGACCACCCTGCAGGTTCGAAAAATGTAGTTCCCGATGGCCCCGCGCCGATGCGCTGACGTGCTCCGCCGGTCGCGGCGATCCGCCATGCCGTGGCCCGATCCGAATAGGCGATCCAGCGTCCATCAGGCGACCAAACCGGAGAGGAGTGAATCAGTGGTCCTCCAAACGTCAGTCGTGTCGGCGTACCGCCCGTGCTGCTTTGCGTCCAGATATCCTGAATGCCGTTGTCGACGGCGAGCGCGAAGTGCGCACCATCGGGAGCTACCGAAGCCTGCACGGCTTCGCCGCTGTAGCCCGGCAGCAATGGCCCCAACACACCGCTGCGGTTGGTCCACGCCAAACGCTGCGGGCCCGCCGATCCGGAGGCGTACACCAATAGACCCGTGCGTGAAACCGAATAGCCCGGTCTCCAGCTCTCGACATCATCGTAAATCCCGGTCACGACCGGCCGCGGCGAGCCGCTGAGGGTTCCGCTCGCCTGGTCGAGCCGCGCGGCAAGCAGCGTTCCCCGATCTGAATACAGCAGAGCCCCGTCGGCATAAATGCCCGGGGTCTGTGAGGCGATCAGGGGCCGGTTCATGCTGCCGTCAAGCGAAGCCTCGTAAATCATGTCGCGCGTCGGGTCCGCATGGCTGACGGTCATGTACAGAAAATGCTTGCCGTCGGGTAAAAAGTAAGGAAAGCGGTGGGAATCAATATTGGCGGTACCCTTGAGCACCGGTTGTGGCGTGCCGCCGGAAGCACGAATCCGCATCAGACCACCGCTCGAATCCGGAGCATAGAGGATAGTGCCATCCGCCGCCCAGGTCCCACCGCGAAATGTGCCTACGGGCGCCAGCTCGCGCGGCGCTCCGCCCGCTAGGTCGAGCACCATGAGTGCACCGGTGTCGACCACACCGACTTCGGTGGCGCTTTGCACAAACCCGATCTCGCGGCTGTCGGGCGACCAGAAGGGCAGGTCTGCGCCGACGGTGCCGGGCAACTCGCGCGCCACGGGACTATCGAGCGACCGCAACCAAAGGGAGGTGTGATTGCCGCTGCTGGCGAGAAACACGACTCGGCGCCCGTCCGGCGAAATTACAGGCGGACCTGGATGTACGCCCTGAAATGCAAAATGCGTGCCGGGCGGTGGCGCGATCTCGGCGCTGATTTGTGCTGCCGGCGCAGCCGGACGCAGATGCCATGCAACTGCTGCTGCCGCGATCACTGCGGCGGTGGTGATGGCCGGCCACAACCAGCGCCGCCTGGCCGCAACAGCCGCCGGCGCGGCGGCTTCGCCCGCCGCTGCCAGCATCAACCCCGCATCGTGGGCCGATTGCACCCGCACGTCCGGATTCCTCGCCAGGCACGCCTGCACCAGCCGGTGCAACGCCGGCGGCTGAATGGTGTGTGTCCCCTTGTAGGCGGCTTCGGCGGTCGTCATCTCGTAGAGTACGCAGCCAAAGGCATAGATATCGCTGCGCGCGTCGGCCTCACGCCCTTCCAGTTGCTCGGGCGCCATGTAAGGAACGGTGCCCATTACAACGCCGGCTTGCGTCATAGCCGAAAGCGTGGGCGCATCCGATGCGATTGCCGTCTGCGCGAACCCCGAGGTCACATTGGCTTTCGCCAGGCCGAAGTCGAGCAGCTTGGCGCCACCACGCGTGAGCATGACGTTGGCCGGTTTGAGGTCGCGATGGATAATCCCGGCGCGGTGCGCCCGCTCCAGCGCTGAGGCGATCTGCCCGCCAATGGCGATTACTTCGGTCAGCGGTAGTGCTCCGCGCCGCAGCCGCACCGCAAGCGTTTCACCCTCCAGGTACTCCATCACCAGAAATGCCATCGCGCCTTCCTGCCCCAGATCGTGCAGCACGCAGATGTTCGGATGCTGCAGCGCGGCAATCGCGCGCGCTTCTCGCTCGAAGCGTCCGCGCAGCTCGGGCGTGGCATCGAGTTTGGCAGACAAGACCTTAAGCGCGACCGTGCGGTCCAGGCGCGTGTCACGGGCACGATACACCTCGCCCATGCCACCTGCGCCCAGCGCCGACTCTACCTCGTAAGGCCCCAGCCGCGTGCCCCGCTCGATCATGCGGCAAGTATATACGTACTATAGAAACAGGAGGCGGTCATGAAGGTTCTGGTTACCGGCGCCACTGGGCAGATCGGGCGGGCACTGATTACGGAGTTGACCCAGCGCGGCATTCTGGTGCGGGCCTTCAGCCGCAAGCCGCCGGCGGCACATTCCTTGCCGGAAGGCTCCGAGTGGATGCAGGGGGATTTGCTCGATCCGGCCGCGCTCGAACGGGCGCTACAGGGCGTTCATAAGCTTTTTCTGTTGAATGCGGTGGTTCCCGACGAATTAACCCAGGCACTGATTGCCTACAATCTGGCGTGGCGGCTGGGCGTGGCGCAGATCGTCTATCTGTCGGTGTTCAAAGTCGATCAGTTCCGTGATGTGCCCCATTTCGCTTCCAAGCTGGCCGTCGAAGCGGCTCTGCGCGAGTTTGGAATGCCCTTCACCATCCTGCGGCCCGGCTACTTTTATCAGAATGACGCCCGGCTGAAAGATGCGCTGACCGGTGCCGGTATTTACCCGTCCCCTATCGGCCTCGGCGGCATGGCCGCGGTGGACGTTCGCGATATCGCGGAGGCAGCGGCAAGGATCATCACTGGAACCAGCCATGCCGGCAAGACCTACAGTCTGGTAGCCGACCAACTCACCGGTCCGGGCGTAGCCGAAATCTGGAGTCGCGTGCTGGGCAAGCCAGTGCAGTACGCCGGGCACGATTTCGACGTCTGGGAAAAGCAACTGGCTGCGTTCGTTCCGGCGTGGTCGGCGTTTGACCTGCGGGTGATGTTTCAAGGCTACGCCGAACGTGGATTTACAGCTACCCCGACCGAGACAGCCGCATTTGCATCCCTGCTCGGTCGCGCCCCCCGCCGCTACGAAGCTTTTGCGCAAGAGACTGCGGTCGAATGGAAAGCCTGAATGCCGTGGTCCAGACATTCTGCGGGTTAAAGCGGCGCAGCGCCCAACTACTATAGTTTGTGGGCGATGGATTTCGCCTGCGTGAACAGCAGCAGGTAATCGGGGCCGCCGGCCTTGCTGTCGGTGCCGGACATGTTGAAGCCGCCGAAGGGGTGCGCGCCCACCATGGCGCCGGTGCACTTGCGGTTGAAATAGAGATTGCCGACGTGGAACTCGGCGGCGGCCTTCTCCAGCTTTTTCGGGTCTTTGGTGAAGACGGCGCCGGTCAAGCCGTACTCGGTATTGTTGGCGATGGCCAGGCCGTCGTCGAAGCTCTTGCACTTGATGACCGCGAGTACGGGCGCAAAGATCTCTTCCTGCGCCAGGCGCGCGTCGGGCGCAATGTCGGCGAAAACGGTCGGCTCGATGAAATAGCCGGGACCATCGGTGCGCTTGCCGCCGGCGACCAGGCGGCCTTCTTTTTTCCCGATCTCGATATAGTTGAGCGTGCTTTTGAGCGAGCGTTCGTTGATCACCGGGCCCATATAGTTGGCGGCGTCGCCGGCGTCGCCGACTTTCATCTTTTTGGTGCGCTCGGCTAGCTTGTTGACGAACTGGTCGTAGATTTTTTCGTGCACAATGGCGCGCGAGCAGGCAGAGCACTTCTGGCCCTGATAGCCGAACGCTGAGACGGCTACGGCTTCGACCGCGGCATTCACGTCGCTGTCATCGTCGACAAGAATCGAGTCTTTGCCACCCATCTCGAGAACTGTGCGCTTAATCCATTTTTGGCCGGGCTTGGTATTGGCGGCTTTGCGGTTGATCTCCAGGCCGACAGCTTTTGACCCGGTGAAAGAAATGAAGCGCACACGTGGATCGGTCACCAGGGCGTCGCCCACCGTGCCGCCACCACCGGTTAGGAAGTTGACCACACCGCCAGGCAGGCCGGCTTCGGCCAGCGCTTCGACCAGCTTGGCGGCAATCGTCGGCGAATCGCTTGACGGTTTCAGCACCACGGTGTTGCCGGCAACAATGGCCGCGGCGGTCATGCCGCAGGTGATGGCCATGGGGAAGTTCCAGGGCGGAATCACCGCGCCTACGCCCAGCGGAATGTATACCAGCTCGTCTTTTTCGCCGGGCAACTGATGAATTGATTGCGGCCCGAACAGCTTTAATGCCTGGCGGCCGTAGTACTCGAGGAAGTCGATGGATTCGCCCAGGTCGGCATCGGCTTCGGGGAAGGTTTTGCCCGTCTCCAGCGTCAGCCAGGCGGAGTAGTAGGGCTTGCGGCGGCGCATGATTTCGGCCGCCTTGAGCAGAATCTCGACGCGCTTCTCCGGTTTCGTCAGCCGCCAACACTCGAACGTCAGCGCGGCATTGGCGACCGCCTCGTGCGCGGCTTCGACCGTATTTTCCTGATGGACGCCCACGACTTCGCTGCTGCGCGAAGGGTTGTAGGAGTTGAACTTTTTGGCGCTCTTCACCCGCTTGTCACCGATGCGGTTGTCGTATTCGCGTCCCAGCTCGGCGCGCGCCTCGGCCAAGCCTTTTTCGTAGGCCTGGCGCACCTCCGGCTTGCTGAAGTCCGCGAACGGATCGTTGTGGAAGGGCGGAAGATGAGCGAGATCAATGGTGAGCGGAGCAGCAGTGTCAGCGGTAGCCATGTCTCTATTATAAAAGCGGCTGCTCCTTACGGAATCAGCACCAGCTCGGGAAAGTAGGCGCGATAGCGCTCCTGGTCGAGTGTCGCCAGGCGATCGGCGCGCAGTTGCGCGTGCGCCCCGATCACGAAATCCGCAAGCAGGCGCTTAGATTCGCCTCCGCCTGAGCTCCGGCGCTGCCGGCAATATGCCGAGTACGCTCGCCCCGCCGTCTCCCACGTCGCCGCGCCCGTTTCCGGTTCCATTGCGATTCCCGCTTCCTGGAGGAACGTGGAAAGCAGATCTCTGCCGGCGCGCGGATGAGCCAGCAGTTCCGCGTAGACAATGCCAGAGATCATCACGGCTCCTTCGGCTGCACAGCGCACGAGGAGCGATTGCATGTCGCGAAAGCGCTCATTGCCCGACCAGTACAGCGATAGCACATTGGTGTCTACAGCCGTTCGCATCTTCAGTCCTCGTCACGCATTTCGCGAATCCAAGCATTGATTTCCTCCTCGCCGCCTGGGAAGTCGCCCAGAATGCCGGCGTACTTCGCCCAGACGCCCTCTTTGTTTTCCCGTGCTGGACGCACTACGATCTCGCCATGCCGGCGGGCGAACTCGACCTTGTCCCCGGCCTTTACACCCAGCCATTTGCGCACTTCGATCGGGATTGTCACCTGGCCCTTGCTGCTGATTTTGGCCTTCGGCATCGCCTACTCCTTACCTTGAAGTAAAGAATAGCATCTTTACCTGGGTCAGGCTGCTGCGCGCAGGTGGGCGGGCGGGCTGGCGAGGGTGCGGGCGAGATTGTAGGCGAAGAGCGTGAAGGCGGTGATTTCGAGGCCGGCGGAAAACGGCAGCCAGCTCCAAGCGATGGGCCACCAGCCGGGATAGGCCAGCAGTTCGCCGCTGACGCGCAGCAGGCAGCCGATTTCCAGCGACGCCAACGAAATGAACATGAGTGCGGGGCTGTGGAGCAGCTTCATGCCCGCGAAGGCAGGAAGGACGCGCTGGCCAATGGTAAGAACCATGGTAGCGATGAAGCCGACCGTGAACGCGTGCCGTCCAGCGCCGGTCAGACCGGTGTTGGCGGGCGAGAAGGCGGACCAGAGGCCGAGAGCGGCGGATACGACCAGCCATCCGTAAGCGAAACGCAAAAACCAGGGAAATGTGGGATGGATATTTTGCGTCTTTGCCTTGGCAATTGCCGGGCGGAAGATATGTAATCCGGTGACCGCAATCGCGGCTGCCGCTGCCCACAGGAATGCGCCCGGTAGCCACCAGCCGGCGAGCATGGCGATGGCGCCTGCAGCCAGAATCGGCGCCAGAGCGCGCGGAACCCAATCTCTGGACGGGCGCAGGCCGGCAAAGACAGGCAGCCAGCGGGTCGAAAAACCAAAGACGAAGGGCGCCAAAAACGCCCAGGTCATCAGCTCGACCATGCGGCGATCCCACCAGGGTGGGAATGCGGCCGAGGCGCCCCATCCGGCCTGATGGATCGCGCCGGCGAGGTTCACAACGAGCGTCAGGCCAAAGCCAAGTGCGCCAGTGAGCACCAGCATGACCCAGCCGGGCAATGGCTCGCGCGGCTGGCCAGGTACGCGCTTGTGGGCTTTGCGGACAGTGGTCTGAAAAATGCCGTAGGCGAAAAGTTCGAGCGCGGCCGACGCGGGCAACAGAAGGCGCCAGTGCCAGTCGTAGACGCCGGTGAACCAGCGCATGCCGATGGCGCCAGTCCAGACCGCCCAGCAGGTCCAGGCCCAGGCAAAGTTCACACGCGTGCGGTGGCGGCGGGTGAGCGAATGCAGTCCGATGCCAAGAATGAAGCTGCCCACCCAGCCGTAGACTTCAGCATGGCCGTGAGCTTGCAGCCAGGTGGCGGTGACGGCAAAGGGAGCGTGCTGCTGGCTGATTGCAAACAGGTTCCAGAGACCGAGAAAGCTGCCCGGGCCAAGGAGATAAACCAGCCCGGAGCTAATGAACGCGGTCAGCAGCCGCGCCATGCGCTGCTCGTAGCGGCGCAGTTGCTCGGCTGTGGAATCAAGGTTTGCTGTTGCCATCGTCAAGCGCGAGGGCGCGCGGGAACAAAATATTGTTCTCCAAGTGTACGTGTTGACGCATATCGGATTCAAACTCGTCCAGCGCCCGGTACAAGGCGGCGTAAGTGGAGCAGCCATCCGCAGGAACAGCGAACTTGCCTCCGCTGAAGTTGCGGATTTCGACCAGGGCGCGGCCGGTATCGTCGTGCTCGGTCATCATCATGCGCACGGGCGCGGCCAGGCTGGCATTGCCATTGCCGCCTTCGGCGCGTGCGATGGCGGGAAACAGGATCAACTCCTCTTTGGCCATGTGCTGCGCCATCTCACTGACCATGGCGGCGAAGGTGCGTTGAATCTGGCTCAGCTCGGGATGATGGGCGCCATGCGCCGCCACGCACTTCACCAGCCAGCTCTCGATGCGCGGGGTTTCGGAGCGCACGTATTGATGATGCCGCTCGACGATGTGCGACATCAGGCTCTGCATCGGCTCCCGCCGCCAGTGCCGGTCCGGCGCTTCGGCGCTATTCTTCTGGGTCTGGTCGGCGATCGCCTGTAGCACAACCTTAAGTTCAATGCCCTTGTCCCTGCAGACCTCGCTGAGGCTCTTCTTGCCGCCACAACAGAAGTCAATGCCCATCTGTTCGAATACGCGCGCTGCTCCGGGTGTTTCAACAGCCAGGTCTCCCACGGATTGGGAAGCCGCTACGGTTGCCATGGCAATTAGCCCTCCGCGACAAGAATGGCGCTTGCGTGCGGGTCGCAATATGACTTCGGTCACAAGTGCTAGTGCGCCAGCGCGCGCGGCCAATTGGTCACCACCGTTATACCGGTGACCGCGCCGGCGCTGTTGGCGGGTTCGCCGAGCAGGAACGCTTTGCCGTCTGGAAAGGGTGAGTACAACGCCTGGTAGCCGCCGTAGTAGGCTGAGACCTGGCGGGCGGGCATAGCAAACAGCACTTGCGGCGCGGAAAAGGCGAAAGCGCCGCTGTGCGCGGGCAGGACGTGGACTTGCATGAGTTGCTGGCCCGATTGGTAGTACAGATCTTTGCCGTCGTGCGACCAGATGGGACTGTTGCCGTTTGTGGGCGAAATCTGCCAGCGGCTGCTGTTGGGAGGGTTGGGCATTACGAACACGTCCGCTGCTTCCGGGCGCGCGATCTCGGTGGAGTAGGCGATCCAGTGCCCGTCAGGTGAAAACTGCCCATAACCGGCGCCGGGCTGGAGCATCTGATCGGGAACGGATGGCCGCCCGGTGGGTGACAACGTTCGCAAGTGAAGATCGTAGTGCGACCCGTTCAGAGTGGAAAACAGCAGCAACTTTCCGTTGGGCGACAGGCTATGGGGCGCAGCGTAAAGGGACTGCGTCAGTTGTTCGGCGGCGCCAACGCCATCGGTGCGCTTGCGGTACACATCGATCACACCGCCCGGCGCCAAACCGTAATAGAGCCACTGACCATCAGGCGACCACGCCTGATTTTGGTACTGCCCCGGTGCGAAGGTGAGACGGCGCGGAGCGCCGGTGGCAGCGCTCATCAGCCAGATGGCGTCGGCTTTCGCGTCGGAATCCACGCGGCTGGCTGAAATCGTCTTGCCATCGGGCGAGAGTGACCAGCCCAGATAGCGTGCGGGCGCGCCGATGGTGCGCATGACTTTTCCGCTCCGGTCCACGACCACAAGTTGCGTGAGTGGCTGACCGGATTGATCCCAAGCCAGCAGTCCGTTACCCGCGGTGAGCGCCAATGCGCCGGTGGCGCCTGCCAGTCCCATCGGCATCAGCGGGACAGCCAGCGAGCGTGGTGTGCCGGTTGTCTTGCCGCTGCGCCAGTCGAAGGGTTGTGCCGTCAGGCTGCCATCGAGAGAATACAGCAGGGATCCGTCGGCGTAGATCACCTGGGATTCTAATTTCGGCACACCGGCAACTACGTGTGGCGTGCTATCGGCCAATGACGCCTCGAGCAGCGTGCCGTCGTCCTCGTGCGCGTTAAAGCGCAGAAAGATGAAGTGCTTGCCGTCGGGCAAAAACTGTGGCCAGCGGTCCGTGCCGCCTACGGCAGTGCCCGTACTGGCAGTCGCAGACGTGCCGCCCTGCACCGACATCTTCAGCAGTGATCCCGTGGGTGCGGGCTGATAAACGATCATGTCGCCCGCCCCCCAGGTGGCGCCGCGAGCAACTTGTACCGGGCTCGACTCCAGCGACTGGACAGCGCCGCTGGCCACATCCATCACCGCCAGACCGGTGCTGGTGAAAAAGCCGAGGCGCGCGCCATCGCGCGACCAGAACGGCCACTCAGAGCCGATTGTGCCTGGCAGCGGGCGGGCATCGAGCGCACCCATGTGCCGCAACCAGAGTTGATCGACGCCAGTGCGGTCACCGGCGACGTAAGCCATTTTGGTTCCGTCGGGCGAGAGTGCTAAGCCGCCGCCAGGCAGGTCGCCACCGGTGGGTGCAGGAATGCTGAAGCGAACCAGGGCTGGAATGGTAGGCGCGGGCGGACGGGCGAAAAAGTAGACCAGCAGGCCGCCAATGACCAGGCCCGCAACGCCTACCGCCGGCGCCCACCACCCATGACGGCGGCGGGGCGCGGGCAGCGCGGCCGCCTGCATCGAGGTGGAACCGCCGAGCGCGGCGAGTGCGAATTCGAGATCGCGTGCGGACTGAAAGCGCGCGGTAGGGTCTTTTTCCAGGCAATGATCGAGCACACGCTGCAAGGCGGGATCGATGACGGCAGCGGCCGCTGGCTCTTCTTTCAGCACCGCCGACATGGTTTCGACGGCCGTAGCCTTCTGAAAGGCGCGCCGGCCGGCGACCATTTCGTACAGAATCGCGCCCAGCGCAAACAGATCCGAGCGGGCGTCGGCGGCTTCGCCGCGCACTTGTTCAGGCGCCATGTAGCCGGCCGTGCCGAGCACCGAGCCGGCGCTGGTTACCTCGCCCGCCGCGACCGTCACGGCATCGTCACTGACCGGGGCAGTCACTTTCGCCAGGCCGAAATCGAGAATCTTTGCCTGACCGCCGCGGGTTAGGAAAATGTTTTCCGGCTTGAGGTCGCGATGGACGATGCCCCTGGCGTGTGCCGCGGCGAGGCCGCGCGCGACCTGGGCGGCGATTTCGATGGCCTTGCGTGCCGGCAGCGCGGAGGGAGGCGTGAGCCGTTCGCGCAGCGTTTCGCCCTCGAGCAACTCGGTGACCAGATAGGGCGTGCCCTCGTGAACGCTGAAGTCGTACACGCTCAGAATGTTGGGGTGGTTCAGTTGCCCGGCCGCGCGCGCCTCGGTCTCGAACCGGCGCAGCCGTTCGGCATCGCGCGCCCACGCTGCGGGCAGGATCTTGATGGCCACTTCGCGGCCGAGGCGCGGATCGCGGGCACGGTAGACCTCACCCATGCCGCCGGCGCCGAGCGCGGCGATGATTTCATAGGGGCCAAAGCGGGTTCCCGGGGAGAGCACAAGGGGCATTATAAGCGGTAAAATGGCGGACGGGCGTGGAGATGGAGCGCGCGATTGCGTTCGTGCTGCAGCAGCAGGCAAGGTTTGAGACCCAGCTCGCGCTGCTTACCGAAACGCAAGCGGAGTCGGAGCGCCGCTCGCGGCGCTGGATGAACGTCTCGATGCCTTCATTGTCGTGGTCGAGCGCTACATTAGGCGCAACGGCAACGGCGGCAAGCCCAAATCCTGACTTACAGTTCGTTTTCGGCTTCGTGACGCAGGGCCGCCGGATCAAGCAGTTCGATTTCGCGCGGCTTCAGGTGCACCATACCCTCGGCCTGAAAGCGGCTGAGATTGCGCGAGACCACTTCGCGCACCGTGCCCAGCGCCAGCGCCAGTTCCTGATGCGTTGCGGTAATGTGCTGGGTGCTGTCGGCCTGGTCGAGGAGCATGCGAGCCAGGCGCTGGCGCACGCCGCCGAAGGTCACGGCCTCGAGCAGCGACACCAGAATGCGCAGTTTGCGGCCAAAAACGGCGAGCGCGGCACAGGCGATCTGGGGATGCTCGCTGCAGAGCTTCAGGAAATCCTTGCGCTCCAGAAAAAGCGCCTCGACTTCGGTATCGGCGCGCACCGAGGCCGGATAGGGCCCGCCATCGACCAGCGGCACTTCGGCGACGGTCACCGGCGCGTGGTCACGGTGCAGCATCAGCTCGCGGCCGGAGGCGGAAATTTTGAATACCCGCACGGCGCCGCGAGTAAGCACGAAGACACCGGCGCAGCGGTCACCCTCGTGAAACAAGATTTCACCCGGAGCGTAGTGGTGCAGCACGGAGCGGTGCGCCAGCGTCAGCAATTGCTCCTCTTCGAGATCAGCAAACAGGGGCACCTGGCGCAGCAGCGGCACCCGCGCGGCGACCGGACTGGCGGAAACGGACATTCCTTATTGTAGAGTGGCTTGCCATCAGTCAGCGACGGAGGCGAAATCGGGTTGCGACCAGCGGGCGAAAAAGCCGCCGCTTGCGGCCAGCTCCTGGGGCGTGCCCGCCTCCAGCAGGCGGCCGTGGCCGACGACAAAAATGCGGTCACAGGGCGCCAGCGTAGCCAGGCGATGAGAAATGATCAGCGCCGTGCGTCCGGCCAGGGCGGTGCGGAGGGCGTAGTTGAGGGCGGCTTCGCTTTCGGCGTCGAGGTGCGCGCTGGCTTCATCCAGAATCAGGATGCGGGGCTCGCGCAGCAGGGCGCGGGCAATGGCCAGGCGCTGGCGCTCACCGCCGGAAAGGCGGGTGCCGCGCTCACCCAGATGGGTATCGAGGCCATCGGGTAACTGCCGCACGTAGGCTGCGGCCTGGGCAGCTTCGAGCGCACGCCACAACCGCGGCGTGGTGGCCTGTTCGCGGTCGCAGGCGCCGAAGGTCAGATTTTCGGCAATCGTGCCCTCCAGCAACAAGGGATCCTGCAAAACCACCGCCATCTGGCGCCGCAGCGCGGATGGGGCGATGGTGCGCAGGTCGCGGCCATCGAGCCGGATGGCGCCGGCAGCAGGTTCATGGAAGCCCAGGAGCAGGTCGACGAGCGTGGTCTTGCCGCCGCCGCTGGGTCCCACGATGGCGATGTGCTCGCCGGCGGCAATGCGGAAACTCAATGCGTCGATGGTTCTACATGCCTCGGCGCTTTCGTAGCCAAAGCTCACCTGGTCGAATTCGATCTCTCCGCGCAACCGGGGCAAAGATGCGACAGATGCCGGTAGCGCGGGCGGCTGGGCATCGAGGAAGTCCAGAACCGCGCCCGCAGCGACCCATTGCCGGGCGATGGTGCTGTAGGTGCCGGCCAGGCCGGCCAGCGGTCCATAGAGCAAGGCGGCGTAGCTGGTGGCCGCAATCCAGGTTCCGGTGGTGATCGATCCGTCCAGCACCAGCCAGAAACCGTAGGCCGCTACGCTCATGCGGCCGGCGAGGGCGAGGGCATTTTTCAGTTGGCCGAAGGCTTCATCGATCCAGACCAGATGCCACAGGCCCGCGAAAATAGCGCGGGCACGCTCCCGATAGGCCTGAATTTCGCTGTCCTCGCCGCCCAGCGACTTCACCGTCTTGATGCCGCTCAGCACCTCGGTGACGCGGCCATAGAGGCGGCTCCAGCCGGTCTGGACCTGCTCTTCGTGAGCCACCAGGCGACGTGCGCCCGCAACCGTAGTCCAGACGAAAAGGGGCATGGGAGCCAGGCCGACCAAGGCCAGGCGGGGCGAAAGCCGCCACAGCAGCGCCATCATCAGCAGGAGCGTGATGACGTTGGGGACGAGGGTTTGCAGCAGATTCTGGGTGAGCTCGCCCAAGGCGGCGACGCCGCGATCGACCCGGGTCAGCACATAGCCGGAGCTGCTGTGTTGATGGAAGCGGAGCGGGCGGCGGTAAAGCCCATCCAGCACCCGCGAGGAGAGATCAAAGCTGGAATCAAAGCGAACGCGATTGACGACCGCGTTCTGCGCCGTCTGCAGTAGCCGTTGGACAAGCAGCACCAGCGCCAGCAGCGCCATGACTTTCAGCCCCGGCCGCCAGACGCGCCGGCCGGCGTGGGCGGCGGCGGCGACCAGTAGGTCGGTCAGAACCTTGAGGAATAGAGGCTCGATGGCGCCCAGGGCAGCGACGACGCTGCCGAGCAGCAGAGCGGCACCGATCCAGCCTCGGTAAGCCCGAATCAGCTTGATCAGCGCCGCTTTGCGCGGGCGCAACGGAGGAGAACAGACAGCCACAGGGACTACACAAACCGGAGCGGACGAATGCTGTCAGTGTGCGGCCCAGTGGCGGGCCGCTGCCATCAGGCATTTCCCTTGCTTTGCATGTGGAAAATGGATACTCTGACGGCTCAATCGCCTGGAAGAGGACCCTATGCCTTCGTCGCGTCCCCGCTCGACCGCGCTCATCGCCAGCGCTGTCATCATCGTCATCGCCGCAGCCCTGTACTATTTGCGCGCGGCACCCTCGCCCAAGCTGTTCGGCTTTTCGGCGACCAGCAGCGCCGCCGAAGCCCAATGGGAAAGTCAGTTCCGGGCGCTGCCGCAGCCGGGCCAGATTCGGGCGAACATGAAATACCTCAGCGCCGAACCCCACAACGTGGGTACAGAGCGCGAGCATGTGCTGGCGCAATGGGTGCAGAAGCAGCTTCAAAACGACGGCCTGCAGGCACATATTGAGCAGTTCGAGGTACTCTACCCGACGCCCCTGCAGCGGCGGGTGACGTTGGTGTCGCCGGGGCACTATGATGCCGTGCTCAAGGAGCCGGCGGTTGCCGTCGACCCGACCTCGAGTCAGTCCGGCCAACTGCCGACAGAAAACATCTACAGTCCTGACGGCGACGTGACGGCGCCGCTGGTGTATGTGAACTATGGGGTGCCGGAAGATTACGACACGCTGGCCAAACTCGGTATCAGCGTCAAAGGCAAGATCGTGATTGCCCGCTACGGCCATAGCTGGCGCGGCATCAAGCCGTGGCTGGCGTACACGCATGGCGCGGTGGGCTGCCTGATTTACTCTGACCCACGCGATGATGGCTATTTTCAGGGCGATGTCTATCCCAAGGGCGCGTGGCGGCCGGAGCAGGGCGTACAGCGCGGCAGCGTGCTGCGCATGCCGGTTTACCCCGGTGATCCGGAAACGCCGGGCTGGGGTGCGGTGCCGGGCGCCAAGCGGCTGCCGCTGAGCGCAGTGAAGACGCTGCAGAAAGTTCCGGTGCAGCCCATTTCCTACGGCGACGCGCTGCCGCTGCTGCGGGCACTGGGTGGACCGGTGGCGCCGGAAGCCTGGCGCGGGGCGCTGCCGATTACCTACCACATTGGGCCGGGGCCGGCGACGGTGCATTTGCTGGTGAAATTTCACTGGGGCCTGGCGTCGATCTACGACGTCATCGGCATGATTCCGGGCAGCGAGTTTCCGAACCAGTGGATCATTCGCGGCAACCACCTGGACGGCTGGGTGAATGGCGCGGCGGATCCGTTATCGGGCCAGTCATCGCTGCTGGAAGAGGCGCGCGCCTACGGCGTGTTGCTCAAGAAAGGCTGGCGGCCCAAGCGGACGATCGTGTATTGCGCCTGGGATGGGGAAGAACCGGGGTTGCTCGGCTCAACCGAATGGGCGGAAACGCATGCCGCGGAGCTGGAGCAAAAAGCAGTCGTCTACATCAACACCGACGACAGCGCCAAGGGCTATCTTGACATGGGCGGCAGCGGCTCCTTGCAGCACTTCTTCAATCTGGTCGCGCAGGACATCACCGATCCGGAAACGCACCAGTCGCTGTGGCTCAAGGACAAAGACCACCTGCTGAAAAATGCCCATACCGCGGAGCAGAAAAACGCCATCCTGGACGGCGGCGACCTGCGCATTTCCGCGCTGGGTTCGGGTTCGGATTTCACACCCTTCTTGCAGCATCTGGGCATCGCGGCCGGCAGCCTCGGCTTCGGCGGCGAAGGTGGCGGGGGCGTGTACCACTCGATTTATGATGACTTCTACTGGTTCACGCACTTCGGCGACACCACCTTCACCTACGAGCGCGCTTTGGCGCAAACGGTGGGCACGGCGGTGATGCGACTGGCCAACGCCAACGTGCTGCCGCTGCAGTTCAGCGGCTTTGCCGACAATGTGCGGCTCTATCAGCAGCAGATCGAGGCAGAGTACAGGAAACAGGCGGGCGCGCCGGTGTTCGATTTCAAGCCGCTGGAGACAGCGGTGACGAATCTGCGCTCGGCGGCGAAATCCTATGACGATGCTATGGCATCGGATGGCGGAAATGGCAACCTCTACAAAGAACCGGCAGCCGACCTGGCCTCGCTCAACGACCTGCTCTACAGCAGCGAGCGCAAGCTGATGGACGAGGCGGGTTTGCCCGGCCGTCCCTGGTACAAGCACCAGATCTACGCACCCGGCCTATACACCGGCTACGGGGTGAAAACTCTGCCCGGCCTGCGGGAAGCCATTGAGGCGAAAAATTACGCCCAAGCGGCGGCGGAAGAAAAGATCATTGTGCAGACGCTGGCGAACTTCACGGCGCAGATCAAAACCGCGCAAGAGAAGCTCTAAAGGTCTTTCGGTCTGTCGGTCGTTCAGTCTGTCGGTCAACACCGCGGCTGATCGACCGATAGACCGATAGACCGACAGACTAAAACAGGGCGTGGCCGGTTTTGGGGTAGCGGTAGTTGGCCCAGGCGCTCACTGCCCCGAATGCGATATACGCGATGGCGACGACGCGTTCCCAGCCGTGATGGCCGCTGCGGTGGAAGAGGTAGCTGAGCGCGATGGCGGAGGAGGCGGCGGAGATCTCGGTGGCGACGAAGGCGGGGCGGTTGTCGACCAGCTTGTTGGTCAGCAACCATTCATCTTTGTTGCGGTCGCGGAAGTAGCGGGTGCTGGTGAAATCGAGCGTCTGCACCGCGGCGACGCCCAGGAACAGCGGCGTGTTCCACTTGTCCCAGAAGAAATGATGCGGCTCGGGCACTTGCGGCCCGGCGAAGCGCGCGGTCAGGCCCGCGGCCAGCACGCCGCCGATGGCGCCGTAGGTGAGGCCGGCACGAAATTCGTGGGCGCGACGGTCGGCGGCGGGCACGGCAGAAAAATCGAGCGCCTGCGTGCCCACGAAGGCGCCGGCGATGGCGCCCAAGGCTCCGGCGAGCAAGGCCTTTTTGCTCGAGGTTTGGGTGAGCTTCTGGGGCTTGGGCAGAGGGAGCGTTTGTGCGCCTAGGCCGAGCGTGCAGAGAAGTAAAAGAGCGACAGTCTTCATTGGGCTTGCAGCATTTCGCCGTCGTGGGCACGAATTTGGACTTCTACCAGTGTGCCCGGCGGAGCCGGCTGAGGCAAGGCGATGCGAGCGTAATTATCGCTCAGGGCTTCGCTGCCGCTGAGCGCGACGGCGGAAAGTGTTTGGCCGACCAGGGCGTCCAGGAACGCCGCTCGCTTGCTTGCGCCGAGACGCCGCAACACGGCGGCGCGCGCGGCGGTGCGCTCAGGCGAGACCGCGCGCCAGGCGCCTGCAACCAAGCGCTGCGCGGCTTCGGTCCCTGGGCGGGGTGAAAACGGGAATACGTGCAGATAGGCCAGCGGGAGCGAGGCGACAAACGACAGGCTTTCCTCAAATTCGGCGTCGGTTTCGCCCGGGAACCCGGCCATAACGTCCGCGCCGATCGCCACACCCGGCACTTGTGCCGCGAGAACTGTAACGCACGCGGCGTAATCGCAGGCGCGGTAGCGGCGGTGCATGCGCCGGAGCACGGTGTCGCTGCCGCTCTGCAGCGGCAGGTGCGCATGGCGCGCGAGCCGGTCGCCGCTGGCCGCCATGAGCGCGGTCAGTTCCGGGATCCAGTCCATCGGCTCGACGGAGCTGAGCCGGAGGCGCGGCAGCCGGGTTTGCTGGAGGATCGCACACACTAGGTCATCTAAATGGAGGCCACCTCCCAGATCACGCCCCCATTGCCCCAGGTTGATGCCCGAGCAGACGATTTCGGCATGGCCGGCGGCGGCGAGAGCATCGACTTCGGCCAGCACTTCACCCAAAGGGCGCGAACGGTCGCCGCCGCGGACCTGGGGAATGATGCAGAAGCTGCACGCCCGGCCGCAACCGTCCTGCACTTTGACAATGGGCCGGCTGCGCGCGCTGCCGCGTGGCTCGATCCGCGCCAGGCTGGCGAGCTTTTGCGATTGCGGCGCGACGCCGACGAGTTGCTGCGGCAGCCGCCACTTCTCCGCGTGACCGGTGACGAGGGTTACGCCTGCGAGAGCGGCAAGTTCCGCCGGAGCGCGTTCGGCGTAACAGCCGGTGACGGCAATGCGCGCCTGGGGCCGCAGGCGATGCAGGCGCCGGATGGCGCGGCGCGCCTCAGCATCGGCTTGGGCGGTGACGGTGCAGGTGTTGAAAACTACCCAATCGGCATCCGCTTCAGCAGTAGGTTGCAGGCCCGCACGGACACAGGCCGCCGTGAGCGCCTCGCCGTCGGCCTGATTGGCGCGGCAGCCGAAATTGTAGATCCAAAAACTGGCCGGCACTCGTATTATTCTACGGAACGCTTGACAGCGTGGGGCTTTTGTATAATTATTCTTATGATGAATAATTATTCTATCGCGCGGGTGGGCATCGCCGGCGCCACCGGCTACGCGGGACGGGAGCTGCTGCGGCTGCTGTCGCGGCATCCGCATGCGGGGGTGGCGGCGGCGCTCGATTCCACGGCCGGAGTGGAGGCGATGGCGGCGGTTACGCCCGATCTGGTATTTCTGGCTACGCCGGCCGAAGTCTCGCGCGCGTGGGTGACGGCGCTGCGGCTGTTTACGAATCCGCCGCGGATTGTGGATCTGAGCCCGGCGTTCCGCTTTGAATCGGAGGCGGCCTACGGCTGGCCGGAACGGAACGCGGCGGCCATCCGCAAGGCCATGCTGGTGGCCAACCCAGGCTGTTATGCCACCGCGACCAATCTGGTTCTGGGGCCGCTGCTGGCGGCAGGGGCCATCGAACCCACCGACATTATTTGCGATGCCAAATCGGGCGCGAGTGGCGCCGGCCGCGCGCTGCGGCAGGATTTGCAGTTCTGCGAGCTCGATGGAAATTGCAAGCCTTACAACATCTATAGTCACCGGCATGCTCCGGAGATTGCGCGCCATGCCGGCCTGGACGGGGAGACGTTTGCCTTCACGCCGCATTTGCTGCCGGTACCGCGCGGCATTCTCGCCACACACTATGTCCGCTGCCGGACGACTGACCTGGGCGCGGTATACGCAGAAGCGTACGCTGGTAAGCCCTTCATCCGCGTGCGCGGGGGCGACATTCCGGAGCTGCACGATGTGCTGTTCACCAACTATTGCGACATTGGCTGGAAGCTGCGCGCCGACGGCAAGCAGGCGGTGATTGTCGGTTGCCTGGACAATCTGGTGAAGGGCGCGGCCGGGCAGGCCATCCAAAACGCCAACCTCATGATGGGATGGCCGGAGGGAGCTGGGCTTGTATGACGACGGTCATTAAGGTGGGCGGCAGCATTTTGGAGCCAGAACCCAAGCCGCAGTTAATTGCTGCGCTGGCACGGCAGGCGGAGATCGGGCCGCTCGTCGTGGTTCATGGCGGGGGGAAGACATTAACGGCGTTGCTGGCGCGGCTGGGCATCGCCAGCGAATTTCGCGATGGCCTGCGTGTCACCGGCGCCGAGGCATTGCGGGCTGCGATAATGGCGTTCGCCGGAAGCGTCAATACGGCGCTGGTGGCGGCGCTGAATGCAGCAGGCGTCCGTGCGGTGGGTTTGACGGGCTGCGATGCCGGCTGCGTGCGCGCGGTAGCACAGGCCGGGTTGGGCGCAGTCGGCGGGTCAGCGAGGGCCGATCCCCGTCTGCTGCGGTCGCTGCTGGCGTCAGGGTTCACGCCGGTGCTGGCCTCGCTGGCGCTGGATGCGGCCGGTGCGGGGATTCTGAATGTCAACGCGGATCAGTTTGCGGCGGCCATTGCCACCGCGCTGGGAGCGGAGCGATTGCTGTTCCTCACGGATGTAAATGGCGTGCTCGATACGCGCGGCCAAACGGTTCCGCAGGCAACTCTGGCGGAGCTGCGCGCGCTGGCGATGTCAGGGGCGCTGCGCGGCGGGATGCTGCCCAAGACGGCGGCCTGCGTGACGGCGCTCGAAGCGGGTGTACGCGAGGTTTCGATTCTCGGGCCGGGCGGCGCGGGAACGCAGTTGTCGCTATGACTCCGCCGGTTTCGATTCCTGAACCTGCACCGGTCGCCTGGCCGCGCGGCTTCCGATTTGCCGCCGGCCACTGCGGCATCAAGCGCAAAGCAGCGGATCTCATGCTGGTGACGATGGATCCGGCGGCGAGCGCGGCGGCGGTGTTCACCACCAATCGCGTGCAGGCGGCGCCCGTGCGGCTTTCGCGGGCGCACCTTGCGGCTGCGCGCGGCCGGGTGCGCGGCTTCATCGTCAACAGTGGCAACGCCAATTGCGCCACCGGCGCCCACGGACAGCGCGCGGCGATGGCCATGGCGCGCGTCACGGCACGACTGCTGCATTGCCCGGTTGAGCAGGTTTTGGTGGGTTCGACCGGTGTGATTGGCCAGCCGCTGCCGGTCGAAAAAATCATAGAGGCGCTGCCGCACTGGCTCGAAAGAGACGACACGGCACTGGCTGCGGCGCATGCCATCCGCACCACCGACACCTGCGCCAAAATCGCCGGAGCGAGCTTCCGCGACGGTGACCGCAGCTACCGCGTGGCAGGCATGGCGAAGGGATCGGGCATGATCCATCCACGCATGGCCACCATGTTTGGGTTTTTGTTCACGGACGCGCCGCTCGCGCCCGCGGCCTGCGACCGGGCGCTGCGGCAGGCGGTCGAGACCTCATTTCACCGCATTAGCGTGGACGGTGACACCTCGACCAATGACACTGCGACGCTGTTTGCGTCGGGAACGGGCGGGCCGTTGTCGGCGGCCGGCCGTGCGCGCTTCCAGGCCGCGCTGAACAAGACGGCGCAGGAGCTGGCGCGCCAGATTGTGCTCGATGGCGAAGGCGCGCGGCATTTCGTAACGCTGGAAGTGGAAGGTGCGCGCTCGTTTGCCGATGCCGACCGCGTAGCCCGGGCGCTGGCGCACTCGCCACTGGTCAAAACCGCCCTTGCGGGCGCGGACGCCAACTGGGGGCGGGTGCTTTCGACTGCGGGCTGGTGCGGCGCGAAGTTCGATCCGGAACGCGCCTCGATCTGGTTCAGCGGCTTGCCGGTCTACGCGCGCGGGCGGGCGCTGCCCTTCGATGAGGCCGAGGCCAAGCACCGCCTGGAGCGGCGTGAGGTGACGGTGCGCATCCACCTTGGCGCCGGCCGCGCCCAGGCCTGGATGTGGACCTGCGACCTGACCGAGGGCTACATCCGCATCAACGCAGCCTACAGGACGTAACCCGCGCCCCGCATGGCCTCGGCGGGCGCTGCGTCTTTACGAGCCTGCAACTGAAATACTGAAAAACTGATATACCATTGGTCCAGTGTCCCGGCAGCCGGTCATCCCTGACAAGCTGTACTTCAAGATTGGCGAAGTGGCGCGCCTCGCGAGCGTCGAGCCCTACGTGCTGCGCTTCTGGGAGAGCGAGTTTCCGGCGCTTAAGCCGGGCAAGAGCAACAAAGGCCAGCGTCTCTATCGGCGCCGAGAAGTCGAGCTGGCCCTGCAGATCAAGATGCTGCTGCACGAGCAGGGATTTACCATCGCCGGCGCGCGGCAAAAACTGAAGAGCGAACAGGGTAAGCGCGCCCAGACGTCGCTGCCGCTGCACGGCAGCCGCGATCGGGAGCTGCTGCAGAAAGTACGCGCGGAAGTTGCCGCCATTACCGCCCTTCTCGACCGCCGGGGAAATTGAATCGTTGCTCGCGGTCCGTGAATCTCACACAGTGAGATGACAGACGTAACGGCCCGCACGGCCTGGGCCTTTCAATTCAATACCGGCCTCCTCCAGAAAACGGTTGATGGGGTTGCGCCGGAGCGTTGGCCGCGGAAACCTGGAAACAAATCGAACTCCATCCTCTGGATCGCCGGCCACCTGGTCTGGGAGCGCAGCCAAATCCTGAAGCTGCTCGGCCAAGAGCGGCACGAGGCGTGGTTGAGCCTGTTCGCCACCGGCGCCAAGCCGAGCGACGGCCAAGCCTACCCGGCGGCGAGCGAAATCCTGCGCGCCTGGACGGAGGTGTCGAAGCAGTTGGCGTCGGCGATGGACGCTGCCCCGCCGGAGGTGTTGTCGCGGCCAGCGCCAGAGGGGCTGCCCAGCGCCGATGGCAAGCTCGGCGGCGTGCTGCAGTTTTTCACCATCCACGAGGGCTACCACCTCGGCCAGCTTGGCTACTTGCGTAAATGGCTGGGCTACTCGCAGGTGCTCGGCTGAGTGCCCGGACTGCGCGTGCTAGACTAGCTCTACCCCGTAGTTTTCCCTGCCACCTTCACCGGATTCGGGACGTAGCGCAGCCCGGTAGCGCACTTGCTTGGGGTGCAAGGGGTCGCGAGTTCAAATCTCGCCGTCCCGACCAGTTCCGGTGAAGATTCGCTCGGTACAATAGAAGGTGCTGTTTTTGGTGCCGATCGTGCTTGCGGCGGGTATCGCTGTAGTTGTTTTCTTGCAGATCTCGCTCCGGCCGCCGAAGTAGCTTGCCGCAGTAACATCCATTTACCCTCGGGGACGGAATTCGTGCGCGTTTATTTGGCCGCGTTGATTGTGGCAACGATGGTGACGACGACGTGTGCGGCGACGCCGCCCGCGCAGCCGAAACCCGTCTCGGAGAAGCAGCACAAGCCAAAGAAGAAGCAGAGCCGGATTTGGTATGCGGCGCAGTGGAATCTGGTGACGCAGCACAATCCCGCGTTTGCGGCGGCATACTCCGGGCCGAACAGCTTCATGAACATTGCGGGGACGGCGACCTCGTCGGTTGAAACGCTGTTTCTCGGCATCCGGCTCACGCCGCGGCTGGAGTTCTTGTACGACGAAGAGACGTCGGCGGGTTCGGGGCTGAGCGGCACGGTGGGTCTGGCCGGCTTTCCGAATCTCGATGCTGTGCGGGCGGGAGGAGGGCCGGCGCTGACGGCGGCGCCCTATCCGGCGCGGGGCATGCTGCATTGGAATCTTGGCCTGGGCGGCGGGCAGATCGAGAACACGCCGAATTTTCTGGAGCTGGCGCAGCGCCTCGACCGGCGCCGGCTGGAGTTTTACCTGGGCAAGATGTCACTGGCTGATTTTTTCGACACCAACGACTACGCCAATTCTGATCATCAGCAGTTCCTCAACTGGACCGCCGACAATAATGGCGCCTGGGACTACGCCGCCAATACGCGCGGCTATACCTATGCCGGCTACGGCGAATACGATGATGGGCCTTGGACCTTGCGCTTTGCCGAAGCGCTCATGTCGAAATTGCCGAATCAGGAGTTTCTGAGCCTCAACCTGCCGGTTTTCCGGGCGGAGAATGCCGAAGCCGACTGGAACTATGCCGCCAAATCGAACGGCACGATTCGCGTGTTGTTCTTTGACAGCCACGCAAAGATGGGCAGCTTCGTCAACGCCCTGGCGGCGTGGCGCGCGGGCCGGACGCTGCGTCCCGACGTGAACGCGGTGGCCATTCCAGCCTCGGAATATGGCCTCGCTGCGAACTGGCAGCAGGCGGTGGGTGCGGACCTGGGCGTGTTTGCCCGCGTGGGCTGGAACGATGGCGCGCAGGAGAGCTACAGCTATACGGCGGTGAATAATGCGCTGGAGACAGGCGTTCAAGTTGGGGGTCAATTGTGGGGGCGGAAAAAGGATCACGCCGGTATCGCCATCATGAGCAACGGCATTTCGCGAGTCCATCAACAGTATCTGGCCGCGGGCGGTCTTGGCTTTCAGTTGGGTGATGGCGGACTCAGCTATGGGCGCGAGCAGATCGAAGAACTCTATTACAACCTACACGTATGGCGCTGGATTGCGGTGGCGCCGGACGTGCAGTTTTTCAACAACCCCGGCTACAACCGCGCGCGCGGGCCCTTGGTCGTGTACGGGCTTCGAGTACATGTAGAAAAGTAGAACGCGCGGCGAGAGTATCTGCTCCTACTGATTGGGCGTACACTACGGGCAGTAAGCGGCGGTTGCGCATGCGAAGGCATACCCGCAGATTAGCGAGGATTACGGGGATGGGCCTAAGTGTCGCTCTGGCGCTTGCTGCGAGCGGGTGTGCACATGCGCCGGCCGCAGCGGCCGCTGCGGCGCGGGACGTGGCGCAGATGCATTGGGGCACGCTGCAGCGCACGGTGCGGGTGACCGGAACCATTGTGCCCGAGCAGTCGGCCACGCTGCTGGTCCCGCAGCTCAATCAGAACTTCTCGCAATTGACCCTTTCGTATATCGCGCCGAGCGGCACGCGCGTCAAGAAGGGGCAAGTCGTGGCGGCGTTTGATCGCACCCTCCTCATGGACAGCGCCGCGGAGGCGCAGACGCAGTACCGCAGCCTGAGCTCGCAGGTCAAGCAGCAGAAGGCGCAGAACGCGGCGGATGCGGCACAGCGGTCGGTGGAGCTGACCAAGGCACTGGCGGATCAGCGGCAGGCGCGGCTCGAGCTGAGCAAGGGTGCGGTGCTCACCGGGCTGCAAGTGGCCACGGATCAAGTCGACCTGGCCGATGCGACTGCGCATGTAAAGAGCCTGCG
This sequence comes from Acidobacteriota bacterium, assembly GCA_004299485.1. Taxonomy (NCBI): domain Bacteria; kingdom Pseudomonadati; phylum Acidobacteriota; species Acidobacteriota bacterium. Next base: position 100,226 of record SCQP01000020.1, read on the forward strand.
TGAATCAGGGACGTGGCTCACGAAGCAGGCTGAAGCCAAGCTGCAGGCGCTGGCACTGCAGCGGGATGAGCAAAAGCAGGTATGGCAGCGGGCCGAGGCCGACAGCAATCGGATGCTGCTGCGCGCGCCCATGGAGGGCATGCTGGCACTGGCGCTGCCGCCGTTTTATGGCAAGCCGGTGCCAGGCATGCAGTTGTATAACGGCGTGCCGCTGGTGCGCATTTTCGATCCCAGTCAGATGCTGGTCGAGGCGCAAGTCAGTGACGTGGACCTGGCCTGGGTGCCTGCGCATGCCAAGGCGGAGGTGCGGATTGACGCCTATCCGGGGCTGGTGTTGCCGGCGCATCTGTTGCGGTTGAATCCGGTTGCGGTCGGGCTGTTGGGCACGCCCATCCACATGTTCAACGCCACGTTTGCGCTGGACAGGAGCGACCCGCGCGCGCTGCCGGATCTGAACGCCTCGCTGCAGGTGAAGTCGAACCCGCACGCAGGCTGGCTGGTGCCGCGCGAAGATGTGCAGTACGAGAATGGCGCGGCGTTTGTGTGGAGCGTGGTGAAGGGGCGGCGCGAGCAGCGGCCGGTGCAGGTGCTGGTGTTTGCCGGGCCGTGGATTCAAATTGACGCTCCCTGGTTGGGGGCAGCTCCGGTGAAAAGGAGCGATCCGTGAGCGCGAAGCGGCGCTGGATTAGCTGGATTGTAGCGGTGGCCGCCATCGTGGGCGGCGGGAGTTGGCTGGTGCGGCGCGCTGCGGCCGGGGATCAGAAGCTGCCCAGCGCCCAGGTGCAGATGGGCGATCTGGACGAGTACGTGAGCTGCCGCGGGACGCTTTCTGCGTGGCAGGCGGGGGTGCTGATCGCGCCCAACCGGGTGGAGAGCTTGCGGATCATTTACCTGGCGCCGGGCGGCAGCGAGGTCCAAAAAGGGGAGGTGGTGATCCGGCTGGATGTTTCCGGGCTGGAGCAGAAGGCCACCGAACTGGCGCTGGCGCTGAAGACTGCGCAAGCCAAGCTAAGTCAGGCGGAAGCCGAAGCGGAGGTTACGCACCAGAAGGATGTGCTGACGCTGGTGGAAGATCAGGTCGCCGCGGGCACGGCACAGAACGATGCGCGGAAAGCGTCGGTGCAGAGCCGCATCGCCGGACAGGAAGCCGACGGCAAGTTGGCCACCGCCAAAGCGGAAGTCAGCGCGCAGCAGGCCAGCGGCAAACTGCACAGTACCGCGGCGGCGGCGCAGGTGCAATCGCTGCGCGAAGCGCGCGACAAGGCGGCGGCGCAACTGCAGCGCGAGCAGGCCACGGTGGCGGAGGCGACGCTGCGGGCACCGATGGCGGGCGTGGTGACCTACAGCATGAATTACCGCAACTTCAACGATCCGCATCCCTACCGCGTGGGCGATGTGGTCTCCGCCGGCGATGAGATCGCGCAGATTCCCAACCTGCAGACGCTTGAAGTGGACGCCGACCTGGAGCAGACCGACCGCGGCAAGGTGCATATCGGTGACGCCATTACGGCGCAGGCGCCGGCGCTGCCGGAAGTGCAGCTCACGGGGGCGGTGGAGCGCATTGCGGGGCTGACGAGTCTCGATTTCAGCGGCAGCTTTCCGCCGCCGCGCATTTTCCGGCTCACAGCGTCGCTGACGCATCCGAATGCGCGGCTGCGACCGCAGATGAAGGTGACTATGAAGGTGATTACCCGCGAGCTGCACCAAGTGGCGCTGGTGCCAGCGCGCGCGATTTTCACACGCGATGGGCATGCCATCGTCTACGTGCAGCAGGCCGGGCACTACCAGCCCAAGCGGGTGACACTGCTGGGGCGCAATCCTACGGAAGCGGCGATTCGCGGCCTCGGGGCGGGGGCGAGCGTGGCGCTGGTGCAGCCGGGCACCAAGGCTCCGCGCAAGACGGCGAATCCAGCCGGCGCGGCCGGGCTCGAGGGCACACAGCCATGAGCGAAGCCATGCCTCAGTTGACGGGTGCTCCGCAGCCGGCAGCGTCGCCCGGGAGCGTGGTCCAGCCGCGGCGGCCGATGCGCTGGGGCCTGGTGATCGTCATCGTCGTGATCGCTGGCTGCATTGCCGCAGCGGTCATTTACGGACGTCGACTGCTGCAGGGATCGGCTGCCGGTTCTGCCATCCCAACCTTTCAGGTTGAATTCGGAACGGTGCAAGTTACTGCCTATGCCAAGGGAACGCTTCAGGGTGGGCAGGCGGACCGGCTGACGGCGCCCAGCATAGGCGGCGACCGGCCGCGCATCAGTTTTATGCTGCCGGCGGGTTCTGAAGTCAAACCGGGCGATGTGGTGGTGCGTTTTGATACCGGGCAAGAGGAGTTCAAGCTGGCGCAAGCGGAAAATGCCGCGGCACAGGCCGCCGCGAATGTGGCCGCCGCCGAGGACCAAGCCAAGGCGCAAGACATTGAAAACGCCTACTCGTTACAGCACGCGCGCTCCGAAGTGCAGTTGGCGGCGATCGCGGTAAGGAAAAATCCGCTGCTGCCGAAGCTTGATGCCAACAACAATCTGCTGGTGCTGCGCTCGGCGCGGGCCGAGCTGGCGCAGTGGGAACAGGACGTCTCCAAGCAACGCGCCAGCGGCCAGGGACTGATCGCCATTCAGCAGGCAGCGGAAGATAAAGCCAAGGCGCAGGCAGCGGCGGCAGGCGGCTACATTGCGGCCATGACGCTGCGGGCGACACGCGCGGGATACGTGGCGGTTGAGTCCAATCCACGGGGTTCGGGGGTCTTCTACCGGGGCATGGCAGTCAAGCCGTTTCAAGTGGGCGATCAGGTCTCGGCCGGCGCCGTGGTGGCGCAAATCCCCAATCTGGGCCAGTTACAGGTGCAGGCGAAGCTGAGCGAGGCGGGCAGCGCCTACGTGGCCCAAGGTCAGGCGGCGGAGGTGCAGATTGAAGGCGTGCCAGGGCGCGTGTTTTCGGCGCGCGTGGTGCGCGTCTCCGGAATTCAACAGAGCTTTTTCAGTAACAACCAGGGCGCGACCTGCGTGCTGGGGCTGGAGGGCAGCGACGCCACGCTCCGTCCAGGCATGGACGTGCAGGCGCGAATCGTGCTGAGCACCCTGCCGCACGTGCTGTGGGTGCCGGCGGAGGCGCTGTTTCAGCTAAACGGAAAGCCGGTGGTGTACGTGCAGCACAACGGGGCCTTTTCGCCGCAAGCGGTGAAGGTAATCCGGCAGGGATCGACGCGGGTTGCGATTTCAGGCATTCCGGCCGGAACGGTGGTGGCGCTCAGCAATCCGGCAGGCGCGGAGGCGGAGACGCAGCCATGAGCGTCCAAGAGCGCAGCTCCGGGCTGAGGCCCGCGCCAAGGGATAACTGGGAACGCTATACAGGAGACCTGCGCCTCGCCGGACAGAATCTCATTCAGCAGAAGATCCGCACCGCGCTGACGGCGCTGGGCATGATCTTCGGCGTGGGCGCGGTGATTGGCATGCTCGCCATCGGCGCCGGCGCGCGCCAGCAGTCCATCGAAATGATCGCCCGCATGGGACTGAACAACCTGCTGGTCAACTCCATTCCTTCGACCAGCGAAGCGCAGTTGCAGCAGCGGCGGCAGTTGTCGCACGGTCTGGACGACAGCGACATGCGCGTACTGCAGGCCGATGTGCCCGGCGTGCAATGGGTTTCGGCGCGGCGCGAGATGCGGCCGCATGATCTGCTGCCCGCGCCCAACGGTCCGCTACCGGATGTACTGGGCGTGGCGCCCCCGTACGTGCAGATTCATGGCCTGCGGTTGGCGCAGGGACGGTTCTTTGATGCCACCGACGAGCAGGCGGCCGCCGCCGACTGCGTGCTGGGCGCCGCGGCCAAGGTCGCCTTGTTCGGCTACGGCCGGGCGCTGGGCAAGTACCTGAAGTTCAACAATGCCTGGTGGCGCGTGATTGGCGTGCTGCTGCCGCAGCCGCAGTTACCCGGCAGCGGCGGCAGCGATTTGAACGGCGCCATCTACACGCCGCTGTCGGCGTTTCAGTATCGGGTTTGGGACGCCGATTTCAGCTTCAAGGATCCGCTCGACGGCATTGACCTGGCGCTGCATCCGGGCACGAGCGTCACCGCCGCGGCCACGGTGGCGCGCGCCATTCTGACTTCGACGCATCACGGCGTCTCGGACTTTCACGTGGTCGTGCCGGCGGCGTTGATGGCGGAGCAGCGGAGCCAGCAGCGCATTTTCACGCTGGTGATGGTCGCCATTGCGGCCATTTCGCTGCTGGTTGGTGGCATCGGGATCATGAATATCGTGCTGGCCACGGTGCTCGAACGCACGCGCGAAATTGGCGTGCGGCGCGCCACTGGCGCCACGCGCGGCGACATTTTGCGGCAGTTTCTGATCGAATCGGTACTGATCTCGTTCAGCGGCGGCGCTATCGGGGTACTGTTTGGCGTGGCTTTGTCACGGGCCATCTCGTGGGCAGCGGGCTGGCCCACCGTCGTCAGTGCGCTCTCGATTGTCGTCGCCTTCGGCGTTTCCGTTGTCGTGGGGATCGTTTTTGGTCTGTATCCGGCGCGCAAAGCCTCGCTCATCAGCCCCATCGACGCTCTGCGCTATGAATGAGCGGGTCGCAGCCGGGCGCTGAAGTGGCGCAGGAAGGGCGCCTCATACGTCAGTTCCAGGCCGCGAATCGATTGCCGGCGGCGCCAGACTTCGAGAATCACTTCGACCACGTAGTCGATATGCGACTGCGTGTAGACACGGCGCGGGATGGCCAGGCGCAGCAGGTCCATTTTGGCGGCCCGGTCGAACATGAGGGTGCCGATCTCGACTGAGCGGATGCCGCCCTCCAGATACAGCTCGGCCGCGAGCGCAACGCCGGGGAATTGCGCGGGCGGAACGTGCGGTAGGAATGCACGGGCGTCTACGTAAATGGCGTGGCCGCCGGGCGGCTGGACGATGGGCACTCCGGCGGCGGCAATATGCTCGCCTAAATAGGCAGTGGAGGCGATGCGGTAGTTGAGGTAGTCCTCATCAAGCGCCTCGTTCAAACCGACGGCGATGGCTTCGAGGTCGCGGCCGGCGAGGCCGCCGTAGGTCGGGAAGCCTTCGGTGAGGATGAGCAGATTCTTTTCCTGCTGGGCAACGGCGTCGTCGTTGGTGCATAAGAAGCCACCGATGTTGGCGATGCCATCTTTTTTGGCGGACATGGTGCAGCCGTCGGCGAGGCGGAACATTTCCTGCGCGATGGCGCGCGGCGTCCAATCGGCGTAGCCGGGTTCGCGCAGCTTGATGAGGTAGGCGTTTTCGGCGAAGCGGCAGGCGTCGAGATAGAGCGGAATGTTGTAGCGCCGGCAGATGTCTTTCACGGCGCGGATGTTGGCGAGCGAGATGGGCTGGCCGCCGCCGGAGTTGTTGGTGGCCGTCAGCATGACTAGCGGCACGCGGTCGCGGCCGGTCTGCGCGATGGTATGTTCGAGCCGGGGGGTATCCATGTTGCCCTTGAAGGGATGCCGCAGCGAGGGCGTCAGCGCCTCGGCGATGGGCAAGTCGAGCGCTTCGGCGCCGGCGGCTTCGCAGTTGGCGCGCGTGGTGTCGAAGTGGGTGTTGTTGGGGACGACATCGCCCTTTTTGCACAGCACGCTGAAGAGAATGCGCTCGGCGGCCCGGCCCTGATGCGTCGGAATCACGTGTTTGAAGCCGGTGATGGCCTGTACCGAGTCGCGGAAACGCTCGAAGCTTGGCGCGCCGGCGTAGCTCTCGTCACCGCGCATCATGGCGGCCCACTGCTCGGTGGACATGGCGTTGGTGCCGGAGTCGGTGAGCAGGTCAATCAGGATGTCGCGCGAGGCGATGAGAAAGAGGTTGTAGCCGGCGGCTTCGAGCAGCTTCTGGCGTTCTTCACGCGTGGTGCGGCGGATCGGCTCGACCGACTTGATGCGGAACGGTTCGATGATGGTGTGAGTCGGCATCGGTTTCGATTGTAGCGCCGGGCGCACATCTATTGACTGGCGCAGCTTTCGGCGTGGCTGGGCCGCGCCACCCGCTTGACGCGCGGCCAGGCTGGAGTCCCCTGGAGCCCCAGCCCGGCTGCTCCCCTGCCTAGTTGTTTGCAGGGTCGGGCCGCCCCTGCATGGGTCTGGTTTTGTTCTCGCCGGCTACGTCCTCGGCAGCTGGGAGCAGTGGTTGCGGGGAGACATCTGGTGCACGGCTGTGGAGTTATTCTCATGGCCGTAGCGCTGGCTGATCCGAGCTTCGCCGCAGGCGCTCACCCACTTTGAAATACCAGTTCCAGGATGATCGTGAGCCGGTGGTGCAAACGCGGGTGAACGGCTAGGCCGGATGAAGGCCGGGGCCTGAATACCTGTTTTACGGTAAACTGGGTACATGAAAACCACGGTGGATCTGCCGGACGATCTCATGATCGAGGTCAAGGTGGCAGCGGCGCGGCGACGGTGTACCCTGCGGCAATTTTTCGAGCAAGCATTACGCCGCGAAGCGCACATCGGCCCGCCGAAGCCGAAAAAGCCGCGCCCCTTCAAGTGGCACACTTATCCTGGAGGATTGGCACCCGGCTTCGACGTCGCGAATCGCGAAAGGATGTATGAATGGTTCGCCCGAGAGCTCGGAGAAAAGTGATCGCGATCGACACCAACCTGCTGGTGTACGCAGCCGGCCAGACCTCGCCGCAGCATGAAGCGGCACAGGCGGCGATCGAGCAGGCGCGTTCGCATCCCGAAGGTTGGGGTGTACCCTTCCCGGTCATCGCCGAGTTTTGGAGCGTGATCACGGGACGCAGCGCGGGAGCGCGACCGGCCACACCGGCCGAGGCGGCGTGGATTTTGGCTGATCTGGGCGCCGCCGGAGCGCAACTCTGGTTTCCGACTCCAGGAACCGAATCGGCATTGCGCGATTTGGCCAGAAAACTGGATGTTCGCGGCGCCCGCATTTTTGACCTGCAGATCGCGCTCATTGCGCGCGAGAACGGGGCGCGCGAATTGTGGACGCACGATGCCGGCTTTATGCCGATTCCCGGGCTGCGGCTGCGCGACCCGCTCTAACGAGAGCCAAACCAGCGTTGGTGTCATCCGCTCCGGGCGGATGCGTGCGGCTTTTCCTGATGTCAAAGCTGCAAGCGGACTGTTCCGCCGGGCTACAGCGGGGCTGGTTTGGCTTTACGCGCTTGGCTTCTTGAAACGCGCCGACGCGGCGCCCCAGGCGATGCCGAAGCAGATGCCGACGATCACCAGGCCGAAGATCTGCTGCGTGCCGAAGGCACCGGTGCGGAAGCGCGGAATGAACTCCGCCAGGCCAATCACGCCGATGGCCAGCGGCAGCAGGATGGCCCACCAACTCTTCATCAGGAACTCTGATTTCTATGGTACGCCGCCAGCGCGTCGGTGAGCGTGAGCACGCCCAGGAGCAGGCCGTTGGCGCGATGAATGACCGGCAGGAGCGGCTCGTCGCCGGCTTCGCGCAAGAAGGTCTCGAGCGGCTGGTCGGGATAGAGCACCGGCAGGCGCCACTCCGGCTGCAGGACTTCGAGCAGCGGCCGCTCCTCTTCGGCGCGGACCACCAGCGGCGCCAGCATGTCGAGCGTGACGCCGTACCAGGCGCTGCGGCCACCATCCACCAGCACGAATTTGCGCGGCGCGGTTTGCGCTTTCAGCCAAGCCTCACGCACGGGCCGGGCGGCGTCGACCACTGGTGGCGCCAGCCTGCCGCCGCCGTACGGCGAGCGCATGGCATCCTCGACGTGCAGCACTTCTTCCTCACGCCGTTCTTCCATCGAGGGCAGAGTGATGCCGTCCTGCTGGGTCAGCAGCTCGAAGATGGGCGTGGGCTGCCAACGGCGGGAAATATAGTACGCGATGGCGTTGGAGATGATCAGAGGCAGCACAATATCGTAGCTGCCGGAGACCTCTACCACCAGAAACACTGAGGTCATGGGGGCGCGCAGGATGCCGGCAAAGGCCGTGCCCATGCCCACGAGAGCGTACACGCCCATCGGAGCGGTCAGACGCGGTAGCAGTAGGTGCTCGACCCCGCCGACCGCGCCCCCCATCATGGCGCCGATGAACAGGGTGGGGGCGAACATGCCGCCAGGCGTACCGCTGGAAAATGACAGCGCAGTGGCGCCAATTTTGAGCAGCGACAGGATCGCCAACGTCGGCCAGAGGTACGAGCCGCCCATGGCGCTATTGATGGCGCCGTAGCCCGCGCCCATGACCTGCGGATACCAGATGCCGATCACGCCAATGACCAGCCCGGCCAGTGCGGGGTGGAAGTACTTGGATCGCCGCGAGGCGCCCCGGAAGCGGGGCCGCAAGGACGCCACCAGCTTGACGAAGAGCAGCGAGGCAAAGCCACCGATGACGCCCAGCACCGCATAGGCAGCGAGTTCGGAGGGGTGCTTCAGTTCAAACGGCGGCGCCTGGAACAGGGGATGATCGCCGAAGAACGCGCGCGCCACCACGGTGCTCGAAACCGCGGCCAGCACCACGGCGCCGATGACGCCCGAGCTCCAGCGGCCGATGACCTCCTCGATGGTGAACAGCATCGCGGCGATCGGGGCATTGAACGCCGCCGCCAGTCCGGCGGCAGCACCGAGCGGCGCCAGCAAGCGTTGCTTGGAGCGCGACAACCGCAGCCGCCGGCCGAGCAGTGAGGCTAGGCCCGCCCCGATCTGGATGGAAGGATCTTCCGGCCCTAGCGATTGCCCGGTTCCGATGGCGATGGCTGAGGTAATGAACTTGCCCACCACGGTCCGGAACGAGATGTAGCCGTCGTAGATGTACAGCGCCGCTTTGGTCTGGTTGACGCCGCTGCCGCGCGCCCCGGAGAAATAGCGGATTACCAGAAACGCAACTACCAGTCCGCCCGCAACCGGCACCGCAATCTCGCGCCACAGCGGCCTCTGCGCGACGGGCAGCAGCACGTGCGCGGTGATCGCATCGATCGAGAGGCGGAAGGCCACCACTGCCAGTCCGGTGATGATGCCGATGAAGATGGCGAGGCCGAAATAGAGCCGGTCGGAGCGCAGGAATTTCCCCAGCCACGGCCATCCGGCGTGGTGGTGGCTGCGGGCGGCGGCATTGGTTGCCGCCTGCGCTACCGGCATGGGTCTGCGATCTGCAATACCTGTTGATTATGCCAAAAGCCGTGCCGCCAGCCCCAGTGCCAGGGCGGCTTCGTACTGGCGGCGATCGGCGGTGAGAAAGGGAGCGGCTCTGGCCAACCGTTCGCGACGAGCACGGCAGTGCCGAGATGAATGGCGTCCAGCGCTCGTACTCGCTGTTGCTCGGCAATCGATTCTGCCTGTGCCAACGCCGCAACGTCCACATCCACCAGCAACCAACCGTTCTGGTCCTCGGTAACCCGGCGCCGGGCAGTTGACCACGCCTGTGCACTCAAGGTGCCGTCCTCTCGCCGCCGCCGCAGGGCGCCGGTTAGCTCGACGGTGAGGATGCGGGCGGAACGATGCTGAACTGCCTGGCCCAAATCAATGCTCTTGCTGATCCCGGCTCGTCAAAGTAGGCGCACAGCAGCGCACTGGTATCCCAAAAGGCCGGTGCGCTATACACGATCTTCGCGAACTTCCATCAGAGTTTCAACGATGGACGGGCCGCCCCGCAGCTTGACCGCTTCCAGTGGCTGTGATCCATCGGACGGCGTGAACCTCTTTGACTAACGTGCCCTTCCGCCACCGCGAGAAATTCTGGTTGGCCTCCTTGAGCCCCATCTTCATGTAGCTAGGATACTGCTTGTTTCTGCGTCGACAAAAAACGGGGCCGGATGGCTCCGGCCCCGTCGGTATACGCGAGTGATGCTGTGTTTAGGGCCGGCCAGCGAGCGCTTTTTGGTAGAAGGTGCGCAGGTCGTTGCGCATTTTGATGCTGGCCTTGGTGTCGATGTAGATCATGTGGCCGCTCTGGTAATGGCCGGTCATGATGTCATTCGCCCGCGCTTGCGGTGAGACCTTCATGTGGGACAGCATCCATTCCACCGCGCCGTAGACGGTGGCGAAGTCGTAGTAACCCATGGCCACAAACAGCTTCAGGTCGGAATTGCGGTCGAAGGCGTCCTCCAGATTGGTGACGGTGTTGTACTCCCCCGACCAACGGCCGATGCCGCCGCCGAGCACGTAGTAGATGTCCGGATCCTTCCAGTTCAGATCGTGCCGCATGTAGTTCTCAAACGCGGTCAGGAAGGAGTTCTCGATGTTGGCGTCGCTGATGTCGAAGGGCGTGCGCTGCGCGCCGCCATCGGGCAGGTAGCCGGCGAAGCGGCTATCGAGACGGCCGGTCATCTCATGCTGGCCGCGCAGCAGTTCGGTCGAAAACTGGCCAAGATCGATGCGCAGATTGTTCTGGTCGAGAAAGCTCACTGGCAAGCCGATGAAGTCGTGCAGGTCGTTCAGTACCTTGGTGCGTTGCGCCGGGGTCATGTTGGCGCCATCGTAGAGCGCCTGCATGTATTCATGGCTGGCAAAGTTGATGGCGGCCTTCGACATCTGATCGGCGGTCAGCTTTTGCAGATTGGGCGACACCTTGTGGTGATACCACGCCGTCATTGCCTGGGTCGGCAGGGCATTGACGTAACGTAGCGGCCCGGCGTGCGATGCGGAGGAGATGATGGTGGATTGCAGAATCACGCCCGTGACCGGGATGTCGTGGTCGGTGAGATAACCGGCCAGGCCAGCCGAGCGCGTGGTGCCGTAGCTTTCGCCGTAAAGGAACAGGGGCGAGTTCCAGCGGTCGTACACGTTATTGAAGGAGCGGATGAACTCGCCGAAGGCGGCGATGTCATTCTCAACGCCCCAGAAATCGGCGCCATTTTCGGGCTTGGTGGGCCGGCTCCAGCCTGTACCCATGGCGTTGATGAAGCACAGGTCGGATTGGTCGAGCAGCGTATCGGGGTTGGGGACCACGGTGTAGGGCGGCTTGGAAAGTCCGTTTGGCTCCAGCTTGATCTTCACCGGCGCGTACGAGCCCAGATGCAGCCAGATCGAACCTGAGCCGGGGCCGCCATTGTAAAGATAGGTGATCGCCCGGTTCTGCAGATTCGACACGCCATCCTTGGCGTAGTAGGTGTAGTTGAGATAGCCCTCAACCACTTGCGTGGTGGCGTTCTTGATCGGAATGAAGCCCACCGTGGCGGTGTAGTTCAGCGTCTGGCCGTTGATCTGGATGGAATGGTGCGTGACGACCGGCGGCTCGCCCGCTCCCCAAATCACCACGGGTCGGTTCACTTTGACGTTCGGTTCGTAGCGGAACCAGTCGTTGGGATGCGGGTTCGGCGTTGGGCGCCGGAACTGCGCCGCCGCGCCGGTGATAAGGCCGAGCGCCAGTGCCGGCGCCAGCCAGTAAAACTGCCTCCATCTCGTCATGATGCTTTTCTCCTGTAATGATTTCTATAGCCGAGAGCCCTGAAGGGGCATCGTACACTGCTTTCGGCCCGCGGCGGAAGCAAAAAGGCCATGTTCACCGGGTCATGGCTGTTGGCAGGTCACCCGCGGCACGGCGGCGCGATGGGGCGCAAGCGATGTCCATGCTTGCAACGAGTGCTGGAGCTCGTGGCAGAGCCGCTGATAATGGTCCTCCATAGTCGCGGTGGGTGCGTCGTCGCTGAGCTCGATGAGGGTAATGAGATTGCCCAATTGCGTGTTCAAGCGGCGGAAGCTGGCCGGGCCTGCGGGCGCGGCGGCGTGGCGGCGGAAGCGCTGTCGACCGCTGGCGCGGAGGGCGGTGAGCTGCTGCTGTTGCGCGGCGCTGAGGTTGGGGATCTCGGCCGTCTGGACCTGCTGCGCTGCCGCATAGCTGGCCTGCATCGCGGCGGTGAGGGCGAGGCCGAGATCGCGCTGTTGCGCCAAGCCTGCGGCGGACGTGGTGATGCGCGGGTCCATGGTCACGGTCAGCGGCTGCCGGTAGACGCGGCCGTCCACATCCAGCCGCAGCTCGTACCGGCCCGGCGTTACGAACGGCCCGCGCGGGTCGGTCGGAGTCTGATGGATGAGGGCAGCGATAGGCTGCGAGTGTTCGAACGCTGGGGGCGGCGCGTAGCGCAGATCCCAGGTGACGCGGTGCATGCCGGCCGCGGTGGGCAAGGGGTGGGATTGCGCCAGCCAGTAATTGGGGATTTCCAGTTGCGGCGGCTGCTGCGGCGCGGGCAGGGTGCTGGTCAGGGTGCGCACAAGCTGGCCGGTGTTGTCGTAAATGCTGAGAGTGATCTGGCGTGCGCGCGCAGCGAGGTAGTAGTTGAGAATTGCCCCTGCGGGCGGGTTCGTGCCGGTGGCCATTTCGGGTGGAAAGGGTGTGTCGTAGTTCACGTCGGGCTGCACGCGGATCGCCACCTCCGGCGCGAGGAGCCGGGTGGCATCGTTCGAGGGAGCGCGTGCCAGCGCGCGCAGGGGACTCAGGTCGTCCAGAATCCAGAGGGCGCGGCCGTAGGTTCCCGCGACGAGATCGTTGCTGTAGTCCACCAGATCGCGCACGGCGACGTTGGGTAGGTTGAGTAGCAGCGGCTGCCAGTGATCGCCGTCGTTGAAGGAGACGAAGACGCCGTGTTCGGTGCCGGCGAACAATAGGCCCGGCTGCTTGGGGTCGGAGCGCACCACGTGTACAAAGTCGCCGCCGGGAATGCCAGAGGTGATCCGGGCCCAGTTTTTGCCGGTGTCGCGTGTGCGATAGATATAGGGCGCAAAGTCGTTTGCTCGATGGCGGTCGAAGACGGCATAGGCCGTCGCAGGCGCTTGCAGTGAGGGCTCAATCATCGCAATCGCAGTGCGCTCCGGGATTGCTGCCGGGGTTACGTTGGTCCAGTCCTTGCCATCGCGCGTCGTCTCCACGCGCCCATCCGAGGTGCCCACCCACAGGACCGCTGCGTTCACCGGCGATGGTGCCAGTGCGGTAATCGCGGCACGGCCGCCACCGGTCAGGTCCGGGCTGATCCGCGCCCAATGCAAGCCGCGATCCTGCGTCTCCAGCACTGCCTGCGCGCCCAGATAGAAATCGCGCGGGTTCTCGGGCGACTCGGCCTGCGGACTGGTGGCGTAGCGCAGCAGCATACCGCCCAACTCGGCGGGCGGGCTGATATCGAGAATCTGCTTCGTCTTCCAGTCGTAGCGGTTCAAGGCTGCGCCGCCGCCGGTCGCGTAGACGTAATTGGGGTCGCTGAGGTCGGGATGAATATAGCCGAACTCATACGCGCCCACCGACGGGCGCCAGTCCATAAATGTGGTTTCGCCAAAGGCGCCGCGGCTGCGCACCGCGGCCGAGCCGGAATCCTGCTGCGTGCCATAGATCCAGAAGGGAAAGCGGTGGTCGACGGCGATGTGGTAGAACTGGCCGTTGGGCAGGTTGTACCACCCCAGGCTCCATTGCTTGCCGCCGTTGAGCGAAAAGGTGACGCCCTGATCGACGCCGAGAATCATGCGTTGGCCGTTCGTTGGGTCGATCCACATCTCATGATAATCATCCCCGCCGGGCGCGCCCTTCCAGGCAATGAACGTGTGACCGCCATCCGTCGAGCGATAGGCGCAGGTCTGCATGACGTAAACCACGTTGGAATTGTCCGGTGCGACATAGACCCTGCTGAAGTAGCCGTTGCCGACGATGCGCGGGTCGTCGGTGGCGCGCGACCAATTTGCGCCGGCATCGTCGGAGCGATAGAGCCCCGCGGTCGTAATCGCGAAGACCCGCTCCCCCTGTGTATGCCCGGCGACAGCGAGGCCGATCCGGCCACGCAACCCGGGCAGGCCATGGCCGCTGATTTCGCTCCAACGCTGGCCCGCATCGGTTGACTTGAAGATGCACGCATCGCCCTCCGGCGCGCCCGGCGCGTGGGGCTCGAAGGCCGCGAACATCTCCGGAAAATTCTGTGGATCGGCCACCAGGTCAATTGCTCCTGCGGTCGGCCCCTCATACAGGACCTTGCGCCAGGTGGCACCGCCGTCGGTCGAGCGGTAAATTCCGCGCTCAGCGTTCGGTGCAAAGGTGTGTCCCAGGGCCGCCACGAGCACCAGGTTCGGATCGCGCGGGGCAATTAAGATGGCGCTGATATGGTGGGTGTTGTCCAGTCCCAGGTGCTTCCAGGTTTTGCCGGCATCGGTGGACTTGTAAACGCCGTCGCCTTCGTTGACCGAGCCGCCCACATTGACCACGTCGCCCGTGCCGACATAAATAATGTTGGGGTTGGAGGGCGCAACCGCGATGGCGCCAATCGAACTCACCGGCTCGTGATCAAAAATTGGCGTCCAGACCGTGCCGCCGCTGGTGGTTTTGAAGACGCCGCCTTCGGGGTTGCCTTCATAGTAGGTTGAGGCATCGGCGGGTACACCGGCTACGGCGGACACGCGCCCGGCGCGGAACGGCCCCACCAGCCGCCAGCGCATCGCCGCAAACTGATTCGGATTGACTTGCGCAAACGCCGTGCAGGCGAAACATGTGACTACCAGGGCTATCTTCCGCATAGCCCGAGCATACAGGCCCCCTGGCTCAGGGGGCCAGCACTTCCGCAACGCCCTCGGCTCCCAGCGCCTCCAGCCGCCGGTCGAAGGTCAGCAGCCGCCCGCCCTTGCGCCGCGCCAGTTCCAGCAGATAGGCGTCGTTCACCCGGCGGTGTCCCATCACGCGCTCGAAAGCTCGATGACGACTGGCATCGCCCACGTCCGGCAGGTCAGACCAGTACCGATGGCGTGGATCGGCCGTCATGCTGCCCAGGACGCCCAAGGCCGTAGGGGCTGATTGCGGCAGGCCCACGACCGCAGCCACCATCGACAGCCGCACAAACGCCAGTTCTGTAATGGCACACGTAACCCAAATCTGACCGGTGAGTGCTGCCTCGGCGGCGAGGTGAAATTGATGGCTTGGCCACGCGAGCGCCAGCAGCACGTTCACGTCCAGCAGCAGCGGATCGCTAGTAGCCTTCATCATCCAGATAGCGCTCGATCCGGCTCGCGGGGATGATTGGCGCGTCTGGAGGTACATCAAAGGTCGGCCACTTCCATTCCCCCGGCTTGCGCTTTTTCGGCGCCGCCGGCTGCTGCTTAATTCCGCGCCGCGCCAGCTCGGAGAGCACCTTGCCCAGCCTCTTGCCGGAGGCGCGCGACAGGTGCATGGCGGCTTCGTATACGTCCTGGTCCAGCGTTACCGTCGTCCTCATGATGTAATGATACACTGATGCACATGTTTCGTGCCCTGAGCTCAATTTTCGCCGCACTGGTCATTTCGAGCTGTGTTTTCGCGCAAACTCCAGCCTCTTCGGCTGCGCAAAATCCCGGCGCCGCTTGCCGCACCTGCATCGAGGCACACGAGCAATTTCTGGCGAGTGATGCGCTCGAGGGGCGCGGCAGTGGCACGCGCAACGAGTTACTGGCGGCGACTTACATCGCGAGCGAGCTGCACGTCTACGGCATCGCGCCTGCCGGCGATCGGGGCGGGTACATCGAGATCGCGCCCGGCTATCCCAAAGACAAGCCCTGGCGGCAGGCCACTCCTGACCTTGGCACAACGGCGAATGTGGTTGGCGTTCTGCGTGGAACCGACCCGAAAGCCAAGGTACTGCTGCTCACCGCGCACCTGGATCACCTCGGCATCATTCCCAGCCGTCCTTATCAGGGTGATGATCTCTATAACGGCGCCGATGACGATGCCAGCGGTTGCACGGCGGTGTTGGATCTGGCGCGCATGCTGGCGCTCGGTCCGCGGCCGCGCCGGACGGTGTACTTTGCCTTCTTCGGCAGCGAGGAAGATGGCGGCTTCGGCGCCCGCTATTTTGTAGCCCATCCGCCCGTACCACTCCAGCAGATGTTTGCCAATATCGAGTTCGAGATGATTGGCTGGCCCGATTCCAAGGTTCCCGCGCATACGCTCTGGCTCACGGGTTGGGACCGGAGCAATCTCGGGCCGCACATGGCCGCCGAAGGCGCCCACCTCGTGAGCGACCCGCACCCAGCGCAGCGTTTCTTCTGCCGCTCCGACAACATCAATCTTGCCTACGCCGGTGTCGTGGCACAGACCGTATCCAGCTTTGGTATGCAACCGATGTATCACCGGCCAGACGACGATGTCGCGCACCTGGACTTTGGTCTCATGACCGCCTCGATCACGTCGATGATCAAGCCAATTCGAAACCTGCTCAACTCCAGCTTCGTACCCACTTGGAACGCAGGCGGGCAGCCCCGGCGGGGGGAGCGATGTCATTAAAGCGAAGTCGTCAGTTATTAGTTTTCAGTTGCCAGTTGGGCGCGCTGCTGGTTGGAGCTGCGGTGGCGCAAGTGCCGAGGTGGCCAATCGCGCTACGGGCAAGGCAGGCGATGCGCGGGGTGGTGGCAGAACGGAATTGCTGCGGCTGCAACGCCTGAGGCGCGGGCCGCGGGCCGTGCCGCCTAAGGGCAAGCCGCCAAAACCCGCGCCCGCATCCCTCCCGCGGCTTTCGCCATCCCCTAGACCCGCAAACGTTTGGTTGCACTGAAAACTGAGAACTGAAAACTGAGAACTTTTTTCACGGAACCCGCCAGGGCCTTTCGTGCGTATGACCCCATATGCGCGAGTTGAAACTTGCTGTCCGCCGCCTGGCCCATGAGCGCGCCTTTGCCTTGGTGGCGATCATCACGCTGGCAGTCGGCATCGGCGCCAATACAGCCATCTTCTCGATTGTGGATGGCGCCCTGCTACGTCCCCTCAATTTTCCGCAGCCGCAACAGCTCGTCTTCCTGGCGCAGTCGATTCCGCAATTCACGGGCAAGTACCCCTTCTTCCCGGTGAATGCCCGTGCCTACCATCAGTGGCAGCAGCACTCGCAACTGATCACCAACATTGGCCTCATGCAGCCTAACAGTTGGGTGCTGACGGCGTACGGATCGCGTCCGCGCCAGGTGTATGGCGCCGACATTTCGGCCACCATGTTTCCAACCCTCGGCGTGACGCCGGAGCTTGGCCGCAACTTTACCGACGCCGAGGATCAACCCGGCAAGACGCACGAGATCATCCTTTCCGACGCCTTTTGGCGCGGTGAATTCCACACCGACCCCGCCATCCTCGGCAAAACCGTCGATCTTGACGGCCACCCCAACGTCATTGTGGGCGTCATGCCGGCATCGCTGCATTTTCCTAACGCCACCCAACTCATGCCCTTGTTTGGCGGGTCGACGGACCACCCGGTGCAGGTCTTCCAGCCCGCGGGCATTAACTTCGCCAAGGCGCAGAATGTGGGCAACTTCAACGAGATCGTTTTTGCCCGTAAGCGGACGGGTGTGAGCGATGCGCGCCTGCGCGCAGAATTCAACGTGATTGAAGCCAACTTCCTGGCCGCCACGCATGCGCCCGCTCATCTGACTGTCAATACGGTAGTCATACCGCTGCGCGACCAGATTGTGGGTAGTAGTGGTTTTGGGCTCTGGCTGCTGCTGGCCGCCGTCGGCGCCATTCTGCTGATCGTGTGCCTGAACCTGGCCAATCTATTGCTCGTCCGGGTTCACGCGCGCGGGCACGAGCTTGCCATCCGGGTTGCTCTGGGCGCGGGCAAAGCCCGGCTGGTGCGGGAAACGGTGGTCGAAGGCGTGGTGCTCGCCGGCATCGGCGGGTTGATCGGTATCGTGGCTGCCTGGGCAGCGTTGCGCTGGCTCGTCTCCGCTGCTCCGGCGGGCATTCCACGGCTCGACGAGATCGGCCTCAATCCTGTCGTCCTCCTCTTCGCCATCGTGCTGGCTTTGCTCTGCGGGGTGGTCTTCAGCATCTGGCCTGCGCTGCGCTCCGCCAATGCCGATCCGCAGTCGGCCCTACGTTCCGGAGGCCGCAGCGCCAGCGATTCCGGTAAAGGCATGCGGACGCGTTCGTGGCTGGTAGGCGCGCAGGCGTTTCTGGCGGCACTGTTGCTCATCGTGGCGGGTCTGCTCGCCGCCAGCTATCTCGATTTGCTCGGCGTCAACAAAGGCTTTCAGGATCAGCACGTCGTTGAAACCGGCATTGTCTGGCCCGGCAATCATGCCCAGCGCGCGGCCTTCTATCACGGCGTGCTCGCCAAGCTCGCGGCGCTTCCGGGCGTCCAGACGGTCGGACTGATAGACAACCTGCCCACGCAGGGCACCAACGACACCGATCTGCTTTCGCGTCCAGACGACACCCGCCCGCTGGTCGACCGCCCCTTGGCCGTGTTTAGCTCCGTCAGCCCGGACTACTTTAAGGCGGTCGGCATTCCCATGTTGCGTGGCCGGACGTTTACCGATGCCGAAGTCGCCTCGGCACTGCAGGCGGCACTCGCGCCCGCCAACAACAGCAATCAGCCGGTCGATCTCACTAAGGGCTTCGGCCCAGGTCCCAGCATGGCAGCCGTCGTTTCTGCCACTACCGCTGCCGAGCAGTGGCCCGGCCAGGATCCCATCGGCAAGATCTTCCGCAACGCCGATCCGACCGGCCCTATTTTTCACGTGATTGGGGTGGTCGGCGACGTCCGCACCATGGGCCTCGAAGCCAAGCCCGGCATGCAAGTCTATTTGCCCTACACCTGGAATGAGCCCGGCGGCGTCGCCATCGCCCTCAAAACCGACGCGCCACTTGCGGCGCTGGCGCCACGCATCCGCGAGACGGTTTGGAGCGTGCAGCCCGACGCAGCCGTTACGAAGATTGAGACCCTGGCCAGCCTCGTGAGCTCCTCGGTCAGTCCGCGCCGCTTCCAGATGGCGCTGGTCATCGCCTTCGCGCTCTGTGCGCTCTTCCTCGCTGCCCTCGGCATTTACGGCGTGATCGCGTACTCAATTGAGCGCCGCACCGGCGAAATCAGCATCCGCATGACCATGGGCGCGCGCGCCGGGCACCTGGTTCGCATGGTGATGCGCCAGGGCCTCACACCGGTGATCGCAGGATTGATTCTGGGCATCATTGCCGCACTGGCATCGGGCAAGCTCCTGGCCAGCCTGCTGTTTGGCGTCCACGCCACTGATCCGGCAGTCATTCTGATTGTGGCCCCGGTGCTGCTGGGCGTGGGCGCGTTGGCTTGCGCCATCCCCGCCCGCCGCGCCACCCGCATCAATCCAGTCAATGTGCTGCGGAGCTAACCGCGCCAAAAAACTCGACGACGGCGTCACGTTGCGCGGTGCGCGGAAACGGAGGCAGGCTGGCGAGGAAGGTGCGGCCGTAGGGCTTGCTGGTGATGCGGCGATCGAGGACGGTGAGCACGCCGCGGTCGCGCGTCGAGCGGATGAGCCGCCCTAAACCCTGCTTCAGCGTCAGCACTGCCTCCGGAATCTGAAATTCCGTGAATGGGTTGCGGCCCTCGTTCCGCAACAGGGCAATGCGAGCGGCGATAACGGGGTCGCTGGGCGAGGCGAAGGGCAGCCGGTCGATGATCACCAGACTCAACTGCTCGCCGGGCACATCCACACCCTGCCAAAAGCTGCTCGTCGCTACCAGCACCGCGCCGGGCGTCGCACGGAAGCGCTCCAGCAAGAGATTCCGCGGCGCCGTGCCCTGGACCAGCAGCGGATATTCCATCCGGCCTGCCAGCAGCTTGGCGAAGGCCTCCATCTGCCGCAGGCTGGTACACAGTACAAACGCCCGGCCGCGCGAGGCCTCGATCAACTTGATGATTTCCTCACCCGCGGCCGCCGTGAACTCGGGTGCGTTTGGTTCGGGCAGGTGTTCGGGCAGATAGAGCAGCGCCTGGCGCTCGTAGGCGAACGGTGATGCGACGATGCACTCGTGCGCGTGCTCCAGACCGAGCCGCTGCCGCATGTAGTCGAAGTTCTCCTCAACCGTCAGCGTGGCTGAGGTGAGAATCACCGTGTCGGTCGCCTCAAACAAAAGCTCGCGGATGCGGTCGGCCACCTGAATCGGCGAAGCCTGCACGAACACGCCCCGGCCGCGCCGCTCGACCCAGTACACCACGCCTTCTTCTTCAGACTCCATCAGGTAGGCGAGCTTGCTGCGTGCCTCGGCCAGCCGCCGCAGGCTGACGTGAATCTCTTCTGGCTTGTCGTCGATTGCCTCCAGGCCGCTGGCGATGTAGTCAACGCCGTTCATGAAGCCGTCGTAGAGTTCCTCGTGATCGATCAGGAACTTCTCGCGCTCCGTCAGCGGCGTGCGGCCTTCTCCTTTGGCAAGCGCAAGAAAAAACTTCTGAGCCGCGATCCGCCAGTGCTCGATGCGTTGCTGCAGTTCGGGCGACGTGTGGCCGCTGCTGCGCAATGTGATGGCGACGTCGCGCGCCAGCTCTTCGATCTGATGGCTGCTGACCGCGATACCAAAGTACTGCGAAGCGGCGCTTTCCAGTTCGTGGGCCTCGTCGAAGACAACGGCTTCATAGGGCGGCAGAACGCCGGGCAGGTCCTGGCCCTTGAGCACGAGGTCGGCAAAGAATAAATGGTGATTCACGACCACCAGGTCGGCCTCGGATGCGCGCTGTCGCAGGCGCGTCAGAAAACAGTTTTCATATAGCGGACACTTCGAGCCGGTGCAGCTTTCCTTGCGGGCGCTCAGCCGGTTCCAGAGCGGTGAACTTTCCGGCAGGAAATCCAGCTCCGCCTGATCGCCGGTCGGGCTGGTCTCGGCCCATTGCCGGATGCGCCGGTACTGTTCCAGCTCCTCCAGCGCGAGCAGCGCGGGCTGGACTTCGAGTTCACGAATCTTATGCAGGCAGGCATAATTCTGCCGCCCCTTGACGGTCACGACGTTGAGCTCGCGCCCCAGAGCTGCCGCCAGCAGCGGCACATCCTTCTGAACGAGCTGCTCCTGCAGATTTTTGGTGCCCGTCGAAAGCAACACTCTGCGCCCGCTGAGTAGCACCGGCAACAGATAGGCGAGCGTTTTACCGGTTCCGGTTCCGGCCTCGACCAGCAGATGATGCCGCTCGCGCAGCGCCAGCGCGACCTCCTGCGCCATATCGAGCTGGCCCGGCCGCTGTTCATATGCCGGGTGAGCCCTCTGAAGCAAGCCCCCGCGCCCGAAAAATTCGTAGAGCGGCGACTGTGCGGTTGAGGTCATAAGCCAGTGTAAAATGAACGTTTATGGCCAAGCCACCGTCATCGAAAGCCTCCAAGCACAACGGCAAGCCTGCCAAAACCGTACGGGCCGGCGAAAACGGCGCCAAAACACCCAAGAGTGCCAAGAACGGGAAGGATGGCGGTGCAAAACCAGCCCCAAAGTCCACGCCGGCGGTCAAAAACCAACCCGCTCCCCCCGCCAAGGTGGCCAAAGCTTCCAAGCCGGGAGAAAAGAGACCGCGCCAGCAGACCGAGCTCGAGGGCAAGCTGATACACATGATCGCCGAAGAGATGGCGATTGAAGAGGCGGAACTTACTCCCGACGCTTCTTTCCGTGAGGATCTCAATCTCGATGAAATCGATATCGCCGAGTTGCTCATGCAGGCGGAAGCGCAATTTGGCGTGCATCCTTTTAATGAGTCCGACTGGGAAGCATGTGGGACCATCGGCGAGTTTCTCGTCCTGGTGAGCAAGCGCGTGGAAGCCAAGCGCAGCCGCAAGGGCGGGAGAGCCTGATTGGCGCGCAAGAAGCGGGCTGGCCGCGTCGGTAACGGGCTGATCATTGTTATTGCCCTTGTGATCGTGGCCGCAGTCTTGTTTTTTGCTCTCCACGACGGTTCGTGGAACCACTTCCGCACTGACCTGTTCGGCTCGCATCGCAGTACGGCCATCGTCCACCGTCCCTGTGGCGCGCCGCTGCCGAAACTGCTGGGAGGCGCGGTCGCGGCCTCGCGCGCAGCCAAGTTCGCTACGGTAGAACAGATCGAGCAGCTTACGCCTGGCGCCTCGGTCCCGGTCTACCGCGTGCAGGCCCGATTGCTCGGTGTGAACGAAGACGGCAATGAGATCCGGCTGGAGCTGGGGTCGCTGGTCAATCCCCGGGTTAGGCTCGATGCCTATGTTCCCGCCAGCGGCTGTGGCGCGACGCAGGAAGACACGGCTCTGTACGAGGAGCTGCGCGAAGTCATCGGCCTACGCTTCGGCCCGTTGCACACTGCGCTCGCGGCTCCCTCACAGCCCACCCGGGTCATCGCCATCGGCGCGGTGGTAGCTGGACCTCATGGCCCTGAACTCCGGCCGCTGCTCGATCTCCACGTCCAATGACGCTACTGCTGCTCGCTTTGTTCGCGGCGTTCTCCGCACCATGTCATCTCTGTCTCGTCCAACCGGACAACATGGCGTTTGATGCCGCCGGCAACGTCTACCTGCTCGATACGAACCAGGCGTCCCAATCGCGCATCCTGAAACTTTCCCCCGATGGAACCGTCCTCGCCGACTGGCGCGGCTTCAAATCAGCCGTCGGGATTGCGCTGGATCCGGAAGGGGACGTCTATGTCACCGATGGCGGGAGGGCACAAATCCTGGAGCTCTCTCGGCACGGGAAGTTGCTCCGGGCGTTCGGCCATCTTGCCGGAGGGTTCCAGGGGCCAGCTCACCTTGCTGTCGATCGCCACGGCGACGTCTATCTTTCGGTTGCAGAACGCAACCTGATCGAAAAGTTCTCCCCTGATGGCACGCTGATTGCCTCCTGGCATCGCCACAAGGGATCGGGTCGCGATCAGTGGAATCAGCCGCAGACCATTTCTGTCACGCCCGACGGCAGCCTTACCCTCGATGACTGGGGAAACGACCGGGTCGAGACCCTGTCGCTTGCGGGCAAGACCTTGCTTATTTTTCGCGCCATAGGCAGGCCTGCAAGTAAACTGGGCAACTCGTCTGGAACCTGTGTCGGTCCCAATGGCGTTGTCTATGCCGCCGATTATGATCACGGCCTGGTGCAGGAGTTCGACGCGCACAGCCGGCGGCTGCGCACGATCGGCAACATCGGCGGCGGGAAACTGTTCCAGACCCTTCCCGGCCCGTACAGCCTCGCCGTGGACGGCCACAACGACCTCTACTCTGCTGACGGCCACACGGTCGTCAAATATTCGCCTGCGGGCCGCCTGCTGGCGCGCTGGAACTGAACTCACGAACAGGAAAAGTTTTCGGTAACCGCCGCACTTTTGCCGGGTTCCTGCGTATTAGAGAACAGGACCATGGGGAAAGACCTTCGCTTCGCCGTCCGCATGCTACGCCGCTCGCCCGGCTTCACGATTCTGGCGGTCGTCGTGCTGGCGCTGGGCATTGGCGCCAACACCGCTATCTTCAGCATGATCAATGCGATCCTGCTGCAGCCGCTGCCCTATGCGCATCCGCAGCAGCTCGTCCAGATGTACGAAACCGAGCGCGCGCCGGGAAGCTACCCGTTATCCGGTCCCGATTTCCCCGATTGGCAGCGCCAGAGCAAGCTGTTCGCGGCGATGACGCTGTACAACTATCCGCACAACGTCAATCTCACCGGCAACGGCGCGCCGCAGCAGGTGGCTATGGTTCCAGCGGAGGCGAATTTCTTCCAGGTGCTTGGCGTGCAGGCCGCTCTCGGCCGCATGTTCCAGCCGGGAGATAGCGATAGCGTCGCGGTCCTCAGCTACGCCTTCTGGAAATCGCAGTTCGGCGGCGCGCGCAGCGTCCTCAACCGTGCGATCACGCTCGACGGTAAAAGCTACACCATCATCGGCGTGACTGCCGCGAAATTTCGGCTGTCGGGCTACTTCAACAGAGCCCAGCTTTGGAGGCCCCTGCCGCTCACTGCGCCGTATCTTGGCCAGCGCGGCAACCACAGCTTCAGTGCTATCGGCCGCATGAAGCCCGGCGTCACGCTGGCGCAGGCGCAAGCCGAAATCTCGGCCATTGCGGCGCGCCTGGCGCAGCAATATCCAGACTCAAACGCCACTACGGGCGCCAAACTCGATCTTCTGCGCGACCGCATGGTGCGTGCGCCGCAGCGCGCGTCACTGCTGACGCTGCTCGGCGTCGTCGCCCTGGTGCTGCTGATTGCCTGCGCCAACCTGGCGAATATGCTGTTGGCTCGTGCTCTCGGACGGCAAAAGGAAATCTCGATCCGGTTGGCGCTGGGCGCGCGCCGGAGTCACATCCTGCGCCAGTTGCTCACCGAATCCGTATTGCTTTCGCTGCTCGGCGCCGCCTTCGGCGCCATGCTTGCCTGGCTCGGGATCCGTGCGGTGGTTGGCTTGAGCGCGTTCACGCTGCCCCAAGTCAACCCCATCGCGGTGAACGGCACAGTGCTGGCGTTCACGGTCGTGCTGGCCATGGTTTGCGGCATTCTGTTTGGCCTGGCGCCGGCGCTGCAGCTCTCGCATCCCCGCCTCAGCGACGAGCTCAGCGGCGCGGGCACGCTGGCCGGCGCAGGACGCCGCCGCCGCTGGCTCAGCGATGGGCTGATCATCGCCGAAGTGGCGCTCTCGATGCTGCTGGTCGTCGCCGCTGGAGTGTTCATGCAAAGTTTTTCCCGCTTGCGCAACAGCGCCCTCGGCGTCAACCCCAACCACCTGCTGATCGCTCAGCTCAGCCTGCCGGATGCGCGCTATAAAAGCCCCGCCGTCATTCAATTCCATCGCACCCTGCTCGCCCGCCTGCGTGCCCTGCCCGGCATCACGCAAGCGGCGACCTCGGGGTCCATTCCCCTCAACGGCGAAAGCAACGGCTACATCACTCTTCCGGGTGAGAGCACACAAAGCAAGACCCTGGTCGAGTGGGTCCGCGCCACGCCGAGCTATTTCGCCACCATGCAAATCCCGCTCCTGCGTGGCAGCACCTACACGTCCGCCGATGTGCAAGCCTGGGATCACTTCATCACAGCCGCCTTTGGCCGCGGTGGGGCGCTGCAGTTGACCGCCGCTCAGATGGCCAGTTACCACCTTCAGGTCGTCGTCAATCAGGCTATGGCCGATCATTTCTGGCCCGGCCGGAATCCGCTCGGCAAGCGATTCCAGGGGTGGGGAACCTGGCTGACGATCAAAGGCGTGGTGGGCACGGTTGCGGTCAATCAACTGGGAGAGGCTCCCTGGCCGGTGACCTACTTCCCCTTGGGAAACATGGATACCGGCTTCTACGTTGAACTCCGCTCCTCACTTCCTGCGGCCGCGGTGACTGCCGATTTGCGGCGCACGGTTGCCGGCATCGACGCCAGCTTGCCGCTCTACGGTATTCAGACTATGGATCAGGTGGCCGGCGCCTCAGTCGCCGGTGAGGCTTTTCAAGAATGGCTCATGACCGGCTTTGCTGCGCTTGCTTTGCTGCTTGCCGTCGCCGGCATTTACGGGGTGATGTCGTATCTGGTGACGGCGCGCACGCGGGAGATCGGCGTGCGCGTCGCGCTCGGTGCTTCGCGCAGCTCGGTTCTGGGCATGGTCATCGGCCGCGGCCTGCGCCTCGGTATTATCGGCATAGTTTGCGGCCTCATCGCCGCGCTCGCGGCGGGCAAGCTCATTGCCAGTCAGCTCTATCAGACAAAACCGGCTAACCCCGTCGCGTTCATCCTGGCCGCTGGCGTGCTGCTCGCGGCCTGCGTCCTCGCCTGCTACGTTCCCGCACTGCGTGCTGCCCGCATCGCTCCCGCCGAAGCTTTGCGCCAGAACTAGCCTGGCCTCCAGAACAGCGGCTACGCCTCAAAGCCCAACGGCTCACCTTTTTTGATCGGGGAAATCGGGTGCCGCCAGTCCAGCAACACCAGCAACACCAGCCCGAAGATCGGCCACCAGAGGGCGTACAGACCCTGCGCAGCTTCCACATTGGCGCCACTGATCGCGCCGATCAAAAACAAACTCCAAAGTCCGAAATTGAGGAGTAGATGCTGCATGAGTTTGTTGCCCTGGGCCTGCTCCAGCCATCC
The DNA here is from genome assembly GCA_004299485.1 of Acidobacteriota bacterium. Taxonomy (NCBI): domain Bacteria; kingdom Pseudomonadati; phylum Acidobacteriota; species Acidobacteriota bacterium. Next base: position 125,876 of record SCQP01000020.1, read on the forward strand.
ACGCCGGTCGTTGCCGCCGCCGCCGCGCCGAGCCTGGAACCGGTCGGCAACCCAGAAACCATAGCCTGCGAGCGCTTCGCCAAACTTCGACAGACTTCCGGTGATGTAAGTGGAGTAGACGCGCTGCTCGCCAATGCGGGTGACGGTTACCGTCTGCATACCCATGGCGATGGCCGGTAATCCCAGCCAGGCGGTCGAGGCGGCCTGTTGCGGGTTGGCATACGCGATGATCACCAGCAGCGTGATCTCGACGAGCATCACCAGCGACATGCGGGAGTGGTAGCCCCACCGCCGCGCCAGCTCGGTCAGTGTGGCGCCGCCAATCAGTCCGATGACGAAGGCAAGCAGGGGCCAGCCATGCTGCGCAGCTTGTCCCCAATCCTTTACGGCAAAGTAACGCCCCAGCGCGGCCGTGTTGCCGCTCATATGAGACGTGGCGACCCCAATCAGCGCCAGGAAGCCCACCGTATCCACGTAACCGGCGATCCAGGCCAGCGCCAGCACTACCAGCGAACGTCCCCACAGATGTAAAGGACGGTGCGGTTCCAGAAAATCCGTTTTGGCCTCAGCCGCCGGCATCCAACTCATTCTGGCAGGAGGGAAACATGACGAGTGGAAAAAAAGAGGAATGGGAAGGTGCAGCCAAGGATGCCGAGGGCGGCATCGAGCGTGGCGCGGGTGAACTCACCGACGACAAGGGCAAGCAGATCGAAGGCGCTGCCAAGCAAGCTCAGGGGAAAGCGCTGAAGACCTGGGGCAAAGCCAAGGAGAAGGTCCAGAAGATCAATAAAAAAATCAAGAAGGCGGCGTAAGTGGCCCGCTCAGGGATCCTCTAAACTGCCGCCGTCAGCGCAAATGCAGCTCCCTGAGGATCCTGCAGAATGCTGATGCGACCGACGCCCTCAAGGGAGCTGGGGCGGAGTTGCGTGTGTGCTCCGTTGCCTTCAGCATCCTCCACGCTGGCGTCGCAATCGACAACCTGAAACCAGGCCAGCCAGTGCGGTGGCGCCTGCGGATCACGTTCGCTGGCCGCGGGAATGCCACCGATGCCGTGACCGCCGTTGTTGATCTGGCGGTAGCCGCGCTCGTTGGCACTCTCGATTTGCCAGCCGAACAATTCGCCGTAAAACTCGCTGGCACGTTTCCGATCGGGCGTAATCAACTCAGCCCAATCGAAGGCATTGTCGTCTTGTGCGCTGAAACCGGCAAAGCGCAGCGCCTGCCAAACGGCGAAGACCGCTCCAGCCGGGTCTTGAAGCACCGCCAGCCGGCCGAGGTCCTGCGCATCGAATGCGCTACGGACCACTTTTCCGCCCAGCCTCGCCGCGCGCTGCGCGGCGGCATCGGCATTCGGCGTGGCCACGTACACCAGCCAGTGCGGCGGAACGCCCTGCTTGCGCAGCTCCTCGGGGAGCTGGAAACATCCGGCCACCGTATCGCCGCCGCGTGCGAAGAGCGTGTACATATGTTTGGCGTCGGACGGCTGCTGTACCTCCCAGCCGAAAAGTTTTTTATAGAACTTTTGCGCTTCCGCCGGATTGGGCGTGGCCAACTCGACCCAACAAAACGAGCCTGCTTCCATGTTTCGAGTTTAGCGGTGGCTTCAGCCGCCGGCCACGGCCAAATGAATGAAATTGTCGAATACCCGCTCGCCCACTGCGCGCACGCGCTGCTCGTATTCGCGCGTAATCGTTAGGCCGCGGTTGCGCCAGTCGTCCGCTTGTTCACGGCTCAGCTCCAAGTGGAATTGAAGTCCGTACACCGTTCGCGCTAGGCGGAACGCTTGCTGCTCATACAGGCGGCTGCAGGCGAGGAGTGTGGCTTCCTGGGGGAGCGGAAACGTGTCCTGATGCCAATGCACCACCGGCAACTCGCCCTTTCCGCCGCCTAGCACCGGATCTTGACGACCTGACCCGGTCAGCACCACCGAGCCTTCGCCGGCTTCCATCTGCGGGCCTTTAATGACAGGCGCACCGAGTGCGGCGGCCAGTAGTTGCGCGCCCAGGCAAACCCCGAGCACCGCCCGTCCGCCCGCTACACAGGAAGCAATCAGCTTCTGCTCGGCTGCCAAGAACGGATAGTCTGCTGCCTCATACACCCCCATCGGCCCGCCCATGACGACGAGACCGTCGAGGTTACTCGCCTTGGGAACGGCGGCGCCACGGTCCAATCTTACGATCTCGAACCGAATCGCGTGCGCGGCCAGGGCCTCGGCAATGATCCCCGGTCCCTCCCATTCAGCATGCTGCAGCACGTACCACATGCCCTCATTCTGCACGCAAGGCTGAAGCGGCGTCCACCCGGGTCGCCCGCAGCGCGGGCCCGAGGCAAGCGATGGCAGCGATGACGAGCATGGCTATGGCCGCTCCGGCGAGCGTTGTAGGATCGTTCGGTTTCACCCCCGACAGCAGGCTCGCCGCGGTCTTGCCCAGCGGAATCGAAACCAGTAGCCCCAGCGCCACTCCGATCACGGCCAACGCCATGCCGCGGCCGACAACTTGCCGCAGCAGTGTGCCGCGCGGCGATACCATAGCCATGCGCCCCCCCCGCGCGCAATGCACGCAAGATTAAGAGGTCCAACGATCCCGGCAAAAGCTCCATCGCTCCGCCGGCTTTTCTGCACGAAGCTCATTGCGCCCATCACCGCAGTGGTCAGTTCGCAAATCTGTGAGTCGTTCAGTTGTCCTCCACAAAGCCAACTCCTCGCTCCATCTTCTCGCCGGTCATGGGATCATAGTTCCGTGTCGTCCTCCCGATCCTTGCGCGGTCAAGCCGCCCTCGTTACCGGCGGCGCGCGCCGCATCGGCCGCGCCATGGCGCTGGCGCTTGCCGATGCCGGTGCCGATGTCGGTTTTACTTACCGCAGCGCCGGTGCTGAGGCGGCCGAGCTGGAGCAGGAGCTGCGCGCGCGCGGCGTCCGTGCGGCTGCGGTGCGCGCCGATTTGCGTCACAGCGCGGCCGCCGGTGCCGCAGTCGAAGCTTTGCACGCCACCCTGGGCCGGCTCGACATCGTCGTGAATAACGTTGGCCGCTACGAAGCCGTCGAGTTCGCCGACATTACCGACGGACAGTGGGACGAAATGCTGGCGACGAATCTATCGGCGCCATTTTTCGTCAGCCGCGCGGCCATTCCGCATTTGCGCGCGGCCGGCGCCGGACGCATCATTCACCTCACCTCGATTGGCGCGCTGCGCGCCTTCCCCACGCACGCCCACTATTGCGCGTCCAAGGCCGGGCTGGCGCATCTCACCCGCGCCATGGCCCGCGCTCTGGCGCCGGAGATTCAGGTCAATGCCGTCGCGCCCGGGCTGATCGCGCTCGGCGATGGGCTCAATGCCTGGGAGCAACACATGCGCAACCGCACCCCACTGCAGCGCGCCGGTACGCCGCAGGACGTCGCTGACGCGGTGCTCTATCTGGCCACCTGCAACCGCTTCCTCACGGGCCAGACCCTGGTTGTGGATGGAGGCCTGTCGCTGATATGAAAACCCACACCGCTTATCTCACCTTCCAGACCCGCCAGCACCGCGAGTACATCAACATTACCGATCGCGTCGAGGAAGAAGTCCGCAAATCGGGCGTGGAGGAAGGCATGGTGCTGGTTTCGGCGATGCACATCACCGCCGGCGTCTGGGTCAACGATGCCGAATCCGGGCTGCTGGAAGACATCGACGCCTGGCTCGAGCGCCTGGCGCCGTTCAACGCCAACTACCATCACCACCGTACCGGCGAAAGCAATGGCGACGCGCACCTCAAGAGTTTGCTCGTCCACCACGAAGTCATCGTTCCCATCACCGCAGGCAAATGCGACTTCGGTCCCTGGCAGCAAATCTACTATGCCGAGTTCGACGGCCAGCGCCGCAAGCGCGTAGTGATCAAGGTTATGGGCGAATGAAAACGCCGAAGCGGATCCTGCTGATCGATTTCGGCCAGCTTGGCGATGCCGTGATGGCGCTGCCCGCTGCCCGTGCCCTGCGCGCGCGTTTTCCGCGGGCGCAGCTTACGGTGCTGGCCGCTCTCGGCCCTGACGCCATCTTTCGCCTTGCCGGTTTCGAGACCTTGCCTGTAGATCGCGTGCGCTGGAAGCGGCGGCGCTGGGTTGTTCTCTATGCGGTTCCGGCGCTGCTTCTCCGGCTCCGCCTCGGCCGCTTCGATCTTTCCGTCGACCTGCATTCCTACAAGGAAACCAACTGGCTGGCCTTTCTTGCCCGAATCCCGAATCGCGTGGCAATGCTGCGCCCCACGCGCTCGATTCCGTCCTTGATTAACCGCCCGCCCCCGCCCGACGACCCCTACGGCCGCCTCGTCGATCGCTACTGCCAAGTCCTGCAGCCGCTTGGCATCCAGGTTTCTCCTCTTGACCGCATCCCTGCTCTTACGCCGCCACCAGGCCCAGGTCCCCTGAACCCTGGCCCTTCGATTTTAGGTATTTGTCCCGGTGCGGGTCACCCCAGCCGCTGCTGGCCGCCGGACCGCTTTGCGGAAGTCGCCCGCGCCTGGCTCGCCCGCGGCACCCGCGTCGTCGTCTTTGCCGGCCCCGAGGAGGATGCCACTATTCTCGACCCTCTGATCGCGATTCCCGGAATCGAGGTCGCGCGCGACCTTTCGATTCCCGAACTCACCGCGGCCCTCGCCGCATGCCGCGTGGTGCTGACGAACCCCACGGGTCCTTCTCATATTGCCGCCGCCGTGGGCGCGCGCGTGCTCACCCTCGGTGAAATCCCTGCGTTTGATCCGGTTCCCGTGCGTCCACACGGAGCCGTTGTCGCCCTCCGCGCCAGCGGCTCCATCGACAGCATCACCGTCCCCGAAGTCCTCGCCATTCTCGAGCGGCTGTGGGACGCGTAAGCGGTCTCTGGGCATACAATCGCGTGCTTGAGGCACTACGCGCCTGTGATACTGTGAAACTGTGAAGAATATCACCGTCGCGGTCGAGGATCACGTTTACCGTAAGGCCCGCGAAGCCGCCGCCCGCATGGACACGTCTGTTTCCGCCCTGGTGGCCGGCTACTTGCGCTCCCTCGACGACGAGGCCAAAGAAGCTGAGTTCCAGCGTCTCTTGCAGGACGAGATCGAGCTGCGCAAGCAGGTCCACGGTTTCCGTGCGGCGGACAATCTGAGCCGCGATGAGCTCTACCGGCGGCGGTGAGAGTGGGGCTCTCGTTCGTTGACACCAACGTCCTGATTTATTCCATCAGCGAACACCCTACCGAGAAGGGCAAACGCGATCGCGCCCAGCAAATCCTTGCCGAGTGCGAGCTGGTCCTTTCAGTTCAGGTTCTGCAGGAGTTCTATAGTCAAGCGACGCGCTCATCGCGGCCTGGCTGCCTGAGCCATCAACTTGCCTTGGGCTTCATTCGCGACTGGCGGCGCTATCCAACCGTCCCCCTCTCCGTGGCCGTATTCGATCGCGCGCTTGAACTCTGTGCACGTTACAAGCTTAGTTATCGGGATAGCGCCATCGTTGCTGCCGCCGCAATGGCCGGTTGCCATGAGGTTCTGACGGAGGACATGCAGCACGGCGCTACCATCGCCGGCGTCACGATCCGCAATCCATTTCTGTAGGCCATAATCAGAGCCATGGCCGTTTCTGCTGCGCTGCGCGCCAAGCTTGCCGCTATCGTCGGCGCCGAAAACGCACTCGCCGACGAGCTCAGCCGCACGCTCTACGAATACGATGGCGGCGTCGACCGCGCGCGCCCCGAGGTCATCGTTTTTCCCCATTCACGCGATGAGGTCGTCGCCATTGTGCAGTCTGCGCGCGCGGCCGGCGTTCCGCTGGTGGCCCGCGGCGCCGGCACGGGTCTTTCCGGCGGCGCCGTGGCCCGCGAAGGCGGCATCATCATCGCGCTCAACCGCATGCGCCGCATTCTCGAAGTTGACGTCGAAAACGCGCGCGCGGTGGTCGAGCCCGGCGTGGTGAATCTGGAGTTTTCTCAATCCATCGCGGCCACCGGCTTCTACTTTGCCCCCGATCCGTCCAGCCAGCGCGCCTGCACGCTCGGCGGCAACGTGGCGGAAAACTCCGGCGGCCCGCACACGCTCCTGCACGGCTCGACCGTTAACCACATCACAGGCCTCGAGCTGGTTCTGGCCGATGCTTCCGTCGTCACGCTCGGCGGCAAGGCCCTCGACGCCGCCGGTGCGGATCTGGCCGGCCTGATGGTGGGTTCCGAAGGTACGCTCGCGCTGGTCACCGCCATAACTCTCAGACTCACGCGCCTGCCCGAAGCTGTCGGCACGCTGCTTGCGATCTACGACCGGGTCGCCGACGCGGCCGCCACCGTGACGGCGCTCACTGCCAGCGGCATCACCCCGGCCGCCTGCGAAATGATGGATGGCTTCTGCCTGCGCGCCATCGAAGCCTCCGTTCACGCCGGATACCCGATGGATTCAGCCGCCGTGCTGCTCATCGAAGTCGAAGGTCTGCGCGAAGAAGTCGCGGAGGACTCTGCCCGCATTGCCGAACTCTGCCACGCCGCCGGCGCCCGCTCGGTTCGAGTCGCCGCCGATGCCCGCGAGCGTGAGCTCCTCTGGCGTGGGCGCAAGAATGCGTTTGGCGCCATGGGCCGCATCAGTCCCAACAACTATGTGATGGATGGCGTCATTCCCCGCACCCGCATCGCCGAAGTGCTTGAGCAGATCGACGGCATCGGCCGGCGGCATGGCTTCCGCACCGGAAACATGTTTCACGCGGGTGATGGCAACCTGCATCCGCTCGTCTTTTTCGACGAGCGCGCCGGCGAGCTGCCCCGCGCCCTCGCCTGCAGCCGCGAAATCCTGCAGGCCTGCGTTGCGGTGGGCGGCTCCATCACCGGCGAACATGGCGTCGGCATAGAGAAGCAAGACCTCATGCCCTGGATCTTCTCCAGCGAAGATCTCGCCTTCATGGCCCGCATCCGAACCGCCTTCAATCCCAACGGTCTGTTGAACCCGAACAAGCTGCTGCCCTCCGCCCACATGTGCGCGGAAATCCGCACCGACGCCCGCTTATATAAGGAGCGCGCGCTATGACTGTTGCTACCGCAGCCGAAGCCGCGAGCGCGGTGCGTGCAGCCAAAGTCTCGGGCATCAGTTGCCGCCGAAGCACCTCCTGTCCACATCTGCATCTTGATCTGCGCCCCATGCACACCATCCGCTTCTATCAGCCCGGCGATCTTACGGTGGGCGCCGATGCAGGCTGCACAGTGGCCGAGTTGAATGCCGTTCTCGCTGAGCACCAACAGTTCGTTCCCCTCGAGGTTGAGCGCCCAGAGATCACTACCCTCGGGGCTGTCCTCGCGCAGCATCTCTCCGGCCCGTTGCGCCATCGCTTCGGCTCCATCCGCGATTTCACTATCGGTCTGGAAATGGTGGCCGGCGACGGCAGCCTGGTTCACTGCGGCGGCCGTGTGGTCAAAAACGTCGCCGGTTATGACTGGATGAAGCCCGTCATCGGCGCCCGCGGCGCGTTCGGCATTATCACCGGCGTCAATTTCAAGGTTTTTCCGTTGCCGCAAGACGTCGAACGCGCCGTGTTTAGCACGCTGAGCTGGCCGCAGGTCGAGGCGTTCCGCTCCGCGCTGCTGCACTCTTACTTGCGGCCGCTCGCGGTCGAGCTGCATGCGCGTGGCGAGGAGCGCTCGATCGAGGTAGTCTATTGCGGCAGCGCGGCGGTTCGCGCGCGCTACCGCGCCGAGCTCGGCAAGCTGGGTGCGGCCGGATTTTCCGCATGCGCGCTGCCCGCTGCGACGCCGACAGTGAATGTCACCTACGCCGCGGCCGAAGCCGTCGCGGCCCTCGCCGCTCTTGGCGCGGAGGTCGAAATCCACGGCCGCCTCGCTCTCGGCCTTTATTCCATCTCTCCCCGTCCGCGTGCGTTCCCCGGGACCCTGGACCCTGACCCCTGGCCCCTGCTCAAGCGCGCCCTCGACCCCGACGGCATCTTCCACGGAGACCACTGTGGCTGACGATCTCCGCAGCCTCTACGATCGCTGTATCCGCTGCGGCCTCTGCCTCAACGCCTGCCCGACGTATCGCGTGCTTGGCGAAGAGCTCGATTCTCCCCGCGGCCGCATCTACCAGGTCGCTCAAGCCGATCAAGGCCGCATCGAGATCGACGCCGCTTTCCGCCTGCACATGGATCGCTGCCTCGACTGTCGCGCCTGCATGACCGCTTGCCCCTCCGGTGTCAACTATGGCGCCATCATCGAGTACACCCGTGCTCAGCTTCTGGAGCAGCAGCCGCTTAAGTTCTGGCAGCGCTGGCTGCTGCACGGTCTCATTCCGCGGCCGCGCCGCCGCCGCGCGGCGGCGCGCCTGATCCGGTTCGCTCAGCGCACCGGCATCGACCGCCTTGGCCCTGCACAAGCTCGCCTCTGCCCGCCGCTCGATGCGGATCCGTTCGCCGCTTCTGGCCAAGTCATTCCCGCCGAAGGGGAACGCCGCGCCCGCGTGATTTTCCTTCCCGGTTGTGTGCAATGCGAGCTATTGCCACAGCTCAACCGTGCTACCGTTCGCGTGCTCGCACGCCAAGGCTGCGACGTGGTTGTTCCGCCCGCGTTCGGCTGCTGCGGAGCGCTGCACGTGCATGCCGGTGACCGCGCGTTCGCACGCCAACTCGCGCGCTCCAATATTGCGGCGCTGGAGGCCATCCCTGCTGACGTGGTCATCTCCAACGCCTCCGGCTGCGGTGCTCAGCTCAAGCAATACGCCGAGTTATTCGACGAGGATCCCGCTTGGCGCGGCCGTGCTGCTGCGTTTGCCGCCCGCGTGCAGGACGCCACCGAATTCCTCGATCATCTCGGTCTGCGCCGCGATCTGCTCGGCCCGATCCCCGCCGTTGCCACGTATCAGGATGCCTGCCATCTCGCCCACGCCCAGCGCATCCGTGAAGCGCCGCGCACCCTGTTGCGCCAGATTCCGCAGCTCGAGCTGCGGGAAATGGAACGCTCGGATCAATGCTGCGGTTCTGCCGGCATCTACAACCTGCAGCAGCCCGCGATTGCCGCGCAGCTTGCGGCCGACCGCGTCGCCGCTTTCCGCGCCACCGGAGCCTGCATTCTCGCCACCGCCAACCCCGGCTGTTCTCTTCAGCTCGCGGCAGCTCTGCCCCCGCCGGTCCAGGTCCTGCACGTGCTCGAACTCCTCGATCTCAGCCACGCCGCAGCTCGGCGGTAAAGGACGACCCCAAACCGCCACCCGGCTTGCCGCGTCTCGTCATGGTCACCCGATAGTCAACCTACCGCCCCGCTGCTACCATGTGGTGCATGCCCCTCGCTTCCGGAACACGCCTCGGCTCGTATGAAATCCTCGCGCCGCTTGGCGCCGGAGGCATGGGCGAAGTCTATCGCGCGCGCGACACGCGCCTGCAGCGCGAGGTCGCCCTCAAAGTTCTCCCTGCGGCGCTGGCCTCCAACCCAGAGCGCGCCGCACGCCTCGAGCGCGAAGCGCACCTGCTCGCTGCGCTGAACCATCCGCACATCGCCGCCATTTACGGCTTTGAACACGGCGCCCTCGCGCTGGAGTTGATCGAAGGCGAGGCGCTCCAAGGCCCGCTTCCCCTCGGCGAGGCGCTGCCGCTCGCCCGCCAGATTTGCGAAGCCCTTGAGTACGCGCACGAGCGCGGCATTGTCCATCGCGATCTCAAGCCCGCCAACATCAAAGTCACTCCGGACGGTCAGATCAAGCTTCTCGATTTCGGCCTCGCCAAAGCGCTCGCCGCCGAAACCACTGCTTTCGATCTCGACAACTCCCCGACGCTCACCCATGCGCCGACGATGCCCGGCGTGATTCTGGGCACCGCGGCTTATATGGCGCCGGAGCAGGCCAAGGGCAAAGCGGTGGATCGCCGCGCCGACATCTGGGCCTTCGGCTGCGTCCTGTTCGAGCTGCTCAGTGGCAAGCAAGCCTTCCATGGGGAAACGGTCACCGAAATTCTGGCTGCGCTGATCACACAGGATCCCGACTGGTCGCAGTTGCCCGACAAAACACCGGCTGCGGTTCGCGCGCTGCTCGTCCGCTGCCTCACAAAAGATCCGCGCCAGCGCCTGCAAGCCATCGGCGATGCCCGCATCGCGCTCGACGAAGCCACGGCCGAACCTGCGGAGGACAGCCCCGTGACGGCTGCGCGCGACACCCGGCCACATTGGCCGTGGATTACTGCCTGTGTCGTGCTCGCTATCGCCGTTGCCGTAGCCCTGCTGTTTCGCCCCTCGGCATCCGCCGCCCGCTCCCTTCGGTTTGGCATCGACGCTCCCGCCGGCGGCAACTTTACCTACGGCCTCGCCCTCTCGCCTGATGGCACCCGCCTGGTATTTGCGGCGACCGATGCCAGCGGCGCCGAGTCCCTGTGGCTGCGGCCGCTCGATTCGCTCACGGCAACGCGGCTCTCCGGGACAACCGATGGACAATTTCCCTTCTGGTCGCCCGACGGCTCTGCCATTGGCTTTTTTGCCAACGGTTCCCTGAAGCGTTTCGACTTCTCGACCCATGCAGTACGCTCGCTATGCAGCGTCTCCTCCGCGGGCGCGCGCGGCGGAAGCTGGGGGTCGAGCGGCGTCATCCTCTTCGCCCCTGATGTCTCCGGGCCAATTATGAAAGTCTCTGCTGACGGTGGCACGCCTGCCCCCGCCACCGTCCTCGGCCCGCATCAGGGCAGCCAACGCTGGCCTGAATTTCTTCCCGACGGCCAGCATTTCCTGCTGGATGCCGAAGGTTACTCCGGGCCCTCCGCGGTCGCTCTCGGCTCACTCAGCTCCACCGCGACCGTCAACCTCGTTGCTATGCCTGCGGCGGATAGCCGTGCCATCTACGCGAACGGCTATCTCCTCTACGCCAGCGCCGATGCCCTGGTCGCACAAAAATTCGATCTCAAGACGCTGCGCACGACCGCTGCGCCCACGCCCATTGCCCAAGGCGCCGCTCCCGCGGACGTCAACGGACCGACTGGATACCTCGCCCTCACCGCCTCCGCCTCCGGCCTGCTGTCCTATCGCGGCAGCTCTGCTTCCACGTCCCAGCTTCAGCTCGTCGATCGCTCGGGCAAGCTCCTGCGTACGTTCGGGACCACAGGCCGCTACGAATCCACCGCACTATCGCCCGATGGCAAGCGCCTGGCAGTTTCGCTCGCCAATCCGGACACCCCCGGCGCATCCGATCTCTGGCTGATAGACCTGGCTACGAACGCTCGCACCCGCTTCACGTTTGACCATGCCAATAACAACGACCCGGAGTGGTCGCCCGATGGCCGCTGGATCTACTTCGGCTCCAACCTGCACGGCTCTTACGCCATCTACCGCAAACCGTCCGACGGCTCGCAGCCCGCGACGCTGGTCTTCGGCGGCGGGACCATCGACTCGCCCGACTCGTTTACGCCGGACGGCCGCACCCTCCTCGTCGATGTCACCGGAGGCGCTTCGCCCGGCACCCAAATCTACGCGTTTCCCATCGGCCCCGAGCCACTCGCCCAACTGGGCAAGCCCACGCTATACCCCACGGCCTCTGCGCGTGCGCTTGATTCGTCGCTCTCGCCCGACGGCCACTGGGTCGCCTACGAGTCCGACGGCAGCGGCGGCAGTGCCATGGACATCTTCGTCGCCGATTTTCCGCGCCACGCCGGCCAATGGCAGCTTTCCTACCACGGCGGCTTCTGGCCCTACTGGAGTCCCGACGGCCGCGAGATCTACTTCGTTTCCGCCGGCCATCTCATGACGGTGAACGTCACTATGGGCGCAGTTCCGAGCTTTTCTCCGCCGCGGGCGCTGTTTCCGTTCCATCCCGCGGCTGACGCCACCGAGTCTACCGCCGATTATGCGGTTCTCCCCGGCGGACGCCAGTTCATCCTGGATCAGCTCGCCTCAACCAGCCAATCGCCCGTCACCGTCCTAACCCACTGGACTGCGACCCTGCCGCATTAGCCCTTAGCCACTGTGCTGCTTCCGGAATCGCGTGCGGCGTCCGCGCCACCGCCAGTTTGTAGCGCAGTTTATTCAGGCCGCGATTCGCTTGCGGCGGCGTTACCCGCCGCAGCAAACGCTCCGCGCTCCGCTTCAATTTCGTCCGCTCCGCCTGCCAGTTCACCCCGTCACCAGGACGATATTGTGCCCAGGCAATCGAGTGAAAAAAGCCCGCCGGTCCGAAGCGGTCGTCACTCAGCATGCGCTCGGCAAAGACGCGGATGGGTCCTTCAAAAAAATGCAGCGTGTCATGCACCGCGACGATGCCGCCGGGTACTAGAAAAGGTGCAAAGGCATCGAAATCAGCGCGCGCTCCCTCCCAGGTATGGTCGCCATCAATCCACAGCAGCCGGATCGGCCGCGCCCAGCTCCTTGCCGCTTCCGCCGACGTCTCCCGATGCACCTCGACCCACTCCCTCACGCCCGCGCGCTCGATCGCCCCCAAGAACGCCTCGTACGACGACCCCTCCGCCAACCCCGGGTCGGTCGCCGCAGGCGCGGTATGCGGGTCGACACTGACCAACGGCGGCAAGCCCAACTCCTGCGCCACGGTCGCCAGTGCCACTGCCGATTTCCCCTTGAAGCTTCCAATTTCCAGCATCACCGCAGGATCATCTGCGCCCACCGCCAACGCCGCTCCACACGCCAGCATGACCAGCGCCCTGAGTTCCCGCTCCCCAATGAACCCGGCGACCCCGCGCCCTCGACCCCACGCGCGGTCCGCAATGCCATCGGTCCGCCGCGCATCGCTGACCCCTGGCCCCTGATCCCTGACCCCTGTCACCCCTCCGTTGCCCCCGCGTCTTCCGCCTCTTCCTCCAGACCACGCCACGACACGCCTTCATGCGTCGCCAGTCCCACGCCCCAGGGCGCGATGGCGTAGAAGCACACCAGCCAGATGATCAGCGCCGCGCTGGTAGCGGCCGCGGAGTCGGCTCCAAAAATTTTCGTCAGCCCGAAAATCGTCACCACCTGAAAACCGCCGCCCACGGCCGGTAACTGCGCGATCGAACCGATCGCCGTCAGTCCCATCAACAGCACGCCGCCGGACAGGGCAAACCCGGGCAGCATGTCCGGATACGCCTTCACCACCATCCACATGACCCCGCTCACCACGATCCACAACGCCAGCGTCATGGCAATGATGAACAGCAGGGTCCGCCCGCGCTTCAGGCCTTCCAACCCCTGGGCCAACATCTCCAGAAAGTGCAGATAGCGCCGGCGCCAGCTCCAGGGGTGCTGCTCTTGCCTCCGCCGCAGCCACGCCAGCCAACGCGGGGCGTTGCGATGAAATAAATACATCATCAATACGATCAACGCCACCCCGGCGACAACGACGATGCCGGCCTTGTGAATCGCACCCTGTAATCCGCCGTTGCGCGTCAATTCCTTGATCGCCGGTGACAGGCCCAGATCCAGCGCCACCAGTAGCACCACTCCCACCATGTCAAACACCCGCTCCATCACCCACACCACCAACTGCGGCGAGAGCTTGTTGTCGTGTTTGCGGCCGATATAATAGGGCCGGACCAGTTCGCCCGCGCGCCCCAGGAAGGCCAGGCTGGTGAAGCCAACCACAGTCCCCTTGAGAATTGGTTTGAACTTGCCCGGCGGGGACATCAGGGCCTGCCAGCGCCAGGTGCGGATGACGTAACTGGCATAGATCAGCACCACGGAACCGACGATGTACCATCCTTCTGCCTGACTGGTTGCCGCCCACACCTTCTCCAAGCTAAACTGCCTCCACTCCGGGCTATGATGGAACTGCCAAATCAACAGCACCACCACGGCCACGAGTAAGAGGCTGAAAAGAATGCGTTTACGGTTCATCGAGGAGTCGGCGCGGCATACGCCCTGAACAAGTATAAAGGTTCTCCTCGCTCCACCGATCTGCACTGAACTTAGCCCCTGCAAATTGCGTTTATAGAGGTGTGAGCGCTGCCACAGTTTGGACCAACCCGAGACTTCTGGCGCATGCCCGTCCGAGCCCAAAGAGGCCGGTCGCGATGGCAGTGGCGCCCGCGCTGCTTCCCGAGGTGCGCGTGAACGACCGGCACTTGGTCGACCGCTGCCTGTCCGGCGACGCGGCGGCGTGGGACGAAGTGGTGCGCCAGCACTCGCGCCGCGTGTACAACCTTTGCTTCCGCTTCACGGGCCGCGCCGTCGATGCTGAGGATTTGGCGCAGGAGGTGTTCATTCGCCTCTTCCGCAATTTGGCCAATTACCGCGCCGAAGTCGGTTCGCTTTCCACTTGGTTGACGACGCTCACGCGCAATTTGCTGATCGATCACTACCGCCGCTCCAAGCCCGACCGCCTCACCGACCCGCTCGAAACCGAAAACGCCGAAGGCGAGCCGGTGGCCGCGACCCTCGCCGCGCCCGGCCGTGCCGCCGACCACCAGGTCTGGGGCAGGGAAGTGCAAGAGCACGTGCAACGGGCGCTGTTGAAGCTGTCACCGGAGCTGCGCGAAGCAATTATTTTGCGCGACTTGCAGGATTTGGATTATAAAGAAATCGCCACCGTGCTCCGGCTTCCGGAGGGCACGGTGAAAAGCCGCATCAACCGGGGACGGATCGAGCTGGCACGTCTGCTGCGGCCCAGCCTGGGGATCATGGAGAACAAAGCATGAGCACGAATACGCCAACTTGGACGTGTGCTCAATTCGAAGGCGTGTTGAGCGAGTATCGCGAGGGCACGTTGCCCGACGCGCTGGCGGCCCTGGCGCGTCAGCATGTCAGCGAGTGCGCCGCCTGCACCGAACTGGTGGCTGCGGTTGCGAGCGCGCAGGCACAACTGGCCGCGCTTCCGGATCTCGCGCCGCCGCCGCAACTGGTGGCGAATATCATCGCCCGGACACTGCCCGCCAGCCCGCTGCTGCACGGCCGCCGCGCCGTCCGCGCCGCCATGGCGGGCCGCCGCAGCGGCTGGGCTGCCGTCTGGGCCTCGTTGACTTCGCCCCGCTTTGCGTTGGGCGTGGCGATGTCGGTTTTTGCCATCGCGCTGCTGCTCAACGCGGCTCAGATCAACCTGCGTCAGGTCTTCCGTTCCGGCGGCGCCGGGCAGTTGAGCCCAGCGGCGCTTACCAGCAGCATTACCCGCAATATCAACCGTACCTGGGCGCGTGGTGTGGCCTATTATCACGACTTGCGCGTCGTCTACGAAATCGAAGCGGCGATTCACCAGATGCGTCAATCCGCGCCGGCTGCGGGCGCTGCCGGAAGCGGCCATAATCGCAGCGACCGCGGGTCGGCCACGGGCCCCGACCTGGCCGAAAATGTGTTGCCGACCGATATGTTCTGGAGAACCATCCAATGAACTGCTACCTCCATCCCGACCGCGAGGCCACGGCCTACTGCCGCACCTGCGGCCGTCCGTTGTGCGCCGATGATCAGCGCGAAATTTACGGCGTCATCTACTGCCAGGACTGTCTGGCACGCCAGGCGGGCATGACGCCGCCGGCGCCGGCCCCAACTGCGGGTGCGGCTGCGACCGCCGCCGTGGCGCCTGCGTACGCCCCCCCGGCGGGCCACGTCCCCAGTCCCGGGCTGGCGCTCGCGCTGGGCTTCATCCCCGGCGTGGGCGCGGTCTACAACGGCCAGTACCTGAAGGCCTTTGTGCAGGTGGTGATCTTCGCCTTCCTCATCGCCATGGAAAACTCGGGCAATGGGGCCGTGGATACATTTTTCGGCCTGGCCATTGCGGCGTTTTATTTCTACATGGTCATTGACTCTTACCGCACGGCCAAGCAGTTGGAAGCCGGCCAGCCGGTCCAGGACGTTTTCAACCTCGGTAGCGTCTCGACCGTGAACGCTCCTGTCGCTGCCATCATTCTTATCGTCATCGGCGTGATCTTTCTGCTGCGCAGCCTCGGCTTCTTCTATTACGATTCCTCGCGCTACTTCTGGCCGGCGATCCTGATCGCCATTGGCGTCTACGTCCTGGTCCGGCAGCAAAAGAAAGCTAAACCCTAGCGTCCACACTGACCCCCTGGCCCCTGACCTCTGGCCCCTATGTCCACCCACCCCCAGCCCGCTGCTTCCCCGTGCTCCTGCCCGGCCTGCCGGTTCCGCCGCGTCGCCGGGCCGCTGGTGCTCATTGCCATTGGCGTGTTGTTGTTCGTCCACATGCTGCCCGGCGGGCTCTCTACGGCCGCCATGGTCGGAGCCTTCCTCGTCTTCGTGGGCGCGCTCGGTCTCGTCGTCCGTCTGCTGCCGCGGCCGTTGGGGCATCCGCTAGCCGCCAGTATTTTCTTTCCGCTGCTGCTGCTGGTCGTTGGCGTGCTGATTCTGGTCCGCCATGCGCTACCGCAAATGCCGGTAGGTGCCTGGGTCGCCAACTACTGGCCGCTGCTGCTGATTCTTTGGGGCCTGACGCGCCTGGTCGAGCACTTTGTCCGCCCTGCGCGGACGCGCACAGGTCTGTCGGGCGGCGAAGTCGTGCTGGTGATTGTGGTGGTGGTTTGTGGGCTGCTGTTCAGCGGCGCCTATCATTTCCGGCAGTCGCGGCTGGCTGATTACTGGGGTGTCAATGTTGACCGCTGGAATCCTTTCCTCGAGAGCTATCAGTTTTCCGCGAGCGCCCACGCCACCGTGGCCCCCGGCGCGCCGCCCGTAGTAGTGGTGCGCGGGTATCGCGGCGATGTGACCATCACTTCCGGTCCTGCCGGCTCGATCGCCGCATCGGTCTCCGATACGGTTCATGCCGAGGACCAGGGTCATGCGCAGGATCTGTTTCAGCAGGCGCAGCCGCAAATCCGCCAGGAGAACGGCCAGTGGCTGGTGCTGCCTTCCGGCGACTATGACCGGCGGACGGTGCGGACGGATCTGAAACTCACGCTGCCGCCCTCCGCGCCGCTGACAGTGCAGGTCGCGGTCGGCGATATTACTATTCCGGCGTGGAAGGCGGAGCTCGACCTGCAAACTAACCACGGTTCCATCACCGCCAACGGCGCCGACGGCAACGTGCAGATCAACTCCGGCCACGGCTCCGTGCAACTCGCTCACGTGCGGGGCAACGTCAGCATCATTGGCGGCGGCGGCGACATTTCCGTCGCCAACGTCAGTGGAGCGACGCTACTGCAGGGCGAGTACGTCGGCTCGCTGCAATTTGCCAACCTCGCTGGCGGCCTGCAGTTCCACAGCAGCCGCACCGACCTCGACATCGCCGCGCTGTCGGGCTCGCTCACCTACGATCTCGGTGAAATCGCCATCACCAACGCCAGCAACATCACTCTCCGTACCCGCAATGTCGAGATCAAAATCGAGGACTTCCGCGGCCCGCTGCAGGTCGTGAACCGCAACGACTCGGTTCGCATTGCGGCTTCCACGCCGCCCACCGCACCGATTACCGTGGTGAATCGCGACGCCGACGTATCGCTCAGCCTGCCCGCCGCGAGCCGTTTTCATCTCATCGCCACCGCCCGCGACGGCAACGTCGACAACCGCTTCGGCGACGCCTCCCAGGCCGACTCGCCTCAGATCACCCTCTCCACCTCCAGCGGCACCGTCTCCGTGCGTGCCACCGCGACCGACAACAGCAGCAATCACTAGTCTGGCGATCGAATGCCCGGGCTGGGTGGTGGATTATTCTGGACGAGGGATCGCCATGAAAAAATGGACGCTGCGGATTTCAGGGCTCATTACCTTGCCGTCATGGGCAAGGTCTCGCGGAGTGGATGCCCCATCATAATTACCAGGAACGGCAAGCCCGTGGTGAAGCTGGTCCCCGCTTCCGAGGGCGAGGATGAGATGTTCGGGGCACTGGCAGGCATCGCCAGGATCAAGGGAGATGTGGAGAACACTATCTCCGCGATCAATTGGGAAGTGGAATAATCCTTCTCGATACGCATATTCTCATTTGGCTCCTGATCGCCCCCCGATAAGCTTTCGCCTCAAGAAAAGACAACCATCATGGCAGCCCGCAAATCCGGGCCGCTTGCTCTTTCGGCGATTAGCCTTTGGGAGATCGCGTGGCTAGTTGAGAACAAGAGGTGGTCAGCGGGAGCGGTGCGGCTAGCCGGCCGCGTGGGCGCGTTCGCGGGCGCTCTCGATGATGACGTAGAGCACGGGGATGAAGACCAGGTTCAGGAACGTCGACAGAATCATGCCGCCCACGACCGTGGTGCCCACCGAGCGCTGGCCGGCCGAGCCGGCCCCGGTGGCGAACAGTAGCGGCAGCATGCCCAGGATGAAGGCCAGCGAGGTCATCAGAATCGGCCGCAGCCGCACCCGCGCCGCCTCCAGCGCCGCCTCCACCAGCGGATGTCCGCGCTTGCGTAACTGCTCGGCAAACTCCACGATCAGAATCGCGTTTTTCGCCGCGAGGCCGATCAGCATGATCAGCCCGATCTCGCAGTAGATGTCGTCCTGCAGGCCCCGCAGCCCCTGCAGGCCCAACCCTCCCAGCAGCGCCACGGGAACCCCCAGCATGACGATGAACGGCAGAAACCAGCTCTCGTACTGCGCCGCCAGCACCAGAAACACCACCAGAATCCCCAGCCCAAACAGCAGCCCCGTCTTGCCGGCCGATTCAATCTGTTCCAGCGAAATCCCTGTCCACGCAAAGGTGAACCCGGTCGGCAGCGCCTTATTGGCAACCTGCTCCATCGCCTGAATCGCCTGGCCGCTCGAGATGCCGGACTGCGGGCTGCCGTCAATTTCGGTTGCCCGGAAAATGTTGTAGTGCGGAATCACCTGCGCCGTCGTCGTCTCGCTGATCGAGATCAGGCTGGCCAGCGGAATCATCTGTCCGCCGGTGCTGCGCACGTAGTACTGCCCGATATCTTTCGGATTGTTGCGGAAATCCGCGCTCGCCTGCACGTACACGCGATAGGTGCGGTTGTTGAAATCGAAGTTGTTGACGTACACCGACCCCATGTAGCCTTCGAGCGTGCTCGCGATCTGACCCAGTGGCACGCCCAGGCTCTTCGCCTTCTCGCGGTTGATCGCCACGATAAACTGCGGATCATTCGCGGTAAAGCTGCTGAACAGCCCCGTCAGCCGCGGGTCCTGATTGCCCGCGTTCACCACCGCTTCGGTGGCATCGTACAACTGCTGTGGCGTGTGCCCGCCCTGATCCAGCACTTCAAACTGGAATCCACCAAACTGGCTCAGCCCCTGAATCGGCGGGGGCAAAAAAGGAATCACCATCGCCCCGGGGATCATGAACAGTTCTCCCCGCAGCCGGTTCACCACCGCCTCGGCCGAGTGCGCCGGGCCCTTGCGCTCCTTGAACGGCTTCAGGCTGACGAATATCATGCCCCCGTTCGGCGCCGCGCCGGTGAAACTGAATCCGGCCACGGCCACATCGCCCGCCACCTCAGGCTGCTTCGCCAGCACCGCCTCCGCCTGATGCGCGATCGATTGCGTATAGCTCAGCGAAGCTCCCGGCGGCGCCTGGACGATAAGAAAGAAGTAGCCCATGTCTTCCGCCGGCAAAAACGCCGTCGGCACCACGGTATAGACCCAGAATGTCGCCCCCAGCGCCACCACAAAGAACGCCAGCACCACCCAGCGCCACCGGATCAGCGCTCCCAGCCAGCGCCGGTAGCCATGCGCGAACGCGGTTATGCCGCGGTTGATCAGGCCCCACAGCCCATGCTTGCCCTCCGGCTTGTGCCGCAGCAGCAGCGCCGACAGCGACGGCGACAGCGTCACCGAGTTGAATACCGACAGCGCCACCGCAAACGCAATCGTCAATCCGAACTGCCGGAACAAAATCCCCGTCGTGCCCGGAAACAGCGACACCGGCACAAACACCGAAATCAGCGCCAGTCCGGTCGCCACCAGCGCGCCGGTGACTTCCGACATCGCCACCGACGTTGCCCGGTGTGGCACCGTCACCCCTTCCGACAAATGCCGCTCGACGTTCTCCACCACCACGATCGCGTCATCGACCACCAGCCCCGTCGCCAGAATCACGGCGAACAGGGTCAGCATGTTGATCGAGAATCCAAACCCCTTCACGAAGATGAAAGCCCCGATCAGCGACACCGGAATCGTGCAGCCCGGAATGACCGTCGTTCGCCAGTCCTGCAGGAAGAAAAACATCACCACGATCACGATGATGATCGTCTCGATCAGCGTGATCAGTACGTCTTTGATGCCTTCACTCACCGCGGTTGTCGAATTGAACGCAATCGCGTATTTCAGTCCCGGCGGGAAGTTCTTCGACAGCTTCGCCAGCTCCGCCTGCGCCGCCGTATTCACCGCCAGCGCGTTCGCCCCCGGCAGTTGGCTTACGGCAACGCCTACCCCCTGCATCCCGTTGTAGTCAATCGCTGTACTGTAATCCTGCGCCCCCAGATCGGCGTGGCCCACGTCGCTGAGCTTCACCAGGGTGCCGTTCTTTTCCGTCTTCAGAATAATGTTGTTGAACTCGGCCGGCGTCGACAGCCGTCCCGTCGTGCGCACGCTGATTTCGTAGCTCTGCCCCGGCGGCGCCGGCGGCGCGCCCACCAGGCCAGCTCCGACCGCGACGTTCTGCTCCTGCACTGCGCTCAGGACGTCGCTGGCCGTCAGGCCGCGCGCCGCCAGCTTTGCCGGATCGAGCCAGATGCGCATGGCGTAGATCTGCGCCCCGAATACGATCGCGTCGCTGACGCCGGGCACCCGCTTCAGCGCGTCGGTAACGTTCACGTCCAGGTAGTTGCTGATGAACAGGTTGCTGTACTGGTTATTGGGCGAGTAGAACCCCGCCACGAACACAAACCCGCCCGCCCCCGGCGCCTTCCGTATGTCCAATCCCTGCTGCGTGACGGAGGCCGGCAGCAATCCGAGTACACTCTGCACCCGGTTCACCACGTCCACCTGCGCCAGGTCCAGATCGGTGCCCACGTTGAAGGTGACGGTAATCGACGCCACCCCCTGATTGGTGCTGCTCGAGGTCAGGTACCTCAACCCCTGGACACCGTTGATGGCCCGCTCCAGCGGCACCGTCACCGCCGATTCCACCTCTTCCGCGTTCGCTCCGATATAGGCCGCCGTCACCTGCACCGCCGGTGGCGCAATCGTTGGATACTGCGAGACCGGCAGCGAAGGAATCGAAATCGCTCCCGCCAGTACGATCAGCAGCGCCAGCACGCTGGCGAAGATCGGGCGGCGGATAAAAAAATCAACCATGCGATCCTGCTATTTCCCTGGTTTGCCCTTAAATCCGCCCGGCGGCATAGGCAGGACCGGCATCCCTTCGCGCAAAATCTGGTGCTGCGACACGATCACCATCTGGCCCGCAAGCAGCCCCGACAGCACCTCGACGTTGTTGCCCGTAATGGCTCCCAGCGAAACCTGCAACTGATGCACGACGAAGCCCTTGCGTCCGTTTTGGGTCACCGGTTGCGCCAAATCGAGGAATGCCCCGCCCGCTTCCTGCACCACCGCCAGCACCGGCACTTGAAATCCCTGATGTGTGCCCCAGGTAATGCGCGCCTGCACGTACTGTTGCGTGCGCAGATTGGCTGCATTTTCCGGGGGAATGGCTGCTTTCGCCAGGATCGTCTGGGTGGCGGGATCGACTTGCGGCGAAACAAAAAAGATCCGGGTATGCGCCAGCACCTGTCCCTGTGCGTTCAAGACCCCGACGGCCAATCCCGAGCGCAATTTGCCCGATTGCTCCAGTGGCACCTGGACATAGACCTGTGTGCCTTGCGTGGAGTCGAGCGTCGTCAGCGTGGTGCCCGTCTGCACCGTGTCGCCCACGCGCACCGGAATGTCGCCCACGATGCCTTCCCGGGGCGCGGTGATCTTGTAATACCCCAGCGTCACCTTTGCTTGCTGGATCTGCGCCTCCAGCGCGCTGAGCTGCGCTGTCGCCGTGTTATGGGCGGACTGCGCCTGCTGCAGGTCCATCAGTGTTCCGATTTTTTCGTCGTACAGCGCCTTCGCCCGTGCCAACTGCTGTTGATCGAACTGCAGGGTCGAGGCTTGCGCGGTGCGTGCGTGTTCCAGATTGGCGACCTGGGCCGCCTGCGCCTCGGGATTGATCTGCATCAGCAGTTGTCCTTGGCGCACGCGTTCGCCCGAACTGACGTTGATGGATTGCAGCACGCCCGTTACTTGCGGGGAGATGGTCGTCGAGCTCAGCGACTGAATTGAGGCCACATACGTCGAGGTATCTGGAATCGCTTCTCTCTGCGCGACCTGCACTTGCACCGGCATGGCCTGCATGGCCGCACTGGCCTGGGCCCCTGCCGGCGTATTTTTCTTTTCACCGCCACAGTTCGCTAGCGCCACTAGCAAAACAATTATTGCGGTCCAGCCCAGAAGCCTTCTTTTATGCATCCGCTCCCACCACACAAGAACCTTCAGGTTAGCATGTCACGCTAAACCCTATATAACGACTCGGGACCTCTATGTGTGACACCCTGGTGCGAACTGCACGCTATCGAGGGTTCGGCTGACAAGCTGATCCGCTGATCTGCTGAGCAGGCTGCCCGCGTTGACACTCAACCCACAATTTGTGGTACGATACAAAGGTTTTCACGAGGAGCTTGGCCGCACGGGCTAACCCCTGCGCGGCGATTGGTTTTCCCCTCGCTCAGCCGAGTCGACTACCCTGCACCCGCAGGGCTATGGCGCGGCCGCCAAGGCGAAACGGGGCTGACTCGTGCTCTCCGGAGCACGGCGTTCGGCATGCCGTCGTCTGGATCTTGTGGGATCGAGAATTTGCTCGGAAGGGAAAGCTGTCGCGGTTTGACGCGACGGCGGACGCGTCTATGCCTACTTTTCATCAGCTCGTGCGCCAGGGCCGCCAGAAGGCGCGCTATAAGACCGCCTCGCCGGCACTGCAGAGCTGCCCGCAAAAGCGCGGCGTCTGCACGCGCGTCTACACCCAGACGCCCAAGAAGCCCAACTCCGCGTTGCGCAAGGTGGCCCGCGTCCGCCTCACCAACGGCGTCGAAGTGACCACCTACATCCCCGGCATCGGCCACAACCTGCAGGAGCACTCGATCGTGCTCATCCGCGGCGGCCGCGTCAAGGATCTGCCCGGCGTTCGCTATCACGTCGTGCGCGGCACCATGGATGCCGTCGGCGTCGCCAACCGCAAACAGTCCCGCTCGAAATACGGCGCCAAGCGCCCCAAGGCCTAGCCCGACGAGGTTTTCATGCCACGCAAAGGTCACATCGAAAAACGTGAAGTCGCTCCCGACGCCATCCACGATTCGCGCCTGGTGGAGAAGTTCATCAACTCCATGATGTGGGACGGCAAAAAATCCACCGCCCAGGCCATCTTCTACGGCGCCCTGGAGCGCGTTGGCGAAAAGGCGCCCAAGCCGGAAGCGAAGCCGGAAGCTGCGGCGGAGTCTGCCGCCGAGGGCGAGGCCGCCGAGGAAGGCAGCGACGCCCTGAAAGTCTTCAAACGCGCGGTCGAAAACGTCAAGCCTGTGGTGGAAGTCAAAACCCGCCGCGTCGGCGGCGCCAACTATCAGGTTCCGATCGAGGTCAACCCGACCCGCCGGGTTTCGCTTGCGGTCCGCTGGATCATCTCCAATGCGCGCGGCCGGGGCGAAAAGGGCATGGTCGACAAGCTCGCCAATGAAATTCTCGACGCCGCCAACAATCGCGGCGGCGCCGTCAAAAAACGTGAAGACGTGCACCGCATGGCCGAAGCCAACCGTGCCTTCGCCCATTACCGCTGGTAAACAGGAAGTACTGATTTTTCATGGCTCGTCAAGTTCCACTTCCGCGCAACCGCAACATCGGCATCATGGCCCACATCGATGCCGGCAAGACCACTACGACGGAGCGCATCCTTTATTACACCGGCATCACCCACCGCATTGGCGAGGTGCATGAGGGCACCGCCACGATGGACTGGATGGCGCAGGAGCAGGAGCGCGGCATTACTATCACCAGCGCCGCCACCACCTGCTACTGGCACGACATCCGCATCAACATCATTGATACGCCCGGCCACGTCGATTTCACCGCCGAAGTCGAGCGCTCGCTGCGCGTGCTCGACGGCGCGGTGGCGCTGTTTGACGGCGTGCATGGCGTCGAGCCACAGTCGGAAACCGTCTGGCGGCAGGCGGACAAGTATGGCGTGCCCCGTATCTGCTTCGTGAATAAGATGGATCGGGCCGGCGCCGACTTTGCCCATGCCCTCGGCACCATCCATACCCGCCTGCATGCGCCGGCCGTCGCCATCCAGGTCCCGATTGGCCACGAGGACGGCTTCCGCGGCGTCGTCGATCTGCTCACGATGAAGGCCATCACCTGGCGCGATGAGACCTTGGGCGCCAAGTTCGATGAGGGCGAAATTCCCGCCGAGCTGGCCGATCTCGCCCGCACCTACCACGAACAGATGGTCGAGCGCATCGTCGAGTGCGACGACACGCTGTTGGAAAAGTACATGAACGGCGAACCGATTGCGCCGGAAGAGCTGAAGGCCAGCCTGCGCCGCTCAGTCATCGCCATGAAGCTGTTCCCGGTGCTGTGCGGCTCTTCATTCAAGAACAAGGGCGTGCAGCCGCTGCTCGATGCGGTGGTCGATTACCTGCCCTCGCCGCTGGACGTGCCTGCCGTCACCGGCACCGACGAAAAGGGCCAGGAGGTCACCCGCGCCGCCGATGACAACGCGCCGTTTTCTGCGCTCGTCTTCAAGATCATGACCGACCCGTTCGTGGGCCAGTTGGCATTCATTCGCGTCTACAGCGGCCATCTCGATACCGGCCTGTCGGTCTGGAATTCGACCAAGCAGAAGCGTGAGCGCATCGGCCGCCTGCTCAAGATGCACGCCAATAAGCGTGAGGAGATCAGCGACGTCTGGGCCGGCGATATCGCCGCCTGCGTCGGCCTCAAGACGGTCTCCACCGGCGACACTATCTGCGACGAAGATCATTCCGTTCTGCTCGAATCGATCGAGTTTCCCATGCCCGTCATCGATGTGGCCGTCGAACCCAAGACGAAGAGCGATCAGGAAAAAATGGGCCAGGCGCTGGGCAAGCTGGCGCAGGAGGATCCCACCTTCCGCGTCCATAGCGACGCCGAGACGGGCCAGACCATCATCAGCGGCATGGGCGAGCTGCACCTGGAAATTCTGGTTGACCGCATGATGCGCGAGTTTGGCGTCGAGGCCAACGTGGGCAAGCCACAAGTCGCCTACCGGGAAACCATCCGCCAGAAGGCCGAAGCCGAAGGTAAATATATCCGTCAGACCGGCGGCCGCGGCCAGTACGGCCACGTCAAAATCACCATCGAGCCCGGCGAAACCGGCGCTGGCTTCATCTTCGAAAACGATATCGTCGGCGGCGCCATCCCCAAGGAGTTCATCAAGCCGGTGGAGAAGGGCATTGAGGAAGCCATGGAGGGCGGCGTGCTCGCCGGCTACCCGATGAAGGACATCAAAGTCTCGCTCTACGACGGCAGTTTCCACGAGGTGGACTCGAGCGAGGTCGCCTTCAAGATCGCCGGCTCCATGGCCTTCAAGGAAGCCGCCAAAAGAGCCAAGCCGGTGCTGCTCGAACCCGTGATGAAGGTCGAAGTCGTGGTACCCGATGAGCAGAACTACATCGGCGCCATCACCGGCGACCTCTACCGCCGCCGCGGCCGCATCGAAGGCACCGAACCCCGCGCCGGCAGCCAGATCATCCGCGCCCTGGTCCCGCTCAGCGACATGTTCGGCTATGCCACGGAAATGCGCTCCGCCACCCAGGGCCGCGCCAGCTACACCATGCATTTTGCCCATTACGAAGAGGTGCCCAAGGCCCTCTCAGAAGAAATCATGGCCCGTGTTCAGGGCCGCGAGGTGAAAAGGTAGACCGATCTCAGCTAGGAGCACGATTCTATGGCGAAAGAAAAATTTGACCGTTCCAAGCCGCACGTAAACGTGGGCACGATTGGGCACATCGATCACGGCAAGACGACGCTGACGGCGGCGATCACGAAGGTGCTGGCGAAGCACGATCCGAAA
>SCQP01000021.1 GCA_004299485.1 Acidobacteriota bacterium
CGGCCGTGGGAGCGCTGCGGCTGGGGCCCGGGGCCCAGCCGCCGCTTGTGGAGGCGCAGAGGCGCCCCCGGTATCTGGCTAGCGGGCCATTTCGCGGGCGAGGTTGATGAGGGTATAGGTCGGCACGCCGGTGGGGCCTTTGGGCGGCATTGATGGAGCGCGACGGACTGGTGTCCGCCGCGCGGCGGCCGTGGGAGCGCTGCGGCTGGGGCCCCGGGGCCCAGCCGCCGCTTGCGGAGGCGCAGAGGCGCCCCCGGTATCTGGCTAGCGGGCCATTTCGCGGGCGAGGTTGATGAGAGTATAGGTCGGCACGCCGGTGGGGCCTTTGGGCATCCAGGGCTTGGCTTCTTCCAGCCAGGCGGTGCCGGCGATGTCGAGGTGGACCCAGGGGGTGTCGCCGACGAAGGCCTGGAGGAAGGCCGCGGCGGTGATGGCGCCGCCCCAGCGGCCGCCGGCGTTGATGAGGTCGCCGACCTGGCCTTTCATCATGTCGGAGTATTCCGGGTCGAGCGGCAGACGCCACATCTTTTCGCCGCCGCGGGCGCGGGCGGTTTCGAATTTGGCGTAAAACTCATCGTTGTTTGCGAACACGCCGCTGTTGACGTGCGCCAGGGCGACCACCACTGAGCCGGTGAGGGTGGCGGAGTCGATCAGGTGGGTCGCGCCCAGGGTTTTGGCATAGTGAATCGCGTCGGAGAGCACGAGGCGGCCTTCGGCGTCGGTGTTGAGCACCTCGATGGTCTTGCCCGACATCGAGGTTTGCACGTCGCCCGGTTTCTGGGCGCGGCCGCCGGGCATGTTTTCAGATGCTGGCACGATGCCGATGACGTTGAGCTTGACGTGCAGTGCCGCAATGGCCTGCATGGCGGCGAGCGTGGCCGCGCCGCCGCACATGTCGAACTTCATCTGGTCCATGTTGGCGGCGGGCTTGATGGAGATGCCGCCGGTGTCAAAGGTAATGCCCTTGCCGATGATGCCCAGCGTCGGGCCCTTGGTGTCGCCGCCGCGGTAGCGCAGCACCATCATGCAGGGCGGCTCGGCGCTGCCTTGCCCCACACTCAGAAAAGCGCCCATTTTCAGCTCGCGCGCCCGCTCGGGGCCGATCAGTTCGCATTCCAGACCTGCCGCTTTCGCCATCGCCGCCGCGCGTTGGCCCATGGCCGTGGGGGTGAGCACGTTGCTGGGTTCGTTCGCCAGCTCGCGGGCGAAGCGCTGGGCACCGGCGTAAATCAAGGCCTCGCGTATGGCCTGCTCCAGAGCCTTTTGATTGCTGCCACTGGGCGGGATCAGCTTCAGGGTGCGGATTTGGCGTTCGGGCTTGCGGTCGCTCTTATAGGTGTCAGGCTCAAAATTCGCCGAGTCCACCCCCGTAATGGCGGCCCACGCGGCGGCGGTGGCCTCGAGACCCTCCGGCAGAACCAGCGTCATCTCATGGACGTTCCGGCCCTTGAGCTGCCGTGCGACCGCGCCTGCCAGCCGCCAGCAATCGAGCACGCCCAAGCCGGCCTCGCCGCGTCCGGCGAGCACCAGCCGTTGCGCCTTGCAACCGGCCGGGTGATGGAGCACGGCAATCTCCAGAGCCTTGCCGGTGAATTCTTCGCTTTGGTACAGCTCGGCGGCGACGGGAAGGGCCGGAGGCTGTGTGCCCAACATGAGCACCAGGGCTTCGGTTTCTATTTGTTCTGGTTTTGCAAATACGAGTTCTGTGGTCATCGACGCAGTCGTTCCTTCATGGCCTGGCGCGCCGTGGCCTCGGCCTCACGCTTCCGCTCGGTGGCGCGCTTATCGTAAAGTTGTTTGCCTTTGGCCAGCGCCAGTTCCAGCTTGACGTGGCCATTTTTCCAATACAGCCGAAGGGGAATCAGGGTCAGGCCCTTTTCGCGGACCTTGCCCTCGAGCTTGGAGAGCTCGGCCCGGTGCAGCAGCAGCCGGCGGGTGCGGTCGGGGTCGTGGAGAGTGTAGCCGGCGTTTTTATAAGGACTGATGTGGCAATTGAGGAGCCAGAGCTGGCCATCGCGCAGCAAGCCGTAGCTATCTTTGAGCTGCACCTGGCCTTCGCGCAGCGATTTGACCTCGCCGCCGGTCAGGGCGATGCCTGCCTCCCAGCGCTCCAACAGGTGATAATTGTGGTGCGCTTGGCGGTTTTCGCTAATATTTTTGTGTTGTTGCGTGCCCTGATCCACCACATATTAATGCTATAGCGAAAAAACCAGAACTGAAGCAGCCCGAGACCGTTCCTTGAAGGCAAAGGCCTTACCATTGATGCCGGTGACCGCTTTCCCTGCCAAATTCCGCATTTGTGTGCTCGTGCTGGCCGTGGCCTTTGCCGTCGGTGTGCCTCAGGTGCATGCCGGCGACAAGGGCAAGCCCTATTTCCGCCATGGCCAGTTGATGATGGAGCGGCAGAACTACGACCAGGCCTTCG
Organism: Acidobacteriota bacterium; assembly: GCA_004299485.1. Classification (NCBI taxonomy): domain Bacteria; kingdom Pseudomonadati; phylum Acidobacteriota; species Acidobacteriota bacterium. The sequence continues at coordinate 2,426 of SCQP01000021.1, forward strand.
TCGATTTCCGCGAGGCGATGCGGCTGGCGCCCAACAACGTGGAGTACCAGATCGCCACCCACAAGGCCCAATTCGCTGCGGCCAATGGGCATATCCAGCAGGGCGAAAAACTGAAGGCGGAAAAGAAGTACGCCGAGGCGCTGAAGCAGTTTCAGTTTGCGGCCTCGATCGATCCGGCCAACTTTATCGCCCAGCAGGAAATCACCGACGTTGAGAATCTGATCCACCCGCCGCCGCCTCCGCCGGGCGAAACCGTGACCGAGGCGCAACAAAACTCGCTGCAGGCGCGGCTGGCGCGCGCCGCCGGGCCGGTCGAGCTGGCGCCGCTCGCCAATAGCGTGATCCGGGACTTTACCGTAAATAGCGATCCGGAAAATGCCTATCGCGCCGCGGCCAAGCTGGCCGGGCTCAACGTACTGTTTGACACCGGCGGCCAGGGAGGTTATTCCAATAGCGGCCGGGTGAGCCTGGATCTGCACAACGTTACGGTGATTGAGATTCTGCACGTGCTCAACGTGCAGACCAACAGCTTCTACACGCCCATCACGCCCAATACCATCCTGGTGGCGAACAACAACAATCAGACCCATCAGCAGGTCGATCCGACCGTGCTGAAGGTCTTTTACCTGAAAAACATTCAGACCACGGCGGATTTGACTGAAATTGCCGCCGCGGTGCGCGGCCTGATGCAGCCGCAGCCGCACATCATGCCCGTGGCCAGCATCGACGCGCTGGTGATGCGCGATACGCCCGACAAAGTGGCGCTGGTGCAGCGCGTGCTGGATGACATCGACAAGGCGCCGCCCGAGGTGGTGGTGGACATGCGGATTTTGCAGGTCAGCCGCGACCGCGCGCGCGATCTGGGCCTGCTGCCACCGACCAGTTTTGGTATCGGCTTGCAGACCACCACGCCGACGACTTCCACCAGCAGTGGCAGCAGCGGTACGAGCGGTGGCACTTCGACCACGCCTTCCAGCGCGCTGCCCAGCTTGAACGACTTGCGCCACCTCACCAGCAATAACTACGCGGTCACGATACCCAACGCTACGTTGAGCGCGCTGCTGAGCGACAGCCAGACGCAGACCATCCAGGAGCCGACCCTGCGCAGCATTCAGGGCCAGAAGGCGGAGTTGCAAATCGGCGAGAAGATCCCGATCGCCACCGGCAGCTTCCAGCCCGGCATCGGCGGCGTGGGCATTAACCCGCTGGTCAACACCCAGTTCCAGTATCAGCCGGTGGGTGTGATCATCAACCTGACGCCGCAGGTGCAGGGCGATCAGTCCATTCTGCTCAAGGAGCACATCGAGGTTTCGAGCGTGAACAGCTTCACCAATATCGGCGGTATTCAGCAGCCGATCATCGGCAACAACCTGATCGATCACACCATTGAAGTCCGCAATGGCCAGAGCATCGTATTGGGCGGCTTGAATGTGAACACGATCACGCACAACGTGAAGGGCCTTCCCGGCCTGAGCGAAATTCCGCTGTTCCGCTACCTGTTTTCCAGTGAGCACAACGAAACGACCAACAACGAGATTCTGATCATCGAGACGCCGCACATCGTTCACAAGCTGAATATCACCCCCGAAGATTTGCAGGCATTGTATACGGGCACGCAGAACGATGTGCACCTGCGCATCGTGCCGCCGTCGAGCGCGGAAACCGCTGCGGCGGCTTCGGGCGAATCGTCTGCGGCGGAGGGTTCCACTCCGGTTGCACCGCCGCCCGATGCTCCGGCGCTGGAGTTTGCACCCACCTCGGTCCAGACGCAGGTGGGCAAGACCTTCCAGGTGAAAATCACCGCTCACAATGCGACCGACGCGTACGCCTACACCTTCCAACTCAACTTCGATCCTAAGGTTTTGCAGTTGCAGTCGATGAGCACCGGCCTGTTCCTGCAGGCGGGCAACAAGCCGCTCTCGATGGTCTACCGCCAGGATGCCGAGCATGGCACCGCACAGGTCAGTCTCAGCCGTCCGACCGGCGCGGCGGGCGTGTCGGGCGCCGGCGATATCATCACGGTCACGTTCCTCGCCAAGGCGGCGGGCACGGCGCAACTTTCCATCAGCCGCCTGGGCGCGCGTAGCCCCAAGGGTGCGCCGCAAACGTACGTTTCCGTTCCGGCAACCGTGGTAGTCCAATGACCGCGAAGCACATCCGGCGGGCCACCGCCGGAATGACGCTGATCGAGCTGCTGGTGGCGACCGCCATTCTGGTGGTGCTCACCTCGATGGCGATTCCCATGGCGCGCGTCAGCGTCGAGCGCGCTAAGGAGCACGAGTTGCGCACCGAACTGCGCGAAATGCGCAACGCCATTGATCGCTACAAAGATGCCGCCGACCAGGGCCTGATTCAGGTGCAGGTGGATACGCACGGCTATCCGCCGGATTTGCAGACGCTGGTCAGCGGCGTGCCCATGGGCACGGAGACGATCCGCTTTCTGCGCGCGATTCCCAAGGACCCGTTCACCAACTCCTCCGACTGGGGCATGCGCGCGGTGCAGGACCCGCCCGATTCGACAAGCTGGGGCGGTCAGGACGTTTTCGATGTTTACACCACCAGCCAGGCGACCGCGCTGGACGGAACGCAGGTGGATAAATGGTGAGGCAGTTCTCAGTTATCAGTCATCAGTTATCAGTCAGGCGGCCCCAGCGGCGTAGCTTGGGGTTCACCTTGATCGAGTTGATTATGGTGATTGCCATCATCGGCATTCTGCTGGCGATGGCCGTTCCCAACTACCGCACCACGGTGCGCGCCTCGCAAGAGGCGGTGCTGCGCGATGATTTGTTCCAACTGCGTTCGCTCATCAATCAATACACGCTCGACAAACAGCAGGCGCCGCAGGCGCTCGATGATCTGGTCTCAGCGGGCTATCTGCGCGCCGTTCCGGTCGATCCGATGACGCATTCAGCGTCCACCTGGGTCACGGAGAGCAGCGCCGACGTGATGTCGCCGTTCCAGACGCAGGGCGGCATCGTCGACGTCCACAGCGGCGCCTCCGGTGCCGGCCTCGACGGAACCGCCTATAGCAGTTGGTGAAAAGAGCTTACAGCTTGCAGTTCACAGCTTACAGCTAAGGCTCGAGAGCCAAGGCGACGCCTGAAGTGTGCCGTCGGCGGCTGACAAGCTGATCCGCTGAACGCCAGCAGGGTACATACAGCCCTACGTCCGGGGCGTCATCTAACACTTTTGGTTGCCCCTCCATGACGCCGCACACCCGATCCATGCCTGCTGAACCGCTGCGCATCGGTCTTGTGGTGCCACCGTTCATTAACGTCCCCCCCGTCCGCTATGGGGGAACCGAGCTGTTTGCGGCCCAGCTCGCCGAAGGTCTGAAACGGCGCGGGCATTATCCCATCGTATACACGGTTGGCAATTCTCAGGTCGATTGTGAAATCCGGTGGCGGGTTGCCGCCGGGCGCTGGCCCATTGAATCGGTGCTCGAAAGCAGCCTGGAAGATCTCGACCATTCCAGTTGGGCCTGCGAAGATGCCGCGCACACCTGCGACATCATTCACCTCAACAACGCGCCGGGCCTGACTCTGTCGCGCTGCGTGCCCACGCCATTTGTTTACACGCTCCATCATCCCTATGAGCCGGCGCTGAGCCGCTATTACCGCTCGTTTCCCGATGTGCACTACATCGCCATCAGCCGGTATCAGGCGCGGCTGGAGCAGATGCCTCAGCTCGAGGTCATCCCGCACGGCCTGGACTGCCGGCGCTACCATGTGGCGGCGGGCCGGCGGGACTATTTGTGTTTCATCGGCCGGATTGCGCCCATTAAAGGGACCCACGTGGCGATTGAGGTGGCACGCCGCGCAGGCCTGCCACTGAAAATTGCCGGGGAAGTGCAGCCCATGTTCCGCGAGTACTGGGAAACGCGGGTGAAGCCGCAGCTCGGACGCGACATCGAATACGTGGGCGAGCTGGATCTGGCAGGGAAAAACGAACTGCTGGCAGGGGCACGGGCGCTGCTGTTTCCGATTCAATGGGAGGAGCCGTTTGGCTTGATCATGATTGAGGCCATGGCCTGCGGTGTACCTGTGCTTGCCTTTCCACGCGGCTCTGTGCCCGAGGTGGTGGCGGATGGCGTTTCGGGCTGGATTTGCAGTGATGCAGCCGAGATGGCGCGCCGAGCGGTCACGCTCAACCTCGAGCCCGGCGCATGCCGCGCATACGTCGAGCGCCACTTCAGCGTGGAACAGATGGTCGATCAGTACATTGGCGTCTATGAAGGGTGCAGCCACAGGAGCCGCGCCACACCCGCCGGCTTGCAGTTGGCATCATAAAGAGAGATGGAGGGGGACTCGGATTTCAGCCAGTTGGAGTTGGAAGTAGCCGAAGCGCCACCCCAGCCCCGGGCAGCGCATGGCGGCGAGCCACGCCGCATCAACAACCTGACGCTGATTGACGGCAAGGCCTTTGTGGCAACCGCGCTGGCGGGCGACATCGCGCCGCCCAGTTCCACCGATGTAGGCCTGTTTTTCTACGACACCCGTTTTCTGAGCCGGTGGGAGCTGCGCGTGAACGGCCACCGCGCGCTGGTGCTGTCGGCGGCGACCGAGCAGAACCTGCTGGCGCAGATCGAGCTGACGGCGGCCACGATGGCCACGCGGGATCATCTGGATCTGCCGGAGAACACGGTGTACGTGCACCGGGAGCAGTTGCTGGCCGGAGAATTTTTCGATCGCCTGACCTTCCGCAATTTCGGCTTGCTGCCGGTGACGCTGGATGTCGAGCTGTGCTTTGCCGCCGATTTCATGGATGTGTTCCAGGTGCGGGGCATGCTGCGGCAGGTCACCGGCACCTACTTCCGCCCGCAGTTGCAGGCTGATGGGATCACCTTCAGCTACCTGGGCCGCGATGACCAGTTCCGGCAGACGCAAATTCACTTTTCACCTTCTCCACGGGTTCTCAGTCCGGATTCGGCCAGCTTCGAGCTGACGCTGGCGCCGGACGAGCAGCAAACGCTGCAGTGCACGATCTCGGGCACGGTGGGTGCGCCGCCGCGGCATCCGCTACCGGCGCAGAGCCGCGAGCCGAACTTCGTTGCCGCGCTGGCGCGCCGCCGCAGTAACGTGCAGGATTGGGAGCGCCTGACCACCAGCTTTGAAAGCTCCGATGACACCTTCACCCGCTGTCTGCAGATTGCGACCAGCGATTTTTTTTCGCTGCGCGTGCCCTTCGGAGCGAGCGGCAGCCTGACCGAGCACGGCCGCGTAGCGCCCGGCGGGGGAGAAATTGTTGCGGCCGGCATTCCCTGGTTTGCCACCATTTTCGGGCGCGATTCACTCATCGCCAGCTATCAGGTGCTGATGCTGCACCCCCATCTGGCCAAGGAGACGCTGCGCTACCTGGCGCAGCATCAGGGCGGCAAACGCGATGACTGGCGCGATGAGGAGCCAGGCAAGATCCTGCACGAGATGCGCGAAGGGGAGATGACGCGTGCGGGGGAGATGCCGCATTCGCCGTATTTCGGCTCGGTCGACGCCACGCCGCTGTTTCTGATCGTGCTGGACGAAACTTACAACTGGACCGGCGATGACGCCATGATCGAGGAGCTGCTTCCGGCCGCACGGCGGGCGCTGGCCTGGATGGACGAGTACGGCGACCGCGACGGCGATGGCCTGGTCGAGTATCAGCGGCGCTCGCCACAGGGGCTCGACAATCAGGGCTGGAAAGATTCCTGGGATGCCTATCTGCTGCCGGACGGCAGCCTGCCGCAAGCGCCGCTGGCGTTGTGCGAGGTCCAGGGTTACTGCTATGAAGCGCGCTACCGGTTTTCGCGCCTGTTGCGGACGTGCGGAGATACGGCTGCGGCCGACCGGCTGCGGCGCCAGGCGACCGAGCTTTCGCACCGTTTCGAGCGCCTGTACTGGCAGCCCGAGCAGGGCTACTACGCGGCTGCGCTCGACGCCGCCAAGCGGCCGGTGCGGGCCATCACCTCCAACGCCGGCCATTTGCTCTGGAGCCGCATTATCAGCCGCGAGCGCGCGCGCCAGGTCGCGCGCCGGATGATGCGGTCGGATATGTACAGCGGCTGGGGGTTGCGCACGCTTTCTTCCGATGAGCCCACCTTCAATCCCCTGAGTTACCATCGCGGTTCGGTCTGGCCGCACGACAACTCCCTCATCGCCCAGGGCTTCGCCTTTTACGATTTCAAGCAGCCGCTGTTGCGTGTGCTTACCGGTTTATTTCAGGCGGCCAATCACTTTCGCGATCACCGCCTGCCGGAGTTGTTTGTGGGCGTGCAGCGCAACGAATTCGACCGGCCGGTCAATTACCCGGTGTCCTGTTCGCCGCAGGCGTGGGCCTCGGGCGCCTGGTTCCTGCTGCTCACCGCGGCGCTGGGACTGCGCCCCAACGCCAGCCGCCACGAGCTGCGGGTGGTCAACCCGGTGCTACCGGACTGGCTGCAGTGGCTGCGCATCCATCATTTGCGCATTGGCAACTCGCAGGTTTCGCTCGAATTCAACCGCCGCAGCCAGCGGACGTTCTGCAACGTGCTCGACATTCAGGGCGACCGCCTGGCCATCTCGGTGGACTTCACCGCGCCGCGCTCGGGCGAACTCAATTAATTGAGCGCACTACGTGAAGCTGGGTGAAGCGTGCGATGACGTCGAAATCCCGGTCGCGGTGCCAGACGGGTGCTTGGTGTTCGATCGCGATCGCCGCGATGAGGCAGTCCATAGAGGAGCGAATCGTATATCCGCGGCTTCGGCCAGCGCGATAGATTTCGGCTGCGGAACGGAACAGCGCAAGTGGGACGGGGTCGCTGAGGACGGGTAAGCTTAGGATGGCTGGCACGAGGCCCGGCCACGGGCGCTCAGACGTAAGCCCCTGGAGCACCTCCTGAACCACGGGTGGGCAGGTGACGACCTGGACCAGCGAGGCGAAATCCAACTCTGCCACAGGCCGGGTCTGCAGCAGGTGTACCCAGACGGAAGTATCGGCAAGAGTCAACGGCGGCCTTGGCTTCTCCGGCGACGGGGTTGATCCTCGCGCATTTCCGCCAGATCCCCTTGCCAGGCGCCGCTGCCGAAAAAGCGGGGAAGCTGCTGGAGTTTTCGGACTCGCAATAGCTCCGCCAGAGCCATGTTCACTGCGGCCGAGTAAGTACGGGCACCGGTTTCGCGCCGCACTTGCTCGAGCAATTTTTCATCAAGCACAAGATTCGTGCGCTTCATGCGCACAGTATACCGCTGCGCTCAATGTACGACGATGTCGCCGCTGCCGGCGTGGGCGTTGAGGGTCGCGGCCGCCGCGCCGTTGCCGATTACGCCTGTCCAGGAATGGCGGCTGGTGCTGACGTTGCGGCTGGGCAGGCGCACGGTGATGTCGCCGGAATCGGTGCTCAGTTGCGCCTGCGCGGCGCTGCCGCCGGTGAGCGCTATGTGCAGTTCGCCCGAGCCGGTGCGAAGATCCCAATGGTGATCGCCGTTGAGCTGGCCCTGAATGGTCAGGTCGCCGCTGCCGGAGTGCGCCGTGAGTTCGCCGGTGACTTGACCCACTGAGAGCTGGCCGCTACCGGTTCCGGCGTAGCCGCCCTGATCCATTTCTTCGATGCGGACATCACCGCTGCCGGTTGAAAGATGAGCGTGCCCGGTAACTTCGCGGCCGCGGACGTCGCCGCTGCCGGTCGAAAACTCCGCATCGCCCTGGATACGGCCGAAGGTGATGTCGCCACTGCCGGTCGAGGCGTGCACGCCTCCGCCCAGGTTGTCGAGGTGAATGTCGCCGGAGCCGGTGCCCAGGCGCGCCGAGCGCTGCAGGCTGCTCAGGTAGAGGTCGCCGGAGCCGGTTTCGGCGCGCACCTCGGTGTTGGGCGGGGTGGTGATGGTGTAGCGGATCGAGATGTTACTCATCCAGCCGGAGTGCACCTCATCGATGCGGATGGTGTTGCCGTTTTGCGTGACCGGCGGATTCTGTTCGATGCGCTGGATGTCCTGCGGGCTTGCCCCGAAAAAGAAGTTGAAGTGGGACCGGATCACCGCGTCGATGGTGACTGTACGGCCGGGCATGGCGCTCACGTGCACGTCGCCGGAGCCGTTGTGGACGATGAGGGTGACCGGGCCGTTGACCTGGTATTGACGATGAAAACTTCCGGATTGAGCGGCCAAGCCGGCCTGGAGGGCGACCAGAACGATTCCGGCGGTCAGTATCAGGGCAATCCTGCGTAGTGTCATGCCCTCATCATACGCAGCCGTGCCGCATGAGGTTCCGGTGAATATCGCTAGGCCGCCCAGAGGGAGGCGACGAAGTCTTCAATCCGCTCCTGTGGACTGGCAAACACCGACCAGGGCGAAGGCTGGCGGATGATGCGCACGTGACCGCTGCGTTCGGTGACCTGGAAGCGGCTCTCGCCGGACTCGGTGCGCTCAAAGTCGATATCCAGGCAGGCTTGGCCGACGCGCAACCGCTCCAGCCGGCAGTGGGGAAACCAATCCGGCAGGTGCGGGTCGAGGAAGAGAATTTCCATGGGTGCGTAAGGATAAATGCCGAGCAGCATTTGCAGGAAGATCACCGGCGCGCCGGCCGACCATGCCTGCGGCGAGCAGGATTGCGGATACACCGGCGGAAACGGTTGCGCCTGCGAGCGCCGGTGACCGCACATGACTTCCGGAAAGCGGACGAACTGAAAACGCTCGGCGATGGCCATTTGCGCCCGCATCAGCTCCGCGAGATGCCCGGTGTGGCCGTAGCGCCGCAGACCTACGCCGATGGCGGCGTTTTCCGCGGGCCAGACGGAGCCGCGATGATAGCTGTAGGGGTTGAAGGCAATGTGGCCGGAGGAGAGCGTGCGAATGCCCCACTCAGTGAACATGTCCGGGGCGAAGAGGCGATCGACGGTGGCCTGAACATAGTCGCGGGCAATGATGCCGGTCGCGAGGGCATCGCCGGGATCGGAGCCGATCGAGCGCACCTGCCGGCCGCGCGGATCGAGCGCCATGGCGAAGTAGTTCTCCTGCGGCATCCAGAAGACGTCGTTGAAGCGTTTTTTCAGCTCGTGCGCCTGCCAGAGCATGCGCGCGGCCTCCGCCCGTTCGCCGGCAAGAAACAGCAGCTCGGCCATGCGGAGCTTGGCTTCGTAGGCGTAACCCTGGATTTCGCAGGTGGCAATGGGGTCGGGCACGATGCTGCCGTCGGGGTAGATGAGCGCGTCGCCGGAGTCTTTCCAGCCCTGGTTTTTCACGCCCTGCGAGCTGCGGGTTGTAAAGGCATAAAAGTGCTTGGGGCCGGGATGGCCGTCGCGGTCCATCCAGACCATGGTGCGCCGGGCGGCGTCCAGATGCTGCAGCATGGTGGCCTTGTCACCCGTCCAGTGGAGAAATTCGGAAAGGACGATGACATAGAAGGGCGAGGTGTTGAACGAACCGTAGTAGCGGCCTTGCGGGCGGTAGTTCAACACCGAGAGCGGCCCGGTGTGGGCCTCATGCAGCATCTTGCCGGGCTGCTCATCGCGCCAGTTGTCGGTGCGCTGGCCCTGCAGCTCGCGCAGCACCTGCAGCGAGCCGCGCAGAATGTCGGGCGCGAGCAGCGCCGACTGCCAGGCGGCGGTAAGAATGTCGCGGCCGAAAGTGGCCACGTAGTTGGGAATGCCCGCGGCTGGAACCCAGCCGTCCGCGCGGTCAAGATCGAACAGGCGCAGGCTGGCGAGATCGTGCCGCGCGCGCTCGACCGCCCGCTCGACGGTGCTGAGCGGCTGCGGGCGGGGCGTGATCTGGGTGGTGGCCTCGAGATAGGCGGTTTGCCGTGGGTCGCGATATTCGAGCTGGTAGCAGCCCCGGGCGGGTTCCAGCTTGCGTTTTTCGATCCGTGCGGCGAGCTCGAGGCAAACGTGGGCGGTGGCTCCGGGCGCCAGGCGCACTTGCCAGCGCACGCCATGGCGATCGAGCCGGGCGCCGGCGGGGACGCCGTGCAAGCGCAACTCGACGCCGCGCTCCAGATGGCAGCCGCGATGATGAGCTTTGTAGCTCCAACGCAGGTGGATCAGCTCGGGGCTGTGTTCGCTCTGCCGGAGGAGCGAGCCTTTTTGCCGGCGCTCGCCACTCAGTACCTCATCCAGGCCGGCGAAATCGGCATCCAGTTCCAGCCGCACCTGCACAAGCTGCTCCTGGATGGTGAAGTTGGTGATGTCGGCGTCCTGATGCAGCCCGTCACTCAGCACCGTCGCCAGGCGGAGCTCGATGGTTTCTTCCGTGGCGCCGCGCGCATGACCTTTGTGCCGGGTTGCGCCGGAGTAGGCCGGGAGCCGGCGCTGGGGTTGGGCGATGGCGTAGACCAGAATTGAGTTCTGGTGGACGGTGCTTGCCTCGACGGTGTACAGCTCATGCTGCAGGTTCCAGACCAGGCGCGAGAGCACGCGGGTCTCGTGGATAAAGACGCCATGCTGGTCGACATCGGTGATCATGCCTTCACGGTCGCAGATCAGCACGGTGCGGGATTGGGAAGCATTGAGCTGGTGCGGGCGGGTCTGGAGCCGGATAAGGTCGGAACGGGGTGTATCGCGGGATTCCACACCTGATGGGATGCCCGGTGCATACGTGGTGTTTTCAAGGCGCGTATACTGGGGCAATGGCGGATGCAGGTCATCCGAAGCTGAGTGTCTGGAATACTTATCGGCTGTTCTATGGCCAGTTCCGCACTCATTTTCTCGCGACGGGCGCGATTGCGCCCAGCGGCGGGGCGCTGGCGGCGGAGATGACGGCGCCGCTGGCCAAGGCCAGGGGCCTCCGGTCCTTACGCGTTCTGGAAGTGGGCGCCGGCACAGGCGTCTTCACGCGCGCCATTTTGCGCCACTTGGGCGCGGGCGACAGCCTGGATATTTGCGAGATCAACCCCGCCTTTCAACCCGTGCTGGAGGCGCGGCTGCAGCAGGCGCGAGTAGAGGAGCGAGGGATTGCCTGCACTATCCACTTTGGCGATATTTGCACCTGGGAGCCAAGGCCAGAATTCGATTTCATCATCTCCGGCCTGCCACTGAATAATTTCAGCCCGGATCTGGTAGCGCGCATTTTGAGCCTGCTCGGCGGACTGCTGCTGCCCGGTGGGGTGCTCTCCTACTTTGAATATCTGTACGTCCGGAGGGTCAAGGCGGCGTTTGTGCGCAACGAGACCGAACGTGCACGCCTGCGCGCGGTGGGCTCGGTGGTCGACTGCTTTTTGCACAACCACACCAGCCGCGCGGTACCGGTGGCGCTGAATTTTCCGCCCGCGATGGCACGCCACGTCTGGGCCCGGCGAGCGCGGATTGACAAAGCCGCGCCGGTTCACTAGAGTATAAGATTGTCCGGGCGTAGTCCCTCCTGTAGCCCCGTCTCTACTGAGGCTGGGGCATCACTGTGACTAGAAGAAAGGGAATTGGCAAGCGAGAACCATGAGCACGTATTTTCCCAGTAGCAAGACGGTCGAGCCGCATTGGTACGTGGTCGATGCCGAAGGCGAGGTCCTCGGGCGCTTTGCCTCGCGCGTCGCGCAGCTTCTGCGCGGCAAGAACGCACCCCATTACACGCCCTTTATGGATACGGGCGAACACGTGGTAATCATCAACGCCGCCAAGATCCGGGTGACAGGGAACAAAGTCGAGGACAAGGAATACCACCACTTCACCGGCACCGCCGGCGGGCTGAAAACGGCCACACTGCGCGTCCGCATGGCCAAGCATCCGGAAGAGGTGGTCCGGGATGCGGTGGAGGGCATGCTGCCCAAGACCAAGTTCGGCAAGCATCTCTGCAGCAAGTTAAAGGTGTATCGTGGCGCCGAGCATCCCCATACGGCGCAGCAGCCAGAAGCGGTGAAGCTGACCAAACAGCGCGCCGCAGGAGCATAGCAAGTTTTTATGGCAGACCTCGTTCAATACCAGGCAACCGGCCGGCGCAAAACGTCGGTGGCGCGGGTAATTCTGCGCCCTGGCAGCGGCCAGCGCAAAATCAATGGCAAGGCCTACGGCGCCTACTTCGGCACGCCTACGCGCGAGCTGCTGGCGAACCGGCCGCTGACCATCGCCGCCATGGCGGATCAGTACGATGTGCTGGCCAACGTGCGCGGCGGCGGCGTCAACAGCCAGAGCGGCGCGGTGGCGCTGGGCGTGGCCCGTGCGCTGCTGCTGCTCAATCCGGAATTGCGCGCCAAGCTGCGCGCCGCCGGGCTGCTGACGCGGGATTCAAGGATGAAGGAACGCAAGAAGTACGGACAGAAAGGGGCGCGCAAGCGCTTCCAATTCTCCAAGCGGTAGAGGGAGAGAAAGTGGCTTACGTCGAGCCCAGCGGGGTGGCCGACCACCGGGAGGCCCGGGGCGCAGCCCCGCAAGACGGCGCGAGCCGCTGCAAACTTCGATAGGAGGGTACTTGGCATCCATTAGCATGAAAGAGCTGCTCGAGGCGGGGGTTCACTTCGGGCACCAAACCAAACGCTGGAACCCCAAAATGAAGGAATACATTTTTGGCGAGCGCAACGGCATCTACATTGTCGATTTGCAGAAGACGCTGAAGATGTTCAAAGAGGCCTCGGCGTTCGTGCAGGAACAATGCGCGCAAGGCAAAATCGTATTGTTCGTGGGCACCAAGCGCCAGGCGCAGGATGCCATTGCCGAAGAAGCCACCCGCGCCGGCATGTTCTACGTCAATCAGCGCTGGCTGGGCGGCCTGCTCACCAACTGGGTGACCATTCAAAAGTCCATCAACCGGCTCAAGGAGCTGGATGCGATGGCCACCGACGGCCGCTACGAGCAGTTGCCGAAAAAAGAAGTCATCAAGCTGGAGCGCGAGCGCAAGCACCTGCACACCAACCTGGCGGGGATCCGCGACATGCCCGGTCTGCCAGATGTGATTTTCGTGATTGACTCGAACAAGGAACAGATTGCGGTGGCGGAGGCGCGCAAGCTGGGCATTCCGGTCGTGGCGGTGGTCGACACCAACTGCGACCCGTCCGCGGTGGATCATGTGATTCCCGGCAATGACGATGCCCTGCGGGCCATCCGGCTGTTCACCAGCCGCATCGCCGATGCCTGCGCCGAAGGCCGCAACCTGCACACTTCGGGCGGTCAGGCGCCGGCCGACGGCGCGCCGCCGGAAGCGGCCGGTGACGGCGAGGCCACCCCCGCCGAAAGCGGTGAAGATGAGTCCGAAATCGAGGCCCGCAAGGGGCCCGAGCCGGAGGCGGCCGAATTCCACGACAGCCGCATCTCCGATACGCCGCAAGCGGCGCCGGCGCGGTAAGGGATTGTTGATGTCTGCGACTATGGAAATTTCTGCTGCTCAAGTGAAAGCCCTGCGGGAGCGGACCAGCGCTCCCATGATGGAGTGCAAGCGCGCGCTGACGGAAGCCGGCGGTGATATGGAAAAGGCGGAGATGGTGCTGCTCAAGCGCGGCATTGCGGCCGCCGCCAAAAAAGCCACCCGCACCGCCGCGGAAGGCTCCATCGGCAGCTACATTCATGCCGGCGGCAAGCTGGGCGTGCTGGTGGATGTGGCCTGCGAAAGCGATTTTGTGGCGCGCACGGTCGAATTTCAGGAGCTGGTGCACGATTTGGCGATGCATATTGCCGCCGCCGGGCCGGCCTATCTGACGCGCGAGGAGGTGCCCGCCGAGGCGCTCGAAGCCGAGCGTGCGAAGTTGCGCGAGCAGGCGGTGACGGTGAATGCCGGCAAACCCGCTGCCATTCTCGATAAGATCGTCGAAGGCAAGATGGCGAAATTCTACGAAGAGCACTGCCTCGCCGAGCAGCACTTCATCAAGGATGACAAGCTCACGATTGCCGAGCTGGTGGCGGCGAAAGTGGCCAAGCTGGGCGAGAAGATCGAAGTCCGGCGCTTCTGCCGCTTCAAGACCGGCGACGAACCCTCGGCCTGAGTACGCCCATGGCCAGCGCCTATAAGCGGGTTCTGCTCAAGTTGTCCGGTGAGGCGCTGGCGGGCGAGCAGCAGTTGGGTATTTCGCCCGAGCGCATGGACGCCATCGCGGGTGAGATCGTCACCGCCGCGCAGGCCGGCGTACAAATCGCCCTTGTCCTCGGTGGCGGCAATTTCTTCCGGGGCGTGGCCTTGCAGGCCAAGCACATGGACCGCGTCGCCGCCGATCAGATGGGCATGCTGGCGACGGTGATCAACGGCCTGGCGATGCAGGATGCGCTCGAGCGCCGTGGTCTGGATACCCGGGTGATGAGCGCCATCGAGATGAATCAGGTTGCCGAGCGCTTCATCCGCCGGCGCGCCATCCGCCACCTGGAAAAGGGCCGCTGCGTGATTTTCGTGGGCGGCACCGGCAGCCCCTACTTTTCCACCGACACCGCCGCCGCCCTGCGCGCCATGGAAATCCACGCGGAAGCGATTCTCAAGGGCACCAAGGTGGACGGCATCTACGACGCCGATCCCACCCTGAACCCCACGGCCACGCGCTTTCCTGCCATCGACTACCAGGAGTTCATCCGCCGCAACCTGCGCGTGATGGACATTGCCGCGGTCTCGCTGTGCCAGGACAATCACCTGCCCGTGATTGTGTTCAGCCTGCTGCAGCCCGGCAACATCATCAAAGTCGCCCGGGGCGAGCCGGTGGGCTCGCGCATCGGTCCGCAATCGCAATCCGGAGCTGCCTCATGAGTCCTGCACCGAAGTCTCCTGCCGCCGCCAGTGCGTCGGTTCCCGCGCTGCGTCCCGTTTTCCAGCAGCTTACGCAGCGGATGGAGTCAACCGCCAACGATTTCCGCAACGCCCTGGCCGCGATTCGCACCGGCCGGGCCTCGGTGCATTTGCTCGATACCGTGCGCGCCGAATATTACGGCACCGAGATGCCGCTGAATCAGTTGGCTACCATCAACGCGCCCGAGCCGCAGATGCTGACGGTGCAGCCCTTTGATGTTTCCGCGCTGCCGGCGATTGAAAAGGCGATCCGCACGGCCGATTTGGGCCTCAATCCCGGCAACGACGGCAAACTCATCCGCATTCCGATTCCGCCGCTCACCGCTGAGCGCCGTCAGAGTCTGGTCAAAGCGCTACATAAAATCCTCGAAGACCATCGCACCGGTCTGCGCAACATCCGCCGTGATGGCAACGAGGCGGTGAAGAAGCTGAAGACGGCCAAGTCCATCGGTGAGGACGATGAAAAGCGCGCCCTTGACGACGTGCAGAAACTCACCGAAGCCGAGCAGGCCAAAATCGACGAAATGGCCGCCGCCAAGGAAAAAGAAATCACCACACTCTAGTGGCTCGCCACTTTTTGCCCTGGTCGCTCCCGTTGGTCGCTTGGAGTGCAGGCTTCGATTCCCGGCAGGGTCCGCCCGCTGGCGCTCAGGGCTCCTCCAAAGGCGTTGATGGGTGGTGGGTGGTGCGCCGGAAGGAGTCAGCCTTAGAGCAAAACCAGACTTGGTGTAGCACGCTCGGTCGGAGTGCGTGCGGCTTCTCCTGGTGTCGAAGCCGCAAACGACCCGGGCCGCCCGGCTATAGCAGGTCTGGTTTTGCTCTAGCGGGCGGCGACGGCACCAGCCGCGCTCAGGTCGAAGCGGTCGCCGAGTTTGGGGATGGCGGTGGAGATGCCACGCGCCTCGATGTCGTGGGCCAGCACGGCGGCGGCTTTGGGCTCGCCATGAACCAGCAGCACTTTGCCGGGTTTGCCGCCGGCCTGAGCCCAGGCCAGAAGGTCGTCGTGGTCGGCGTGGGCGGAAAAGCCGCCGATGGTAGTCACCTTGGCCCGGACGGCAACCGGCTCGCCATAAATCCTGATCTCTCGGGCGCCATCAATGACCTGCCGCGCGGGCGTGCCGTGGGAGGCGTAGCCGACGAAGATGATGTGGTTGCGGGCGTCGCCGAGATTGTTCGCCAGGTGATGCAGAATGCGGCCGCCGGTGGCCATGCCGGAGCCGGCCATGATGACGGCGCCGCGCGCCTTGGCGATGGCCTTGGAGGCGTCCGTGGTGCGCGTGAACTGCAGCCTGGGCAGGGCAAACGGATCCGTGCCCGCCGCCAGCAGCGCCTTCATTTCGGGATTGAAGTACTCGGGATGGCGGCGGAAGACCTCCGTCGCTGAGATCGCCATGGGCGAATCCAGAAAGACCGGGGTGTCGGCGGGGAGGGCGTGGTCTTCGACCATCTGCCGCAGGTAGTAGAGCAAATCCTGCGCGCGCTCCAGCGCGAAGGTGGGGATGACGACGTTGCCGCCCTCGCTCACGGTCGCCTGCACCGCAGCGCGGAATTCGGCGATCGATTCGGCCTGGGAGCGATGGTTGCGGTCGCCATAGGTCGATTCCATGACCACGACATCCGCGGGCAGCGCGGGATCGGGCGGATTCAGGATGGGCTTGTTGCGGTTGCCCAGGTCACCGCTGAAGATGACGCGCCGGCGTTCGCTGCCTTCTTCCAGTTCGAGCAGAATCCAGGCCGAGCCGAGAATGTGTCCGGCTTTATAGAACGTCGCCCGCACCCCGGGGGCGACCTCGCGCGCGGCGCCGTGCGCCATCGCGCCTTCAAACTGACCCAGCGCGGTCTGGACGTCCGCGGCGCCAAACAGCGCCGGAAAATGATAGCGCCGCATCTCTTCTTCCTGCAGCCCGGCGGCATCCTGCAGCACCAGCTTGGCCAGATCCACCGTGCCGGCGGTGGTGAGGATGCGTCCGCGGAAGCCTTGCTTCACCAGGATCGGGATGCGGCCGCAGTGATCCAGGTGCGCGTGCGTCAGCAGCAGCAGGTTGATTTTGGCCGGGTCAAATCCGAACGGCTCGCCGTTTTCTTCATGCAGTTTGCGGCTGCCCTGGAACATGCCGCAATCGATCAGAATCTGCTGCTTGCCAACATGCAGCAAATGGCATGAACCGGTGACATCGCTGGCAGCGCCGTGAAAGCTGATTTGCATGCCTTCATTAGGCACGAAAAAAGCCGCGGATGCCAGAGGCATCCGCGGGTGGCTCACCACTTTTGCCCTGGTCGCTCCCGGTTAGCGCCCGCCACCACCGCCACGGCGGCGGCGCGGCTTGGGCCAGTTGGCAAGCTGGGCAGGGGTGCAGAGCGCCTGCGCATCCTTAGTCGCCTGGCCGAAGATTTGGCGCATTTGCGAGCGGTCGCCATCGCGCATGGCCTGCATGGCCTGGGTGTTGGCTTTCTCGTAAATGGCTTCCATCTTGGTTTTCTGGTCTGGGGTGAGATGAACGGAGCGGTCGATGCGCGCCACCGTCATCTTGGCGCGTTCGGCCGGAGACATATTGCGCCGGCCTTGCTGTGCGGCAACGGCGGCGCCGGAAGGTGAGGGGGCAGGCATGGAGGCGGGGGCGGCCGCCCAGGCCGAGAGGGCGCCGCAAGCCAACAGGGCGGCAGCGGCAAGGAATGGCGAACGTTTCATGAAATCCTCCAGTGGGCCAGAGCGGAACCCGCTGGATCTGGCGCCAGTTCAACTACGGAATATATCCCGACCATGTTACATCGCAGGCACCCAGCGCGGCTTCGCCGCGCGGCCCGCTCCCTGCGCCCGGGAGCCCGCTGCGGCGGGGGCTCCATTGCCCCGCCTTTGCTTTGCCTAGATCCAGACCACGGCGACCAGCGCCACGGTCAGGCCGACCTCGGCCACCGTGACCCAGCGCCCGCCGCCATCCAGCCAATGCATCGCACCGCTGATCTTTTCGCGAAAGCTCCGGCCGAGCAGCAAATACAGGCCCACCCAGACCAGACTTGACAGCAACGACACTACGATGAAGCGGCCGATGGGCGTGCCTTGGAAGCCGTAAATCACGTAGGCGGCGCTGCGCAGGGGCGGCAGGAACTTGGCGCCCAGCACCAGCTCCGGCGAGAGGTGAAAGTGGAGATGATGCAGCCCGATCCAGTGAATCAGCACGTCCCGTCCGGCCTGGCTCACGAGGTAGAGGATGAGATCATTGACCAGCATGCCCACCACGCCTGCGATCGCCATCCGTACCAGCCCGTAGGCTTCGCCGATGGTCGAGGCGGCGAGCGCGATCATGGCCTCGCCGGGCAAGGCGAGCCAGGCTTCCACACTGAGCGCAAGGACGAGACCAAAAACGGGGTGCTGACGGATGAAGCGGAGCAACGCGGGTACCTCTATCGTAGTCCGCTTGCATGTAGGTTGCCACCGGCACCCACGCTGATTGGCGAGGCCTTGCGCCTTTCGTTTGCAGAGCTGAGCGCAATTTCTTCCGTAGTGCCGCGCAACCGGAGCGCAGAAGCAGAACGGCGCGAGCCGGTGCTACACTGGTAGCAGCGGCGCATCCAGCGTTTCACGTGCGGCGCTTTACTCTAACCCTGGGAGGTTCGCCATGGCGGGTCGTTCTGGTCCGACTTTCCAAAAACGGCAAAAAGAAAAACAGCGTCAGGAGCGTCAGCGCGAGAAAATCGAGCGCCGCTCCGCCCGCAAGCAGGATCGGGCAGCCGGGGTTCCGAGTTCGAACAACGAAATCGACTACAGCTTCAACCCCTACGAGGGCATGGACGAGCTCACCGATGAGGTCATCGACCGCACCGTCGATGAATTACTGCCACCGCCGCATACTCAGGAACAGCAGTAGGCGGCTCGCCCCGACCGTTTAGTGGACTTTACCCGCCCGAATGGCGGCGATGAGCTGCAGTGCCTGCGGCAAGCTGTAGCCGCACGAGGGATCCTTGACGCGGCAGGTCGCCAGCGACCATTCGCAGCCACAGGTGCAGGCCTGCGTATTCAGCTTGGCCAGGACGAGGCTGCGCTGCGCCGGCGTGAGTTTCTGAAGTGCCGCCGCGATGCCCGGAATATTCATCGTGCCCACTTTGCCATCCGGTGAGAGCGCATCTACGCGCGCGACCTTGATCTTGGTAGGCAGACCCAGCAATGTCCGCACTTCGGTGTTGAACACCGCGTAGGGATTGGCGCCATGGTTGCGCTGCTGCAACATGCCGTGGGGATCGATCACCCAGGTCACCGGGATCGAGTTGATGGGTCCGAAGCGTTTTTGCACCGCCGGGGAGGCGATGGCCACCGGATAATTGATGCCCAGCGCCGCCGCTTTTTTGGCAACCGCAGCCGGTGGCAGCTCGTCCACCGACAGGCCTACCACCTGCAGTTTGCCGGCGTATTCACGCTGCAGGCGTTCGAACTCGGGAATTTCCATCCGGCACGGGCCGCACCACGTGGCCCAGAAATTCAGCAGTACCACCTTGCCGCGCAGCGCCGCCAGGCTGACGTGCTCGCCATTGAGGGTGGTAACGGAAAGATTGGGCACCGGCCGCGGGTGTTCAAACAGGTAGACTTCCGGCTCTGGCTGCGGTGGCATCGACTGGCGCGGGGCCTGGCGTGGCTGCGCCGCGCCACCCGCTTGGCGCTCGGCCGAGCTGGGGGCCCCGAGATCCCCAGCCCGGCCTCCGCGCTGCGCCGCCAGCGCCGCCGCCAGAAAAACCACCGCCGCTGCCAGCTTGCCCGCTCGACTTACGTGCATGCTCTTATTTTAACGTCCGCGCCGTTCCTCAGAAGTGCCAGGCGAGACCTACGTCCGGGATGGGCATGTTGTTCCATTTCTTGATGCCGATCAGGCCAAAGTCGGGAACGCGGTAGATGATGTCGCGGTACTCCAGCAGCAAGCTGAGCTGCGAGGTCAGTTTCCAGTCAAGTCCGGCGCCCAGGTCGATGCCCGCCCGGACTTGTGGCCCCGCGCCCGGCGTGTTGTTGCCCCCCGTCGGCACGTAGTGGATGACACTCACGCCGCCCAAAAAAAATGGGCGGATGCTGCCCTGCGTAGGGATCGCGCGCACGTAATCCATGCTGTAGGTTTGATCGTTGAATTTGACCGAAAGATTGGAACCGTAGGTTTGCGTGGGCCGCGCGAACGAGTATCGGAATTCAAACGCGTTTGAGTCGTTGCCGAACACCTCAACCCCAAGCTGGAAGCCGCCCACGTTGGTGGTGCTGAGGGCGTTGCTGTTGGCGGTGGTGGCCTTGGCGAACTGCATCGAGCCGGCGGCGAGAATAGCGAACCGGCCGCCCCAAACCGAGGGCGATTGCTGGCCCGGTTGAGGCACGTTGGTGGCGACCGGCGGATTTACCTGCGCCCCAGCGCTGCCCGCCAAGCCGAAGGCGACGAGCGCGATCACGCCCGCCCCGCGTTTCATCCATGGGTACAGATTGCACATACGGGGATTCTACGATGGTTTGCGGTGCCGCTACGCTAGGGGAAACTTCCCGTATACTGACTTGCGGCCATGCTCACGATAGCGGCGATTGACTTTTTAAATGCGGCACCGCTGATGTGGGGGCTGGAGGGCGATGCCCGCTTCCGCCTGCGGCATTCGCTGCCTTCGGCCTGCGCCGAGGGCTTGCGCGACGGCAGCGCCGATCTGGGCGTGATTCCGGTCATCGAGCTGGCGCGCATCTCCAACCTCGTGGGCCTGGATGGGCTGGGCGTGGCCTCGTGCGACGGCGAGGGCGAAGCCGCGGATGTCCGCAGCATTCTGCTGATCAGCCGCCGTCCGCTGGCCGAAGTGAAAACGCTGGCACTGGATCGCGCCTCGCGTACCTCCGCTGCGCTGGTACAAATTCTGCTGCGGCATCGCTTTGGCGCCCACTTTACCACGACGCCGGGCGACGCCGACTGGCGCCGCGCGCTGGAACGGGCGGATGCGACGTTGCTGATCGGCGATCCCGCGCTGAAGCTGCGCATCAGCGGCGATGCCGAAGGCGCCTTTGAGGTCCAAGACCTGGCGCGGGTATGGCGGGCCTGGACGGGGTTGCCCTTCGTGTTTGCGCTGTGGGGCATTCGCGCTTCCGCGTTCGCGCCCCACCGTGACTGGCTGCCGCAGCGGCTGCAGCAGGCGCTGGCCGAGGGGCTGGCGCAGCGCGAGGATTTGGTCGCCTCCTGGTCGCCGCGCCTGCGGTTGCCGCCGGAGGAGATCCGGCGTTATCTCACCGCCAACGTAACGCACCGGCTGACGGCGCGTCATCGTGCCGGCCTGCAACGCTTTTTCGAACTTGCCGCCGCCGATGGCCACATCCCCAGCGCCGTGCTGCCGGAGCTGGTGGCGGCATGATTGCCTGGCTCCAGGGCGTGCTGCGCGAGCGCCAGCCGGGCCGCATGCTGCTCGACGTGCATGGCGTCGGCTACGAGCTGCAGATTCCGGTCGGCACCTACACGCAACTTCCGCCCCCGGGCGCCGAGGCAGCGGTGCATGTGCATACGCACGTGCGCGAAGACGCGATTCAATTATTTGGCTTCGCCACGGCGGGCGAAAAGCAGGTCTTTGAAAAGCTGATCTCGGTCAACGGGGTTGGTCCCAAGCTGGCGCTGGCCATTCTGTCCGGGCTGGCGCCGGACGCCTTGGCGGTGGCGGTGCACTCCGGCGACCTGGCGCGGCTGACTTCGATTCCCGGCGTGGGCCGCAAAACCGCGGAGCGCCTGGTCGTTGAGCTGCGTGACAAGCTGGCTGCGGTCGCGCCCGAGGCGCTCGCGGCCGCCGCGTTTGCCGGTCCTGCCGAAGACGTGTTGAGTGCACTGATGAATCTGGGCTACGCCGAGCCTTCGGCCCGCAAAGCAGTCGAACGCGCCCGTGCCACCCGCCCCGACGCCGGCTTTGACGAGCTCTTCGCCGCGTGCATGAAGGCGCTGTAAAAGGCGGGCGCCCTTGTCACAATTTTGTGACAAATCCTGAAGATTGTGATTTTTTGTAACAAGCGCATTTTTCGCTTGACTGCCGCATCTGGCGGCAGCTTGGAGGAGCCCTGAGCGCCAGCGGGCGGACCCTGCCGGGAATCGAAGCCCGCACTCCGAGCGACCAACGGGAGCGACCAGGGCAAAAAGTGGCGAGCCACTGAGTTGTTCAATTCTCCATTGCAGTGTGAGTAGCACGAGGTGAGACTTATGCGGATGGCGCGAAACTTGCACTCTCTCCCTCTCTCTCTCTCTTCTTCCTCTCGCTGCAGTTTTTGATGCTGAGTGGCGCTGTGGCCGGCGCACAGCAGCCGGCGCCGTTGGGCGGCCTTGCGCCGTTCGCGCTGGCCGTGCGCGGCCGCTCGGTGCGCGTGAGTGCTGCGAGCGGCAATGCCTCCCTCTCGATTCCGATATTTGCCAAACCGGGCCGGGGCGTGCCCTTTGCGGTCAACCTGACGTACAACTCGAATGTGTTCGTCAACGTTGGCGCGGCCTTCGGGCGCAACTACGCCTACGGCAGCGGCTGGACAGTGGGACCCGCGCTGGGGTCGATCAGCAACACCACGACGCAGATTTACACGCGGGGCAATCCGCAATCAGGGACGTGCCAGTATGCGGTCATGTCCGGTTTCTATTACGTCGATCCTTCCGGGACTTCGCACCCTTTCTCCGGCTCGCTCACGCATGACATAAGCTGCGGCTTGCCGCCATCCTCCCTCACGGCCACCGCCAGCGATGGCTCCGGCTATGAGCTGCACGCTGCTTCGGCGGGCACCGACTACGTTGTAAATCGAAGTGGCAGCATTCTCTATCCGAACGGCGGAGGCGCGTTCGCCATCGAGGACACCAATGGCAATTACATCTCCTCGGCAAGGAACGGCAGCGAGACCGACTGGACCGATACCACCGGATCGATCGTAGCCAAGGTGATTCCTGAAAGCGGTTGCACCAACCCGGTGGACGGGCTCAGCTACCCCAACTGCACCGCCATCGAGGTCCCGGAGCCCGGCTCGAGCAGCTACGCCACCTACTTGCTGGTTTACAACAACGTCGCCGCCAATACCGAGGCAGGCTGCACGGGTATCGCCGATTACTCGGGGACCGTGAGCGTACCGGTCTTTCTGGTGCTGCCCGAGTACACGTCCGGCTCGCACTGGTACTACCAGTTCGGATACGATTTTGCCGGCCGCCTCAACTCGATCACTTTTCCCGCGGGCGGCGTGACCACGCTGAGCTACGGCAACCTCTGCGCCTTTGGAAACGGCACACCGGCCAGCGTTGCGGTCACCGAGAGTGACGGCGGCACGCAGGGCACCACCACCTACACGCGCTCCTCCGGCAGCACCAGCATCGCCTACCCGGACGGCGCCAAGACCGTCGAGACCTATGACGCCGACGGCCTGCCGACCGGCATTCAGAATTACGACACCGACGGCGTGACGCTTTTGCGCGAGGTAGTGCGGACCTATACCAGCGGTCCGCCCGAGCTGCCGGCCACCGCCGTGATCTACCAGAACGGCGTCAGGGTGAGCGAGCGCGACACCAGTTTTGACACCTACGGGAATCTAACGTCGGAAACCGATATCGACTGGGCGCGCGATGGCAGCGGCGCGACCAAGCGCGTCACGACGATTCATTACCTCTATCAGGGCAACAGCAACTACGTGGCGCCCAACATCGTCGACCGGCCCGACCAAATCACCGTTCAGGACGGCGCTTCGAACATCTACGCCGAAACGGCGATCACATACGACAATTACGCCGCCCCGTCGGGGTTGAGCGCGTCGAGTGGTGCGCTCAACCACGGCAGCAGCTTCGGCACCGGCTACACCTTGCGTGGCAACCCCACCGAGATAAGCCGCGACGTCTCGTCCGTCAATCCTCTCAACACCTATCTGGCCTACGACGACACCGGAAACGTCATCACCGTGAAGGCGCCCGACGGCAATCAGGAGGCGACGAGCTACGGTAACTGCGCCGACGCCTATCCCAGCAGCACCACGGTCCCGGGCGGCAGCGAAATTCTGGTCTACGACTGCGGCGTCGGCCGCCTGACACAGCAGACGGATCCGGCTGGCGCGCAGACCAGGTTCAGCTACGATGCCGAGGCCAGACCATCCGGCACGGTTAACGCTGATGGCGGGGGCGATGCCATTTCGTATGTGAGCCCGACGGAAGTCAGCACCGCTACAAAGATCTCGGCCTCGCTCACCGCAACGGACTACCGGATGCTGGGCGGTTATGGCGAGCTGGCTTATGGCCAGAGGGCGGTGCCGACGGGCGGCTGCGACACGGTCGAGTACGTCTGGGACAACATGGGGCGGACGACGAAAACTAGCACCCCGTACAACACCGCGTGCGCGTCACCAGCAGCAGGCACGGCTTTCACGGTTGCGGTCTTTGACGGTCTGAACCGTCTGAAGTCGGTTACGCAGGCGGACGGAACCTCGACGACCAACTATTCCTACACCGCCAGCGCTACCAAGATCGCCGCCCCAGGCGGCACGCCGGCGCGCATCCTGGTACGCGACGGCTGGGGCGACCTCTGGCAGGTGTGTGAACTCAGCGCTCAAAATGGCAACACCGCCTGCGGCCTGGCAATCTCGGGCAACGGCTTTCTCACCCAGTACACCTACAGCCCGCTCGGCCTGCTGACGAACGTGAGCCAGCACGGCGAAAGCCGCAGCTTCGCCTACGACTGGCTGGGTAGAATGACCAGCGAGACGGCGCCGGAGACCGGAACCACCGCGTTCACCTTCGATTCCTCCGGCGCCTGCGGCAGCGCTGCCGGCTCGCTGGTCGAGCGGGTCGACAACGCCGGCAACGTGACCTGTTATGGCCACGATCTCTGGGGCCGCACGACCGCCATCACGTACCCGTCGGGCCCCAACGCCGCGGCCACGCCGGCAAAGACGTTTGTCTACGGAGTCGGCGCCGTCGTTGATGGGGTGCATATGACCAACGCCACCGGGCGGCTGGCGGAGGCCTACACCGGTCCGGCGGGAGCTAAGATCACCGATGAGGGCTTCGGTTACGACGCCATGGGCAGGCCCAGCGAGTTTTACGAGTCAACGCCCCACTCCGGCGGCTACTACGTCAGCGGCGCGAGCTGGTGGCTGAACGGTGCAGCAGAGACTCTGACGGAGCCCGGCGAGCCATCCGTCACCTACAATCCCGACAGCGCCGGCCGCACGACTCTGATGACCGCGTCCTGCTGTGAGGACCCGGTCACCTCGGTCAGCTACAACCCCGCCTGGCAGGTCACCAAAGTGACGTTTGCCTCGGGCGACTACGACAGCTACAGCTACAACAATGACCAGCGGATGACACAGTACACGCTGGACATCAACGGCAGCAACGACATTGGCAAGCTGAGCTGGAACGGCAACGGCACGCTCGCCTCGCTCGACATCACCGATCCGTTCTCGACGGGCGACACCCAGAACTGCAGTTACACGCAGGACGACCTGGGGCGGTTGAGCGGGGCCAACTGCGGCAGCGAATGGAGT
>SCQP01000022.1 GCA_004299485.1 Acidobacteriota bacterium
GGATTGAACGAAGCCGCTGACGCGGCATTTGGTGGGACGATTTGCGGGTGACGCTTCTGTTTTGAAGGATTGCGGCTGTTGAAGCGCAATCTTGAGAACAGGAGCAAAGAGATGGCCGAGTTGAGCCCGCTTCGCCGGCGCATGATCGATGACATGACGATCCGCAATCTGTCGCCGGCCACGCAACGATCTTACGTGCATGCGGTGGCGAAGTTTTCGTGTTATTTCGGCCGTTCGCCGGACCGGCTCGGGCTGGAAGACGTCCGCGCCTTCCAGGTGCATCTGGTCTCGACCGGAATCTCATGGCCGGCGCTGAACCAGACGGTATGTGCGCTGCGGTTCTTCTACGGCGTGACGCTAGGCCATGCGGAGATTCCGGAGCGGATCGTCTATGCCCGCGCGCCGCGCACGCTGCCGGTGGTGCTGAGCACCGATGAGGTTGTCCGCTTTCTGGAGGCGGTGCCGAGCCTGAAGACGCGTACGGCGCTGACGACGGCCTACGCAGCAGGTCTTCGCGCCTCGGAGACCGTCGGGCTGAAGGTCGGCGATATCGACAGTGGCCGCGGCGTGATCCGTGTCGAGCACGGCAAGGGCGGCAAGGACCGCACCGTGATGCTGTCGGCGCAGCTTTTGCGCATCCTGCGCGTCTACTGGCGACTGGCGAAGCCGCAGGGCTGGCTGTTTCCCGGCCGGGATGCCAATCGCCCCATAGACGTGCAGGTGTTGTATTCGGCCTGTCGTTCGGCGCGCGCGGCGGCTGGCATCGACAAGCGTGTGACGGTCCACACGCTCAGACACAGCTTCGCCACCCATCTGCTGGAGAACGGCACCGATATCCGCATCATTCAGGTGCTGCTCGGCCACAACAATCTTTCCTCGACGGCGCGCTACACCAAAGTCTCGAACGGTCTGATCCGGCGCACGACAAGCCCGCTCGACCGGCTGAACATCGAGGTGGTGCCCCCGGGCTGAACGGTTCCGCCCATGTCGGCGAGACTGGAGGTGGCGGATATCTTCCGCCGCCATGGCGAGGCGTATCGGCAGGTTCATGACGGCCATCTCGGACGCGTCGAGCGGCGCACGATGAGCGCCATCGAGCTCTGCCGGACGGCCGAACTCGGCGGCCATGTCGAGGGCTGCCGATCCTGCGGGGCGATCAGCGTGGCCTACAACTCCTGCCGCAACCGGCATTGCCCCAAGTGCCAGGGGCAGGCCTGCCGGGACTGGCTCGCCGCGCGGCAGGACGAGCTTCTTCCGGTCGCCTACTTCCATGTGGTGTTCACGCTGCCGGCCGAGATCGCGGCGATCGCTTTCCAGAACAAGGCGGTGGTATATACGATCCTGTTCAAGGCGGTTGCCGAGACGCTGCGCACCATCGCCGCCGATCCCAAGCATCTCGGCGCCGAGATCGGCCTCATTGCGGTGCTGCACAGTTGGGGTCAAACTCTCACCTACCACCCCCATCTGCATTGTATCGTGCCGGGTGGTGGCGTCTCGCCCGATGGCAGACGCTGGATCTCGTGCAGGTCGGGCTTCTTTTTGCCTGTGCGGGTGCTGTCGCGCCTGTTTCGCCGGCTCTTCCTGGAGGAACTGCGAGCGGCCCATGATGCGGGCCGGCTGGGCTTCTTCGGCAACCTTGCCCACCTGGCAAAGCCTGATGCTTTCGCCCGCGTGCTCGCCGAAGTCCGTCGCCTCGAATGGGTCGTCTATGCCAAGCCACCTTTCGGCGGGCCAGAGCAGGTGCTGGCCTATCTCGGCCGCTACACCCATCGCGTCGCCATCGCCAACTCCCGGCTGATCAGCATGGATGACGATCGCGTCGCGTTCCGCTGGCGGGATTATCGCCATCACGGCAGGACGAAGGTCATGACGCTCGATGCTGATGAGTTCATCCGTCGCTTCCTCCTGCACACGTTGCCCGACGGCTTCCATCGCATCCGCCATTATGGCTTTCTCGCCAACGGTCATCGTACCGCCAGGCTCGACCTGTGCCGCAGGCTGCTGGCCACTCCGCAGCAGGACGACGTCGAACCGGATCCCAAGATCGCCGCCGCCGCGACTGCCCTTGCGCCCGCGCATCGCTGCCCCTGCTGCGGAGGCCCAATGGTCACGCTCGCCGTCTGGCAGTGCGGACAAGCGCCGCCGAGCCCCTTCTGGAGCGATACCTCGTGATCATGCATGGCACGTCCACATCGCCATGCTCCGCATCCGTCGCCATGGGCGCCGGCACAACTGATCGCGCCCGGTGCGGCGGGCTGCGGCGACTTCGTCCGGTTTACGTCACCCACGGCAGCCGGATTGGCTCATATCATTGCGACAAGGGCGCTCCCGCCGCAACGCCCGGGGCCCGCCACGGCGTCGCGCGTTGCTGGCAATCGTCCTTCGCGAACCGCTTCGCCGTTTCCCTTCCACTACAATCCCCATAGCGCCAGTCCTGCCCGCGGCTCCGTTCAATCCGGCTTACAATGAGGTCCGACACCCAGCCCGGCCGCCCCGTCATGCCAGCAGACCTCACAGAAGCCTCCAGATTC